>BAXG01000032.1 GCA_001310455.1 Photobacterium sp. JCM 19050
ACCCGCTGGCAGCGGGTTTATATCAGAAGCAATGTCTATCAATCCCAGTTCAGGATGACCTTACCTGACTTACCGGAGCGCATCACATCGAAGCCTTGCTGGAAATCTTCAACATCATAGTGATGGGTAATAATCGGAGACAGATCCAGCCCGGATTGAATAAGGCTTGCCATCTTGTACCAGGTTTCAAACATTTCCCGGCCATAGATGCCCTTGATAACAAGACCTTTGAAGATCACCTGATTCCAGTCGATTCCCATATGAGATGGCGGGATACCCAGCAGTGCAATTTTCCCGCCGTGATTCATTGAAGAAAGCATCGCGCTGAATGCCGCCGGTACACCGGACATTTCAAGGCCCACATCGAAGCCTTCGGTCATACCAAGATCTTTCATCACATCATCAAGCTGGTAGTCGCAACGTTTACTGCGCGAGTCACTCCCATCTTTCGTGCGAGATCCAGACGGTATTCATTGATATCCGTAATCACCACATGGCGAGCCCCGACGTGACGTGCAACAGCCGCCGCCATAATGCCAATCGGGCCGGCACCGGTGATCAGCACATCTTCACCGACCAGATCGAACGACAGCGCAGTGTGAACCGCATTGCCAAAAGGGTCGAAGATAGAGGCCAGATCATCCGAAATACCTTCCGGGATCCTGAAAGCGTTGAACGCCGGGATCACCAGGTATTCAGCAAATGCCCCTTCACGGTTAACGCCTACGCCAATGGTGTTGCGGCAAAGGTGCGTGCGCCCAGCACGGCAGTTGCGGCAGTGACCACAGGTGATGTGGCCTTCACCGGATACCCGGTCGCCCACCTGGAAACCACGTACTTCCTGACCGACAGCGACAACTTCGCCTACATACTCATGACCGACCACCATAGGAACCGGGATGGTTTTTTGTGACCACTCATCCCAGTTGTAGATGTGTACGTCAGTACCGCAAATGGCCGTCTTGCGGATTTTAATCAACAGGTCGTTGTGGCCGAGTTCCGGCTTTTCAACCTCGGTCATCCAAATACCCGGTTCAGCCTTGAGTTTAGCCAGGGCTTTCATGGTATTGCTCATGCAATCACTCCCATTTCGCGGCCTACCTTGATAAAGGCATCAATGGCGCGATCCAGCTCTTCACGGCTGTGTGCCGCGGACATCTGGGTGCGGATACGTGCCTGGCCTTTCGGTACCACCGGGAAGGAGAATCCAATCACGTAAATACCTTCCTGCATCATACGGTCAGCAAATTCTGACGCCAGTTTCGCATCCCCCAGCATCACCGGGATGATCGCATGGTCAGCACCGGCAAGGGTAAAGCCGGCTTCGCTCATGCGGGCACGGAAATGGTTGGCGTTTTCCCACAGGCGTTCACGCAGGTCACCACTTTCTGCCAGCAGATCAATAACGCGCTGGGAAGCACTGACAATCGCAGGTGCCAGTGAATTCGAGAACAGGTACGGACGCGAGCGCTGGCGCAGCCACTCAATCACTTCTTTCTTGCCGGCAGTGTAACCGCCGGACGCGCCACCCATTGCCTTACCCAGTGTGCCGGTAATAATGTCGATACGATCCATGACATTGTGGTGTTCGTGGGTACCACGCCCATTGGCTCCCATAAAGCCAACGGCATGAGAGTCATCTACCATGACCAGCGCACCATATTTTTCTGCAAGGTCACAGACCGCAGGCAGGTTAGCTATCACGCCATCCATGGAGAACACGCCGTCAGTCACAATCAGGGTGTGGCGGCAACCGGCTTCATGCGCAGCGATCAGTTGTTGCTCCAAATCAGCCATGTCGTTGTTGCCATAGCGGAATCGCTTGGCTTTACAAAGGCGAACACCGTCAATGATCGAGGCATGGTTCAGCGCGTCAGAGATAATGGCATCTTCCGGGCCGAGGATGGTTTCAAACAAACCGGCATTCGCATCGAAACAGGACGAATACAGAATGGTATCTTCCATACCGAGGAAAGCAGAGAGCTTCTCTTCGAGTGCCTTGTGCGCATCCTGCGTTCCGCAGATAAAGCGCACTGATGCCATGCCGAAACCATGCTCATCCATTCCGCTTTTCGCTGCATCAATCAGCGCGGGGTGGTTCGCCAGCCCCAGGTAATTGTTGGCGCAAAAGTTCAGCACGCTGTCACCGGTGCTCACGTCGATTCTTCCTGCTGGCAGAAGTAATCACACGCTCTTTTTTGTAGAGCCTTCGGCCTTCACTTCCTCGATCTGAGCTCGAATCTGCTCGTAAAACGCTGCGGACATCACTTTCTCCGGTATGGTGGGGCAGTTACAGCCAGCTTAGAAAAAGGTGCTGCAAACTGAGTGTTAATTCTGAAATAGTGGCATGCAAACGAATATCCGTCCAAACAGCCACCGCATTTGGCGGCAGCTATTCGGCAATTTCGGCGATTTTAAGAGGGTGTGAGCAGAGAAGTCGACGGCGTTTGTGTAACAGGTTGCCACAGATCACGATTGTGGCGTCTGATCCCGGTAAAGCTGGATAAGTTTGTCTACGTTTTGACGACCAAGTTCAGTCGTCAGCGGCCTGACAATGGCCAAAACCTGAAGAACCCCTTGGTATACCACCTGTTTGGTAATCACGGTGCCGGGCACCTGGGCGCTTTGGTAAAAGATCCAGCTCGATACCACCAGCTTCAAGGTATTGGCCATGTCCTGTTGGGATGCTTCATCAATAGCCACCCACCCTGCCTCATCAAACTGACGGATAACAGCGGTAAGGTTTGCCTTCATCCGCTTTTGAGCCACAAGGTACTTTTCCTGCAAGGATTCATCACGGCGCAGGATATCCGGCAGATTGGCGTAGAAGAAACGGTAGCGCCACATCAGGGAGAAGGTCGCATCCAGGTACAGTGCCATCCCTTCCTGCATTTGATCCCGGCTTTTTCAGCTGAACGCCATGGTCAAATCATGGGCGTAAAGATCAAAGATACTGTGTATAATTTCTTCTTTATTGCGGAAGTGGTAGTACAAATTACCCGGGCTGATG
Organism: Photobacterium sp. JCM 19050; assembly: GCA_001310455.1. GTDB lineage: Bacteria > Pseudomonadota > Gammaproteobacteria > Enterobacterales > Vibrionaceae > Parasalinivibrio. Next base: position 3,011 of record BAXG01000032.1, read on the forward strand.
CCCATCTCTGCAGCAATATGATTAGTGGTAACATTTGGCTCGCCCCGCTCATTAAAAAGCGTCAGGGCAGTATGGATTATCCGATCTCGGGTTTTCATCTTTCGTGTCAATCCTTGGCCCACCGTATAGAGACAATGTTACCATATTGGCCAGTCGGTTAAGACAACCATTTCAGCCATTGGCTACTGACAAATATTAGGTGAAGGTATGATTATTGTAACTGGCGGCGCCGGCATGATCGGCAGCAACATCGTCAAGGCACTCAACGAAGCAGGCTACAACGACATTCTGGTCGTGGATAACCTCAAAGACGGCACCAAATTTGTCAACCTGATCGATCTGGACATCACTGATTACATGGACAAAGAAGATTTCCTGACCCAGATTATGGCAGGTGATGACTTTGGCCCTATCGAAGCTGTATTCCACGAAGGCGCCTGTTCAGCCACTACCGAGTGGGACGGCAAATACATGATGCTCAACAACTATGAGTATTCAAAAGAACTGCTTCACTACTGCCTCGACCGCGAAATCCCATTCCTTTACGCATCATCTGCAGCCACATACGGCGGCCGTGACAGCGATTTCATTGAAGAGCGTGAATACGAAGGTGCCCTGAACGTATACGGCTACTCCAAACAGCAATTCGACAACTATATACGCCGTCTTTGGAAAGATGCAGAAGAACACGGTGAAAAACTGTCTCAGATTACAGGCTTCCGCTATTTCAATGTGTACGGCCCACGCGAGCAACACAAAGGCAGCATGGCTTCTGTAGCATTCCACCTGAACACCCAGATCCTTAAAGGCGAAAACCCGAAACTGTTTGAAGGCAGTGAAACCTTCAAGCGCGATTTCGTGTACGTTGGTGACGTGTGCAAAATGAACCTGTGGTTCTGGCAAAACGGTGTATCTGGCATCTTTAACTGCGGCACAGGACACGCAGAACCATTCAGCGAAGTCGCCAAAGCAGTTATCGCATTCCACGGTAAAGGCCAGGCAGAAGAAATTCCGTTCCCTGAGCACCTGAAAGGTCGCTACCAGATGTTCACCGAAGCAGATCTTACCAAGGTACGTGCTGCCGGTTATCCAGAAGCATTCAAATCCGTTGCCGAAGGCGTGGCGGAGTATATGGCGATTATGAATAAAGACGAATACTAAGTTAATTTTAAATGAAAGAAGTAAACAAAAAAAATTTGACATCACGATTGCATAATGTGATTTTTTATTCACTGGTCATATGGTTTTATACTGGCCAGTTCTTTTTTGTTGGGAATAATAAAGAACTGGCAACTGTGACAGCAATTTGCTTTTTTATAGTTGCTTTAGTTAGCCGACTTGAGGTGATTAAAAATAACCTAAAGGAATATCCTGAACCTCTATATCTCATTTTCTTCGCCGCCTTGTCTTTGACAGTGTTTAGATATACATCTGATTCAAGTTCAACTTTACTTAGAACAGTATTTATTTGTTTATTTTTCACGTTAATCATTCCTAGAAACGCATTTTCAAAAAGAAGCATTTCTATACTACTTGCAATTTCTTCCTTATTTCTATTTGGTGTTTCATTCTATGCATTCGCATATTTAAACTTACCACGAGCTTCGTGGAAAATGAATCCCATTCCATTATCAACTATCTGTGTAAGTTTGTTGATAATGTCGACTGTTTTGTTTTTCTCTTTTCGTCAAAGATTATATCGCTGTATAAATATAATATCAGTTATAGCTGCAGCAATGTCAATCTCAATAAGCCAAACGCGTGGAGCTTGGGTAGCACTTCTTATTTGTATACCGTTGATGATGGTTTTTGACAGAAGGTGGAAAACGCTACTCAGCCTTACTATATTAACTGCTTTAACTGGTTTATTTCTAACATTCTCCAAACCTAATTTACTTACTCAACAGATAGAAAGCAGAATTGAACAAACTCAGGCAGAAATTCAAAGAATATCAAACAACGACTACGGAAGCTCGATTGGATTGAGACTTTCAATGTGGAAAAGCTCTTTTATATTAGTAAAAGAAAAACCCCTGTGGGGATATGGCAATAATTATCATCAATCTCTTAGAGATCTTTTTAACAAAGATATGATATCAGAGTCATTAATTTCTCTTAATCCAAATCACTTTCACAATCAGACATTAGACAGTTTAGTGAGATACGGTATTATTGGTACTATCATGCTTCTACTACCAATAATTATTTATACATATCGACGATTTAATGAACGAAAAGAAACATATTCATTTATCTCTTTAATGTTGATTTTAACTTTCTTTATTTGTTCTTTGACTGATGTTCCACTCAGTCATCCAGAGAGCTTGAGCTTCTTTTTAATATCGTTATCTCTACTATATCATTGCTCAATAGACAAGAAGATTTCTAACAATGTATAAGCCAGAATTTAAAACTAGTTATCTGCACCCCAAATACTGGGGCACCTGGCTCGGTATCGGATTTGCTGCCATTCTGGCTTTTCTGCCTTTTCGCCTTCGAGATAAAATCGCTGAAAAAATCGCCCTTCGCATGACCCGACTGAACAATCTTGCCAAGCGTCGTGCCGTTATTAACCTTCAGGAATGCTTCCCGGAAAAGTCTGACGAAGAACGCCAGCATATTTTGGAGCAGTGTTATATCACCGGTGGTTGCGTCATGCTGGGTATGGCTTCAATCATGGTGAGAAGTAAACAATTCCTTGAAAGGCGTACGGTATTTTTTAATGAAGAACACCTGACCCAGGTTGTTGAAAATGGTGACAATGTCGTCCTTCTTGTCCCTCATGGCTGGGCGATTGATTACCCTGGTGTTCAGCTTGCCTCGCGCGGGCTGCCCGTAGCAGCGATGTTCAAAAAACAGAAAAATCCGGTTGCAGACTGGCTTCTTAACAAACAACGCCTCAAGTATGGGGGCCGTCTTCATGAGCGTGCTGACGGTATCAAGCCGTTTATTAAATCAATCAAAGAGGGCTATCTGGGTTACTACCTGCCCGATGAGGATCACGGCCCGGATTACAGCGTATTTGTCTCGTTCTTTGCGGCAGAAAAAGCTACGTTGTCCGGTCTCGGGAAAATGGCAAGGCTGGCAAAAGCTAAAATTGTACCGTTAATGCCAATCTATAACCGTGAAACCGGAAACTTCGAGGTACACGTTCTGCCGGCGCTGGACCCTTTCCCTACAGGAAGTGAAGAAGATGATGCGCGTATGATGAATGCGGCTATCGAGCAATTCCTGGAAGGTCGACCGGAGCAATATATGTGGAATCTTAAGCTGTTAAGATCCAAACCCGATGGCACAACGCGTTACTGAAAAATATCAGGGCACTAAAGGCATGGTGCCCTAGTTTTCCAGAAACTCGATTGTCAGAGGCTCACCTTTCACCAGATCTCGAACCGCAGCCTTCCCCAGCACGTTATTCAGATATTTGGGCGCCAGCCCAAACCCCGGACGGACGCTGCGGACATTCTCCTCCGTCAGCATTTCACCCGCTTGAATATCTTCCACCGCATATAGTGAGCGTCTGAACTGCGCGTTTTCTTTTTCTGCATCGGTACGGGTGTAATTTACCTTTCCCAGAGCCTGCCAAGCGGTTTTTGCATCTCGCAGAGGCTCGCCAGTTCCTGAGGTTCAAGGGAAAAGGTGTCATCCGGACCTCCACCATCTCTGTCCAGAGTGACATGTTTTTCAATGATACATGCGCCAAGCGCAACAGACGCCACAGCCGTAGCATTGTCTATAGTGTGGTCAGACAGGCCTGACAAAACTCCGAACCGCTCGCTCATATCGGGAATAGTGCGCAAGTTATATTGTTCTGCTGGCGCTGGGTAACCACTGACACAATGCAAAATAACCAACTGGTTACAGCCGTTTTCTCTGGCTGTCTCAATAGCTTCCTGAATTTCCTGCTCATCCGCCATGCCGGTAGAAATAATCAGTGGTTTTCCGGTTTGGGCGACACGTTTGATCAAGGGAAGGTCAATAGCTTCAAACGAAGCTATTTTGTATGCAGGGGCATCCAGTTCTTCAAGCAGCTCTACAGCAGTTGAGTCGAACGGAGAGCTGAAAACGGTAATTCCCAACTCTTTGGCTTTTTCGAACAATGACTTATGCCACTCCCAGGGCATATGAGCTTCCTGGTAAAGCTGGTAAAGTGTTTTGCCATCCCACAGCCCACCGTGAATCTGAAAATCTTCGCTATCACAGTCGATGGTTATTGTATCTGCAGTGTAAGTTTGCAGTTTAATAGCATCGGCACCGGCTTCCTTCGCCGCTTCCATAATCTGGAATGCCCGGTTGATATCACCATTATGGTTGGCTGAGAGCTCTGCAATGATGTAGGGAGGGAAATCCGGTCCAATTTTCCGCCCGTTAATTTCAATAAAATTATTCAATTCCCCCTCCTGGAAACGGGCTGGCGTTGGAAAAACTCAGCTGACAGTCTGTTGTATCCAGCTTTTGTGAACAGCTTTTGCGACGCCTCATTACCTGATAATACCGTGGCATCAATCACTATGTCCGGGTGAATAGTGTCGAGCATTTTCAATGTTTGAGATGCTACGCTCTGCCCATAAAATCCAGGATCGACAAAAATCGAGATAAGGTAATGCCCGTCGGGTTTGCGATCCAATCTCACAACACCACACCCTCGCTGCGCTTCGCCGGTTATATGTTTCTCAATTATATAAAAGTAGTCATCGGGTGAAACGAGTTTAGCTTGCATCCACTTAGTATGTTCTTCCCAAGACGGCGGCGTAGGGTTAAGTGCAAACCTTCGGGTTTGAGGCAGTAACTGCCAGTCAAAAACCTGTTTACAGTCATGACTATTTGCCTTTCTTAAACACAAAGACACTTGGGACTCCTGGCACTCAATTGCAGCGACAACACGTCGGACACCTAAGCCGTCACAGACAATGAGCCCCGCACTGGAGTTTGAATCCGGTGAAGCGATGAGCTCTTTCACCACAGGGATAAGGTCGCTTTCGATATCATCCAGTTCAACAATTTTGGCGATACAATATTTCGCCAACACTGTGGCGGTCTGTCGCTGGTTATCCGCGATGGGCACAACAATGCTCGGCAACCCAACGCAGGCCCGCTCCCAGGATGTCGTCCCCGGTGCACCAATGGCAATATCATGGTCGCACATAATCTCAGCCATGTTTTCGGCAAAATCGAGCTGCGTTATCCACCGGGGGAATTGCCGGCAAAACGCCAGCACTTCATGGTAGTGCGGTGCCTGGGGGTTAATCAGTACCGTCACAGTTACACTGAGTTGTTCGCTGCGTGCCAACGTCTGAAGCACTTTTAGCGTGGCATTGGGCTGATCGACTCCCCCCATCGACACTAGAATGCGACATTTGTTGGCGGCGCATTCTGGTGGCTTTAATCCAGCCCTGGCTTCGGCAAAAGAGGGATGCACAAGTGCGAAGTCAGTCCCGGTTAATGCGAATGGTAAGTTGCTGTTGCCTTGGTATTCCGCTGCACAGCGCCCGAGAGTTTGGTCCAGCACGATATCCGCAATATGCTCCCGCACCAGATCATCAATCGCCATTACCCGGCAACCCAGCGCATCTCGAACAGCGCCTTCCCACTCAGCATTGATACCGTAATGATCGATAATTACCCAATCCGCCTCGGTGACCTTTGTAAGGAAATCTCTGGCATCCTGTTGCCACTCAACCTGCAGCCAAGCCCGGTAATCCGTCTCGGATTCAGGGTATACCCACTCCTCTGGCTGTTCCATGGGGACAATGTCAAACCCTTGGGCTTTAATCCGGGAAATGAGGTCGCCGGATTGAGGGCGGGTGGCAAAACGGATTGCATGTCCACGCTCACGGAGTGCATTGGCAAGCACGAGACAGCGCATCACATGGCCACTGCCAATAAGCAGTGAGGCATCTGTGCGAAAGACAATTTTCATTTTTGCATCATCACTGAAAACAACGCTTCTGCCATTTCCCAATCTTCTTGGGTATCAATATCCTGGACCTGTTTTCTGGGAAGTATCACAGCCCTGGAGTGCTCAGCAAATATGGGCTCACCGAGACGAAACGCATCCGGCCGCCCCCAGTAAAATTGTCCGGCGTCGTGATAGGCTTCTTCCAAATCCTGGGAGCGGGTAAGTGCAAATTCCGGGTGGAACATCCTCACGCCTTCCTTTCCAGAAACAGAAATGGCACGTTGGATTGGGAAAGCAAAAGTGGTAGCACTGAAGGCATATTGAACATCTGGCACTTCCATACACTGCAAGCCAGAGAGGATATTTCCCGCAGTCAGGAACGGCGCTGTTGCGTAGATGCAGCAGACTGCATCCAGCTCCCAGTTTTGACTGTCACACCAGTTGATTGCATGTTGGATAACTTCAATCGTCGTGGCATGGTCATCTGCAATTTCACCGGGGCGAACGAAAGGTACTTCTGCACCATACTTTTTGGCTATCTCGCCAATCTCCGCATCTTCTGTCGATACTATGATCCGGTCAAAGCAGCCGGCCTGTCGGGCCGCATCGATTGAATAGGCAATCAGGGGCTTTCCATGAAACAATTTGATGTTTTTGCGGGGAATGCGTTTGCTGCCGCCACGCGCCGGAATGATAGCGACTTTCACTTTTTTTCCTCCAGCACCGCTTTCAACACTGCAACTACCCTGTCTTGCTGTTTATCTGTCATTCCATGGAAAAGCGGCAGCGAGATTGCATCACGGTAGTAAGATTCAGCTTCGGGAAAATCTCCCCATTGGAACCCAAGTCGTTGATAATAAGGTTGAGTATGGACCGGAATATAATGAAGGTTTACGCCGACACCGTTCTGGCGAAGCGCCTCAAAAATCTGGCGGTGCCTTTTAATCAGCTTCCCCTTCAAACGCATCACATAGAGATGAAATGACGAATGGTAGCCGGAGATGCACTTTGGCAACTTTATAGGTAAACCCGCAAGAAGCGTGTCGTAACGGTCAGCCAACTCATTACGTGCATCGACAAAGGATTTAAGACGCTGCATTTGCGTATAACCCAGTGCAGCCTGCAGTTCTGTCATCCGGTAATTAAAGCCCAAATCTATCTGTTCGTAATACCAACTGCCATGAGGCTCTGATTCCATCAAAGACGCTTCCCGGGTAATCCCATGACTTCGCAGCAACGCCAATCTTTGCGACAATTCGTCGTCGTTTGTCAGTGCTGCACCACCTTCTGCGGTAGTCACGATTTTTACTGGGTGAAAACTGAAAACGGTAATGTCTGAAAAGCTGCAGTCGCCAACTGTACCATCAGGGTAGTGAGCACCAATGGCATGGGATGCATCTTCAATAATACGGAACCCAAAGCGTTTTGACAGCGCGTGGATTTTTTCCATCTCACAGGGCATGCCGGCAAGATGGACAGGAATTACTACCTTGGGCAAGGTTCCGGACTTTTCCGCCTGAATGAGTTTTTCTTCAAGCTTTTTAGGACAAAGGTTGTAGGTGTCCGGATCAATATCGACAAAATCAACGACAGCGCCACAATACAGACCACAGTTTGCTGAGGCAACGAAAGTAACCGGAGACGTCCAAAGTCTGTCTCCCTCACCCAACCCCAATGCCAGGCAGGCGATATGCAAGGCAGACGTGGCACTGTTTACCGCCACAGCATGACGGGCACCGGTGGCATCCTTCAATGCTTGTTCAAACAGGGGGACTTTCGGCCCCTGAGTCAGAAAATCAGACTTGAGCACCTCAACAACAGCATCAATATCCTGTTGTTCTATTTGCTGCCGGCCATAGGGGATCATTGCTTTACTCACTACAACGATGCCTGATTATCAAACTCAAGGATCTCTTTGGTGTTGAGAAAATGCGGGTTGTTACCGGAGTGGTACTCATACCCCTGCTCCACCGCCTTTCCTTTCTCGCCCAACCCGTTTAATGAGAAGTCATTCTCAAGGCTGTAAAACTTAATGGTCGGACAGATGACAAAGTGGTCATCAAATTCCAGCGTCAGATGGGAATCATCCGCTGGGCACATCACTTCATGAAGTTTTTCCCCAGGGCGAATCCCAATAATGCGGATTGGCAGGTCAGGCGCGTATGCTTTGGCAAGATCCGTAATTCTCACAGATGGTATTTTAGGGACAAATATTTCTCCGCCGTGCATACGCTCAAAATTTTTGAGGACAAAATCCACCCCCTGCTGGAGGGTAATCCAAAAACGTGTCATCTCGGCATGGGTAACAGGGAGGTGGTCTGAGCCCTGCTCAATAAGGCGTTTGAAAAAAGGTACGACTGACCCACGAGAGCCCACAACGTTTCCGTACCGCACCACGCAAAGCGGGTTTTCCGTTGGCCTACATTATTGTTCGCAGCAACAAACAGTTTGTCTGAAGCAAGCTTGGTGGCACCGTAAAGGCTTATCGGGCTGGCCGCTTTATCTGTTGAAAGCGCAATCACTTTTTCAACGTCGTTGGCAATGGCTGCCTTGATGACATTTTCCGCACCGTGGATATTGGTCTTGATACACTCCATTGGATTGTATTCAGCGGCTGGGACCTGCTTGAGGGCAGCGGCATGAATGACATAGTCCACCCCTTCCATCGCCTGCTTCATCCGTTCAGCGTCACGGACATCACCAATAAAATAGCGCATGCAAGGAGCATTAAACTCCTGCTGCATCTCGAATTGTTTCAGTTCGTCGCGGGAGAGGATAATCAGTCGCTTGGGCTTATACCGCTCAAGGATGGTCTTGGTGTATTTTTTTCCAAATGAGCCGGTTCCCCCGGTAATCAGGATCGATTTATTATCAAACATATTCCCCACCACAAACCTGACATCAGCGTCAAATCAATTGCTTATATTACTACGCTGTAAAATTATACTCTCGGCTAGGGCATTTTGTTAGACTCACCACCAGAAGCATGGCCTAAGTCTGACTTTCAGATACCAACAAGAGCCCTTAAACCATGAAAATTCTAGTCATCGGCCCATCCTGGGTGGGCGATATGGTGATGTCCCAAACTCTGTATATCACCCTGAAAAAACAGTACCCCGACGCCACGATCGACGTTATGGCACCGGCCTGGTGCAAGCCAATTTTGGAGAGAATGCCGGAGGTCAACAAGGCTCTGGAGATGCCGCTGGGCCATGGCGCTTTCAAGTTGGGAATCCGGTATACACTGGGCAAAGCCTTACGTGAAGAAGGCTACGATCACGCCTACATCCTGCCTAATTCTGCCAAATCTGCGCTTATCCCGTTTTTTGCCAAGATCCCTGTTCGTACCGGCTGGAAAGGCGAAATGCGTTATGGGCTGTTGAAATGACCTGCGCAATAACAAAAAAGCTTTTGATTTAATGATTGAGCGGTATGTTGCCTTGGCGCATCCTGCGGCAGAAATGACTGGCACAGGTTGTCTTACGGATCTTCCCAAACCTCGACTGAACATTGACAGTGACACACAATCAGCGACATTAGACAAATTCGGGTTGAATACCTCCAATCGTCCTGTGCTTGGCCTTTGTCCTGGCGCTGAATTCGGACCGGCAAAACGCTGGCCAGAGCAACACTTCACAGCTGTAGCTAAGGAAATGATTGAAGGTGGATATCAGGTATGGCTGTTCGGATCAGCAAAAGATCAGGATGTTACCAATGCAATAAAATCTGCATTGCCCGAACAGATTCAGGAACATTGCGTAAATTTAGCCGGTGCAACCTCACTTATCGAAGCTGTTGACCTGTTGGCTGCATGTGAATCTGTGGTCAGCAATGACTCCGGCCTGATGCATGTCTCTGCTGCTGTGGGTTGTAATATTGTCGCATTGTATGGCTCTACATCCCCAGGCTACACACCGCCGTTAGCAGACAAAGTAGCGATTCTGCACACCGACATTGGGTGCCGTCCATGCTTCAAACGAGAATGCCCGCTTGGACATTTAAAATGCCTTACCGAGTTGTCTCCTCAGCGAGTGGTGTCCAGTTTAAAACAGCTGGCAGCCCAAGAGGCTAATGCATGATTGCCCGTTTTTTTTATACGATACTGCTGGTAGTTGCTGCTCCTTTCCTACTGTATGGCCTTTTCAAAAAACGTCCAAACAAACCATGCGTTGGCAAGCGTTGGAAAGAGCATTTTGGAAAGACACCTGAGCTCAACACAAAAGCAAGACCATTGTGGATTCATGCTGTTTCTGTTGGGGAGAGTATCGCGGCAATACCTCTGATAAATGCTCTGAAGCAGCAAAATCCGTCTCAACCCATCGTGGTAACCACCACCACACCCACCGGGGCAGAACAGATTGCCAAACTCGGTGATATCGTTGAGCACCGGTACATGCCTATCGACTTTAGTTTCGCGGTAAGCGGGTTTCTAAAAACAGTAAAACCAGAAAAACTCCTGATTGTAGAGACAGAACTTTGGCCAAATACGCTGTCAACAGTCGCTAAGGCAGGTATCCCAATTATTGTTGTTAATGCACGGTTGTCAGAAAAATCCTTCAGGAATTACACCAGAATCCAGCCTCTATTCAATGTGATAACGCCTTGCTTAACCAAAGTACTTTGCCAGTCTGAGGAAGACGCAGGCCGCTTTGAAAAACTGGGAATCAACAAAGACAAGATAGTAGTTACCGGCTCAATCAAGTATGACATCCAGATCTCAGATGATGTTAAACAGAAGGGTAAGGAACTTAGAGCTTTTCTGGGAACCGAGCGTCCGGTATGGATCGCAGCCAGTACTCACAAAGGTGAAGATGAACAAGTACTGGTCGCACATAAAGAAGTGCTGACCAATCACCCCAATGCATTGCTAATCCTAGTTCCCCGACATCCGGAGCGGTTTGACAGCGTATTTGAACTTTGTGAAAAACAGGGTCTTTCTGTAGCCAGACGAACGTCAACAAACTCACCTATCAAACCGACGACTCAGGTGTATCTTGGTGACACTATGGGAGAGATGTTGGTTCTCCTCGGCGCAGCGGATGTTTGTTTTATGGGCGGTAGCCTGGCTGGTGACAAGGTGGGAGGCACAATGTTCTGGAGCCAGCAGCGCTCGGTGTACCGGTGATTACTGGGCCTAGTTACTTTAATTTTAAAGATATTGTGGAAGCAATGGGAGCTGAAAAGCTGGTGTACATCGTCCAAAATGAGACTCAACTTGCGCAATCTGTGACGGAATTAATGATTAGCAATTCTCAGAGAATCTCTTTGGGAGAAAAGTCGGCTCGATATATTAGTCGAAATTGCGGTGCCATAGTTAATACTCAAAAATCCGTACAAGAGGCTAACTAATGCCAATTAAAGTCTTTGTGATTAATCTAAAAGAATCAATCGAGAGACGCGAGCAGATGAACAATGTGTTGACATCTGTGAGCTTTGAGTTTTTTGATGCAGAGAATATAAAAAGCAATCCCAAGCACGATATCTATCGCATATACGATGCTGCAAAAAGCCTTAAATTCAAAGGCTATCAACTGACGCTACCAGAGCTTGGTTGCTGGGCCAGCCATATCGCACTTTGGCGTCATTGCGTTATGCTCCAAGAGCTATCCTGATCCTTGAAGACAATATTGAGTTACATGGTGATCTTCATGCTCAGCTAAGTAATATTAAATCGCTAGTTAAACAGTATGGTTTAATCAAGCTGGGTAATATTTTTGAACGTCAACATGTTAAAATTCAGTCCATTGATAGTACATATACACTAATATCCAATCTGAAAGGCGCGTGTGGCACCTCAGCTTATGCAATAGCACCAGATGTCGCTGCGCAATATCTAGCTAAGATCAATGGTTTTTTTGAACCCGTTGATGACTTTATGGATAACGAATGGCGGACCGAGCAGACCCTATATAGTTATCACCCACAATTGGTTTCTCGTAGTCAAGCCTCATCCGTCATCGGGCAACGTAAAGTTAAAGGAAAGCTTAGCTTAATCAACAAAATACAAGTAGAAGGGTATCGTCTGTTTAAACAGTTGCGGCAAAAACAGTACAACAAAAAACACAAAACCCAAGCCAATCGGTATTGAGTCTAACAATGAAGAAGAAAATCATCATCTCAATTATGCCGCACTTGAAAGGGGGCGGTGTCGAAAAAGTGGTCTCGGTTTTAAGCGAAGGGCTTAACAAATTTGAGGATTGTGATGTTCACATCATCACGATCAAGCCGTTTGAAAACCTGATCCCATTATCCAAAGAGATCAAGGTCCATGCGCTCGATACCAATCTCAGAAACCTCTTCAAACAAAGAGTAAGCAACAAAACCAAATTTCAGCTGATTGCAGATTACATCAAAACTAACATTACGGCTGATGAGCCTGACTTAGTGTTGTGCCATCAAGAAACGGTTTCGAAGATCATGCAATACTGCAGCTATAAGAATGTCTATCATGTCGTGCACAGTAACTTAACAAATGATCGGTTAAGCAACGCCAAAGGGATTAAACGCTTTTTAAGAGTAAGAAAGATTCATCGTTTATACAGAAACCTTAATGTAATCTGCGTGTCTAAAGGCGTGGAAGATGACTTGAAAGAAACATTTGGCTTATCTAATACTCGTGTGATCTATAATGCAATTTCATTGAGGCAGCTAGAAAAGTCCGCAAGTGAGCCTCTTTCACTGCCAGAAAAGCCATATTTCATCAATGTTGGGAATTTTTCTGCTGCAAAACGGCAAGATCGCCTAGTAGAGGCGTATCTGAAGTCCGGTATTCAAGATATCGACTTAGTTCTATTAGGAGAGCATACAGAGCGAATTGCAAAAATAGAGTCTTTGCTAAAACACCACCCCAAAGCAGCAAAGCGTGTGCACTTACCAGGCTTCGCTAGCAATCCTTATCCTTGGATCTCCAACTCTTGTGGATTTGTTCTTTCATCTGATTATGAAGGGTTACCAACCGTCTTACTCGAGTCAATAGCACTAGGTATTCCAACTATTTCAACCGATTGCAAAAGCGGCCCTAGAGAGATCTTCGGTTCCGAATTTGAGCAATGCTTGTGCCCCCTGACGATCGAAGGTTTAAAAGAAAAGATTATAGAAATTTCTAAATCTCCAGAAAAATTTCACGTTCCTTTGCGAGAAGAGTTTACTCTGGATTATATGTGTCATGAGTATTACCAGCTTGTTATCAACCCAAAAGCATCATAATAGACTTAATTTGACACCAGATTTAAGAATGTAGATTTCACATAGCTAATCAACGTGAATTGATACACTTCCGTGTCGTTAACACGAGACATGGTCAACTCAATTCTTTAGTATTTCGTACCGGCAGATCAATTCCACAGGAGGCAAAGCAAGAAAAAGGAGCAATATCTGCTCCAATTTTTTTAAAAATCATGTAATTAATGAGTCTATTTACTGAACCGCCTCATCTCATCCAACGCTTTCTGCATATGGCTGAAAGCTTCTGGCTTGTCACCTATCGGGCGGTTGGTCTTATCCAGCATCTGGTACATGCCGGTACCGGTCACCTCTAGAATGGAAGCATCATCGATAATGGCATAACCGCCATAGTTTGAAGACATCACCCACTTCCGGGCTTAACCTGACCCAGCAAATCCACACCGGTTGAATAATCAGACACCGGCGAAGTCACTCCCAGGTAATTGTGCATTAGCGTTGGAGCCAAATCTTCATGACTGGTAAACGCATTTTCATCGTTCCAGGCATTGGCTTTTGGCACACCAGGGCCGAACATGGTGAAAGCAACGCGGACCTGAGGATCGGTAAAGTTACTGTTGTGCCCCCAGAAATTGAGCTTGTTGTCATTGGCTTCCTGTCCGTGGTCACCGGTAATAATAACGACCGTATTTTCCAGATCGCCGTCATTTTTAAGCGTATCCAGAACCTCTTTCACCTTACTGTCCACATAATGAACACTGGTTTTATAGCGGTTCATAAACGGCGTTGGATCGGTGTCGTTGTTCAGCTCAAGGTAGTTAAGCGTCTCCAGCATTGGCTCATATTTATGCGGGTAGTCATCCGGAAAATCATAACCATGCGGGGCATCATAAAACAGGAATGAGAAGGTAGGTTTACTTGTATCGCGTTCCTTTTGGTACCAATGGATCCAGTCTTTGGTCAGGTTGGCATCCAGTTCAGAAGGGCGGTTACCTTCAGATCCGTTGCGCAGAGGGTGGATATTGGCAAATACCGTACGGTTAAATTCTGGAGACTGGAGCTGGGCTGCTGTAAATACACCAATGTTGTAACCTAGCTGCTTCAGTCGATCCATCAGGACAGGGGAGCGCTGGTTTGCGAGGAAGCTATGCCAGTATGTGCCCGGCAGGCCGTAGAACAAACCAAAAATACCGGTACGCGTCGCGTTACCAGTGGATATATGCTTGTTATAGATTTGTCCACTCTGGCGTAGTGCCACATATTCGGGGTGTTGTCGGCATTGAAGGTATCCCCACGCCAGGAATCCACTGCAATCACCATGATATTGACCGGCTGCTCAACCGCTTCAGTTTTTAACGGTGACAGAGGATAGTTCAAGGTACTCTGACCTTTCATTTTCATCGCATTCTGGCGGTCTAATGCTGCCTGGTCCACAAACCCGTGCTTTGACATGAATTTGTTCGCTGTTGCCGGCATGTATAGTGGCAGGAAACGCTTTACCGTCGTTATTGGCTGATAACCATAGGCTGCCGCCCACACATGCATGCCATTCGCCACCAGCAAAGACAGGAATACCAGCAGGGAGAAACGACGGCCAATTTTCCGCTTCATAAAGGATGGTTCGCCTTCAAAGGTCTTAACCATCCACCACTCCAGCGCAAATACCAGAGCACACCCTCCAATCACAGTAATCCAGGTAATTAAAGGGAAACTGACAATCTGCCCGGCCAGGATCATATTGACCACAACAGCATTAATATGGAACCGGTATTGGGCAAATACAAACGTATCTACAACCAGTAGGCCGATACCTATTGATGCCACCAGAGCCAGTAATGTACGGCGTAAATGTGAATAAGGAATAAGAGCAAAAGGTAAACATACCAGGCCAATTACGCCTGCCAGCAATGGCATCTGTCCTAATACAGACACCATGACGAACAACCAGCTTTTGGCATCAGGAGGAGTTGGCAGGTAGGCAAAATAACGCGTTGATATCGCAATAGATAAAATTGCGTTGGCCAGGATAAGCCACCCGGTAGCATGGAACCGTTGCTTCAGCGAAATGGTTTCCAAGGATTTATTCACACCGAACCTTTTGTGTTATTTTTAAACATGAAGGTTGGATGATACTAATGTGACAGATTCGTGTATAGCGTTAGTCCCTGGCTAAAGCCCGCTTTGTATCTTCATAGCCCTGGAGCAAGGCAGACCAGTCCCCCTCTTGCCAATGAATTGACCGGCGTTCCAGCTCTTTATGGAAAGACCGTTTCAGTCGGGACAGGTTATCTTGGTGCCAGCTGTCACCACGTTGCCGCGCACATTTGTCAAAATCGATAATCCACACTTTCTGGTCTGCATCCAAGAGGATGTTGTGGATGTTCAGATCGGTATGGTTCACACCGGCCTGGTGCATTTGGGCAATCATTGCCCCGATTTGCCGGTACATTTCTTCGGGGAGAGACTCCTCCTCCAACAGGTGTACAAGATCTTTTGCCATAGGAACTTTTTTCTACAAGAATGTCAGCCTTATAGGCCATTCCTGCTTTTACCGCTCGTGCGGCAACCGGGCGAGGAACATTTACCCCCTGTTCTGCCAGCCATTTCAAAAGCACATATTCCTGGAAGGAACGGGTACTCTCCCAACCGGTAAAAAGGTAGCTGTCACTGACAAGCTTTCCGAACAACCCACCCCGCCGGTAGTGGCGCAGTGCCATCTCCAGCTCCTTCCCCCGGATAAACCACGTTGTTCCGCGACCTTTGGCACTGCCGGATATTTTTCCCTGCTGCTGCCAGTAATCAGCGGAAAAGCACGCCTCCGGAGATTCGGATAACAATGCAGGGTCATACCAAATGTGGGTATCGTTCAGGGTCAGCTCTTTCACGCCACGCTACCTGTTAATGATTGAGACAGGCATTTTACAATCGTTGGCGGCAACTGCATAATTTCCCCCAATTTCGTAAAGAGAATCCCTTATGGCCCTGTTCTCCTCAGCCCCTCATTCACTCTGCTTTCTCCGGCTCTCTGCTATTGGCGATGTTTGCCATGCTGTTGCGGCTATCCAGGCAGTGCAGTCTCAATGGCCTGATACGGAGATCACCTGGATTATCGGAAAGGTAGAGTCAGGCCTTGTTGGTGACTTGCCCGGCATTAACGTGGTGACCTTTGATAAAAAGCGTGGCCTGGATGGCATGAAAGCGGTTTGGCGGGAATTAAGGAACCACCGGTTTGATGCTTTGGTTCATATGCAGGTTGCGCTGAGGGCAAGCATTCTTACGCTTGGCATCAAAGCCCGGTACAGAGTAGGGTTTAACTTTTCACGGTCAAAAGAAGCACAATGGTTGTTTACCAACAAGCGAATTGATGACCAGGAATCCCAGCATGTGCTGGACAGCTTTTTTGCCTTTACCCGGTATTTAGGGGTGGAAGAAACCACACCACGTTGGTCGATCCCTGTCAGCGCCGATGATTGCCACTTCGCGCGGGAGATTATTGCCGGAAAACCATCACTGGTCATTAGCCCGGCTGCAAGCAAAGACGAACGCAACTGGCTGCCGGAGAGATACGCGGCTGTCGCCGACTATGCTGAAAAGCGGGGCCTTCAGGTGATTCTTTGCGGATCCCCGGCTGAGCGAGAGGTAAAACTTGCCGACAATATTATCAGGTCAGCGCACAGCTCAATCATTAACCTGGTAGGAAAAACATCGCTCAAGCAACTCACGGCCATCATCAAGCAAGCAACGGCAGTTCTGGCTCCGGACTCTGGGCCAGCCCACATTGCGACAACGCAGGGCACACCTGTAATTGGCTTGTATGGGCATAGCAATCCCACCCGAACCGGCCCTTATAACAGCCAAGACCTCGTTGTCAGTGTCTATGACAAATACGCAAAGCTTCAGCATAACCAGTCTGCTGATACCCTTCCCTGGGGAACCCGGGTTAAAGGTGGAGACATTATGGCAGACATTACCGTCCCTATGGTTACCGACAAGCTAGACACGGTAATCTCGCGAATGAACAATGAACGAGAAACCCATGACTGAACTCACTAATCCGGAAAACGGAAAACCACGCCTCGCTGTAGCCTTAATCGTCAAAAACGAAGCAGCAAACCTTAAAGCCTGTCTGGAAACCGTGAAGGATTTTGCTGACGAAATCATAATACTCGATTCAGGTAGTACTGATGGCACAGAAGAGGTGGCCAGGCGCTTTACCAACAAGTTTTATGTTAACGCCGACTGGCCGGGATTTGGCCCGCAACGTCAGTTGGCGCAGTCTTACGTTACTGCGGACTATGTTCTATGGCTGGATGCCGATGAGCGTGTGACGCCTGAGCTACGTGACAGCATTGAAGCAGCACTGAACAAGCCTCAGGAAAACACCTTATACCGCATTCCCCGGCTGAGCTGGGTGTTTGGCCGATATATCCGTCACTGTGGCTGGTACCCTGATAAAGTTGTACGTCTTTATCCCACAAAACTGACCGGCTATGACAATGCTCTGGTTCATGAAAAAGTGGAAATCCCCGCTGGTGTAAACATCGTCGATCTGGAAGCGACGCCATTCATTACACCTACAACGATCTCCATCACTACCTGGTGAAGTCAGCGGCTACGCCAAAGCTTGGGCGGACCAGCGTCAGGCAAGAGGAAAAAAAGCAGTATTGGTGAGGGGATCCTGCATGCCATGGGTTGCTTTGTAAAAATGTATATCGTCAAAGCTGGCTTCCTTGATGGAAAGCAGGGCTTTTTACTTTCCGTATTGTCTGCCCACTCAACCTTTGTGAAATATGCAGACCTTTGGATCCGAACAGGGACAGCACCAAAAGATCGCCCATAAAAGCAAACCCCGCATGACGTTGCGGGGCTCCTGTTATTTATAGCCTGCCATCTGGCTGTTTATGTAAAGAGACAACCACTCCCGAAATTGTTGGTGGCGGTTAACATCCGGGTTTTCAACGGGCACCGGTTCTATACTGTTGTCCTTCCACAGATACAGTTTACCGGGCTGACTTGGTGTTACCACTCCCCGGTCATTAATCAGTATCGCACCGTGATAACCAAACCTTTTAATTGGATCATCCTTAACCGCCAGCATGTTCCTTCCACCAAGCGAGGTATATTCCGCACCTGAAAGACTCAATGCATATAACGTCGGGAAGATATCCTTATGAGAGCCGGGCCGGAGCTTCTCGTACCCGATATCTACGTTATTCTGAATTTCTTGGGGAACATAGAGATAAAACGGCACACCGAAGGCGGTTGCCAGGTCTTCAGTATCCTGAACCATCATCCGGCGCATTCTGTGGTCACCCGTTGCCGCTATTACCGTTTTCCCAGACAGCGGTGATGACTTTATCGAGGATATAAACTGTCCAAGGCTGTCAGACGCATACTGGTATGCCTTGAGCATATTCTCCGTACCAACCTGGCTCCCTTCATTTTTTGCGGCAAGATCTGCCGATACATATACAGGAGCAGGGCGGTAGCTTTCAGGTGGCCGGTAAGGGGAGTGATTCGTTACCGTTAACACCATGACAAACGTCGGCTGTTTTGCTTCTTTAAGGATTTTTTCTGCCAGCTTAAAGGCATATTCATCCGGCACGCCCCAAGTATCAGCATCCTTTGCAGCTTCAGGAAACACCTTTTTTATAGTGTTTTCATCTAATACCTCATCAAAACCCTGACGCGGAAAGTAGTTGGAAAGGTTTCGCCACATACCGTTGCCTGCCGTGATAAAAACCACCCGGTATCCCGCTTTTTTATAAGGCAATACAGCAGATCCGGTTAACCTCACCTTCTGAACACTGGAGTGACTGATCGTCGGAACAGGGCTGTGAAAAAGCATCATTACCATGCTGTCGATGGTGGCATTGGTGCCCGAGACAAAACGCGGAAAAACAAAGTCTTCCTCAAAATGCGGACGCAACGCACCAAGCAGGTCATTGGTTTCAGGATCATCATAGGCAAGAACATTGCTGCCCATACTTTCCATCAGAGCCAACACGATATGGGGAGGGTTTTGCTCAAGATATGCGGACTCAGGCGCCGTTTGAGTCGCGCCACTCTGACCAAATTCAGCGCTGAGCCCCTTCAGGGCTTCTTTGCTTACCAGGAAAAAAGAAGACTCTTTCGCTTTGTCAGTTCTGGCCCAATCCAATGCCATAAACGCGTTGGGAGTAAGTTTGTTCAGGAGGTCATAATCTGACACTTGGGCATGATAACGCTTCAAAGGCAATGCCCCTGCTGAGCCTCGAACCGCCAAGGTATAGGGAACCAGCGCTACAAGCACGGCAACTGTCACCAGCCACTTATTCAAAGGTTTGTAGACCTTGTTTGAAGCAGATTCACGAATCAGTTTGCCAAGCCTTAAAACTCCTGTTGCAGAGACAACGGATACCAGAAAAGTCTGCACTACTGGGTAATCCACCCAGATATTTTGCAGCACTGCAACGGTATCATCTTCGCCCAAACCAAAAACAAAAATGTCGAAATGATTGCCAAAGGTCAGGTAGTAGTAATAGTTACCGATAGATGCAGATACAACAACCAATGCCAGTACAGCCAGGTATACGGACAAGCCCCTCTGGAACCACCCAAACCCGTGACGACTGGCTGCAAAAGCCATCCCAAGAAGATAAGCGGGGGCCAGCCCTATTGCGGCGACTTTCAGATCAAACTTTAACCCTGTTAAAAAGGCCCGCGCGACGTCCATACTTCTGGACGAAACTTGCTCCCAGTTAGCAAACTCAAAGAATGACCATCCTCTTGCAATCATTAGCAGAGCGGCAAGCAAAATAATGCTTTGCCAAATGACCCTTACTAAAATCCGAAAATGTCGGTAATACATTTCACCCCAGGTATTGGTATTAATTAAACAGGTTCTTTTCTTTCATCCATTGCTGGATGCTTTTATAGTTCTTATTGATATCAATCAGCGATAAATCTGCACTTTCCCCTGCCTTTTCAGGAGGGCAAAAACCGAGATGGTTTCCATCACTGTTGAGCGTCAGCCAGCGCAGTGGCGTCGATGAACGCTTGGATGGGAAAAAGCCAATTGTTGGTACATCGATAGCCGCGGCAATATGAAGTGGGCCGGTTGACCCAGCGATGAAAAGAGATGCGCAAGCTATAGATTGGCAGAAATCTTTGAGGCCATCATTTTTATCGTATACGTGCGAGATAATCCCAGCTTCTTCCGCCAGATTTTTCAAACTTGCCGCGTGTTCACCCTCGCCTGGCCCGGCAGTAAGAACGAACTCCACCGGGTAATCGGCAGAGATAAGCGCCATCAGCGAAACATACTGCGGTAAGGTGAGAGCATTCGCTGAGCCTCCGGTCCCGGCATGAATAAATACCATATGCTTACCAGCATCAACCGATAGTTGTGCTGCCAGTTTTTCTTTTTGTTCGGTAAGGACACTGTCAGCAAACTGAAGGTATGGAGCCGACGGCTCCACAGCTGGTATCCCTTGCTTTGCCAAAAATGCCCTAATGAGGTCAAGATTATATTGGTATTCAGGCTTTTCAGAACGAGACCGTCTCTGAACGACCCTGTGGTTGTATAAGACCTGAGCAAATTTTGTCGCGGGAGCCAGTCGGTAAGGTATTCGAGCACGCCACATTGTCAGTGCATTGTAGGTATCTGAAAACAGGCAAATGACACCATCAAAACCCTTGGCTTTCAGCGTTGAGATGAGTTCCTGTTGATCCTCTTTGCTTCCTTTTTTACCCGGGTCGATGACAACATCGTCAATCCATGGCACATTTCTGCAAGTGCGGCGGTATAGCGAGGAACCAATGCGGTAACTTTCATATCTGGTACGGACAGCTTGAGCATGGCAAAACTTGGCCACGCCAACATAAAATCGCCAATTTTATCGTTCCTGACAACCAGGATGTTTTTCATAACAGGGTCCTATAAATGTAACTCGAGAATGATAACGGATCCTGACTATGAAAAGTAAAATCGTAGGGAATTTAGCGGCATCGAGTTCCCATTTTTGCTAGCATTGTCGCCAGAAAAAACTCATGAGGGAAACACCGTGAGCCGACAGGAAATCACACGCGTAATCTACCCGGGCACTTTTGACCCGATCACCAACGGCCACCTCGACCTGGTTGAGCGTGCGGCGCAGATGTTTGATGAAGTCATTGTGGGCATTGCTGCCAGCCCGAGCAAGAAGCCGCTGTTTTCGCTGGACGAGCGCGTTGAGCTGGCGAAGAAAACCACCGCCCACCTAGATAATGTCACCATTGTGGGGTTCTCCGGCCTGCTTATCGATTTTGCTCGCAAGCACAACGCCAACATCCTGGTGAGGGGATTGCGCGCGGTGTCTGACTTCGAGTTTGAATTTCAGTTGGCAAACATGAACCGCCGCCTGATGCCTGAACTGGAAACCGTGTTCCTGACCCCGGCGGAAGAAAACTCCTTTATCTCCTCAACCATTGTAAAAGAAGTCGCCCTCCATAAAGGCGAGGTTCAGCAGTTTGTGCCGGACTGTGTGGCGGAAGCTCTGAACGCCAAGTTCGGAAACTGACGGCTTGAAGATATCGTGAAAACGGAAGCGGCCTGCTTCCGTTTTTTAAATCTGTTGGTTTAGTAGTAGTGCTTGTACCACTCAGCAAAGGCTTTAACACCTTCTTTCACCCCGACCTTCGGCCGGTAATCTGTCGCTTTAAAAAGGTCTTCGGTGTCAGCCCAGGTTGCTGTAACGTCACCGGGCTGCATTGGCATAAATTCTTTTTCGGCTTCCACACCGAGCGAGTCTTCCAGCGCTCTGATAAAGTCCATCAGGGCTACCGGGCTGCCGTGGCCGATATTATAAACCCGGTAAGGTGCGGTACTTGATGCTGGAGAGCCGGCAGAAGTTTCCCCCTCAGGCAGCACATCCATCACCCTGACAACCCCTTCCACAATATCATCAATGTAAGTAAAGTCGCGCTCCATATCACCGTGATTGAAAACCTTGATTGGCTTACCATTTTTAATGGCGGACGCGAACAACATCGGCGCCATATCCGGACGCCCCCAGGGGCCATACACAGTGAAAAAACGAAGACCCGTCATGGGGATGCCATAAAGATGCGCATAGCTGTGGGCCATCATCTCATTGGCTTTTTTCGTCGCCGCATAAAGGGATACCGGGTGATCAGCTCCGTCATTACAGCTGAAAGGCATAGACTTGTTCAGCCCGTAAACAGAACTGGAAGAAGCGTACACCAGATGCGGCACCTGCTGCTTCCTGCACCCTTCAAGGATGGTCAGGAAACCGCGAAGATTGCTGTCAGCATAGGCAAACGGGTTCTCAAGCGAATAACGCACCCCGGCCTGGGCGGCAAGATGGATAACCCGGCTGAAATCATGCTCCTCAAACAGGGCTTCAATGGCTTCGCGGTCTGCAACATCAATACGGTGAAACTGAAAATCGCTGAAACCTGCCAAAGTTGCCAACCGGGCTTCTTTCAAGCTGACATCATAATAGCTGTTCAGGTTATCAATCCCGATAACCTCGTAACCGTCCCTGCATAAGCGCAGGCAAACTGCATGACCGATAAACCCGACAGCACCGGTAACCAGAATTGGCATACTAAACTCTCCCTGTTGTAAGGCGGTTTACGCTGTCTCCCCGGCCAATAGCAAAATACACAAACCCTTTGTCTTTGATGGTTTCCGGCTCGAAAAGGTTACGGCCATCAACAATCACCGGGTGGGTAAGGCTTTCACCGATAAACTCAAAATCCGGTGAACGGAAAGCGTTCCACTCCGTGCAAATAACTAAGGCATCTGCACCATAAAGCGCGGCTTCCTTGGTTCCTGCAAGTTTAAGGTCGTCCCGGTGGCCGTAAATACGCTGGCATTCATCCATTGCCTCCGGATCAAATGCCTGCACCTTGGCTCCGGCTTGCCATAACGCCTCAATCAACACCCGGCTGGAAGCTTCACGCATGTCATCCGTGTTGGGCTTGAATGCCAACCCCCAAAGAGCAACCGTCCGCCCTTTCAGCTCTCCGCCAAAGGCTTTTTCAAGGTACTGGAACAGCTTGTTTTTTTGGCGATCATTGACGTCCTGAACCGCTTCGAGCAACTTGGAAGGTTTTCCGGTTTTCCGGGCTGTCTGGACCAGTGCTTCTACATCTTTGGGAAAACAAGAACCGCCATAGCCACAACCCGGATAGATAAAGTGATAGCCGATACGCGGATCCGAACCGATACCACGGCGCACATTTTCAATGTCCGCCCCCAGCTCTTCCGCTAGGTTAGCCATTTCATTCATAAAGGAAATTTTGGTAGCAAGTATGCAATTTGCCGCATATTTGGTTAACTCAGCCGAGCGCACGTCCATCGCCATCACGCGGTCATGACTTCGGTTGAAAGGCGCATAAAGCTCACGAAGGCGGGCTTCAACCTGGGGACTATCGGTACCGATAATGATGCGATCCGGCCGCGAGCAGTCGGAAACTGCCGCGCCTTCCTTGAGAAATTCCGGGTTGGAGGCGACATCAAAGGAGAGGGTTTCACCACGGGTTTCCAGCACCGATTCCATACGAAGGCGGACTTTGTCAGCTGTACCCACTGGCACGGTGGATTTGTTCACCACCAGCTTGTAGCGGGTCATATGAGTGGCAACCGTAGCCGCCACATCAAGGACATAACGAAGATCGGCTGAACCGTCTTCGTCCGGCGGTGTTCCCACTGCAATAAAAATAACGTTACTGTGCTCAACACCCTGCCAGGCATCAGTGGTAAACGCGAGACGGCCGGCTTCTACATTGTCTTTGATAAGGGGAGAGAGACCGGGCTCATAGATAGGAATAACACCGCGCTTGAGGTTGGCAACCTTGTTCTCATCTATATCCACACAGAGGACATCATTTCCTACATCTGCCAACACGGCGGCTTGCACCAGGCCCACATATCCACTGCCGAAGATCGTCACTTTCATCCACTGATTCCCTGTCTTATCTGAGTCTTCTCAAGTCCGGGTCAGTGTTACATTGCTTCCTTACCAAAACGTGACAGCACAAAACCCGGAGTTTGCTGACAAACTCAGGCTACAAGGAATAGCGGGTTTAAAAATGACTCACTATTAAGACGTCTCTTTAACGAGATTTTTGTCTTAGAACATCAGAATCAGGCTTTCTGGCACTCAGGGCAAAAGGTGGTATTGCGTTGGCCAATTTTCATCTGCTCAAGTTCAGTGCTGCACACAGGGCAAGGTTTGCCCGCTTTGCCGTACACCAGCAATTCCTGAGCAAAATAACCAGGTTTTCCATCCGCGTTCGTGAAATCTTTAAGGGTCGTACCACCCTGCAGGATGGCGCTCGCCAGCACTTTTTTAATTTCAGAGACCAAAAGCACGACTTGCTCAGCACTTAGCTTTCCAACAGGTTTGGCCGGATGGATACCGGATGTAAACAGGGATTCGTTGGCATAAATGTTCCCTACTCCGACAACAACGGCATTATCCATAATAAAACTCTTGGTTGCCGTCCGTTTTCCTTTTGCTTTGGCAAGCAGGTAATCCGGGTTGAACACCTCCGATAGAGGTTCCGGTCCCAGTTTACTGAGAACAGGGTGAATGCCGTGCCCTTCCTGCCACAGCCAGGCGCCGAACCGGCGGGGATCGTTGTAGCGAAGTACCGTACCGGAAGCCATCACCAGGTCAACATGGTCATGCTTGCCCGCAGGCTGTATTGCAGGCAGGACACGGAGACTGCCCGACATCCCGAGGTGCACCACGGCATACCCGGCATCCGTCACCAGCATAAGGTATTTTGCCCGGCGCTCGACAGCACGGATGACCCGGCCTTCGATTTCTCTGATGTTTTCCGGCACCGGCCAGCGCAGTTTAGGGTTACGAACAATAATTTTTTCTACCCGCTCACCTTGGATATGCGGCGTAATACCCAGGCGGCTGACCTCGACTTCAGGCAATTCCGGCATGACTTTCTCTCTCGCGTCAGTATATTTTTATTTATTTCGCAAGTGGGAAAAGATACCCCTCATCCACAGAGACTGCCAGCCATTGGCTATTTCCGTTTTGCAGCACCCAGAATTGTGGTAACTGGTAGTAAGTAATGCGGAAAGGCTCTTCACGGCTTCTGTCCCATGCCTCAAGCGAGCGTGGAGAACGAAGTGCCGGCTTCAGTTTCGTGAGATTTTCACCGCTGATTTCGGTGCCACCCAGATTAAGCCAACGTGAAGCCAGCTCATCCCCGGAAATGAGTAACGGCTTGTCAGCCTTCCAGTCGGCACCTTTATTGAGGGAAAAAGAAGGAAAATTAAGCTGATGAATATCTGAATCCAGGGGAAAAAGACGCAGAAGCTCACTTTGTGCGGCAACCGGCTCCGATTCTGCCATACGGCTTTTCATTAAATCCGGCAGCAAAATCAGCATGCAGAACACGGTAATCCCGATAATCAGGATATTGTTCCAGGTTCGGCGGGTCAGCTTCATCAAGGGTTCTCCACAATGTTCAGTTGCTTGTATTATTGAGGATAACGGGAGAAAGTACGATTTCTTGAGTGTGGAAATGCAGTGCCAAACGAAATAATTCGACGGGTATTATCAGCGATCGATGGGTATAAAAAAACCCGACAATAAATTGCCGGGTCTTTTTCAAAGAGCAAAAACCAATTACTTGATTTTAGCTTCTTTGTACATAACGTGCTGGCGAATCACTGGATCAAATTTTTTGATCTCGAACTTGCCTGGCATGTTACGCTTGTTCTTGTCAGTTGTGTAGAAGTGACCGGTACCAGCAGATGATACCAGGCGGATCTTCTCACGAATGCCTTTAGCCATGGTTTAATTCCTCTTAGAACTTCTCACCGCGGGCACGCATTTCTGCCAGAACAGAATCGATGCCTTTTTTGTCGATGATACGCATACCTTTAGTAGATACACGCAGTTTAACGAAGCGCTTCTCGCTTTCTACCCAGAAACGATGAGTTTGCAGGTTTGGCAGAAAACGACGCTTGGTGGCATTGTTAGCGTGTGAGCGGTTGTTACCCACTACTGGACGCTTGCCAGTTACTTGGCATACTCGTGACATGAATGTCTCTCCAAAATCGTTTCAGCTCGCTAGCAACCTTAGACGCCAGTCCTGCAGAAACGCGAGGCGCAAGGTCAAGGCTATATTCAAAGGTGGCGCATTATACTAACTGGAAAGGCATTGCTCAAGTCCCGAGCAGATCCTTTTATGTACTTTTGATCGATCCAGGTGGAAATTAATGCGACAAGGGAACTTATCACAACCAGCCACGCTCGGCAAAAGAAACAATTTCACCATCACCAATAACAAAATGGTCCAGTAGCCGGATATCCACCAAATCGAGTGCATCCCCTATCCTTCGGGTGATATGCCGGTCTGATTGGCTGGGCTCTGCAATCCCGCTAGGGTGGTTGTGTGCAAGAATGATTGCTCCGGCATGAAGTTCCAATGCCCTTCTCACCACTTCCCGGGGGTAAACGCCGGACGCATTGAGTGTCCCTTCAAACATCACCTCACCTTTCAGTACCCGATTTTGGTTATCTAAAAAGAGGACAAAAAAGGCTTCCCGGTTGCGGTCACGCAGCATTGCCGTCAGGTAGCGCCGGGTGTGCTGTGGGTTGGAAAGGGCATCTTCTTTGGTAATGACTTCTTCAAGATGGCGGCGGCTGAGCTCAAGTACCGCCTTAAGCTGGGCATATTTTGCTGCTCCTAACCCCTTACCTTTGCTGAATGCATCCAGGTCAGCATTCAGCAGCGCGCGCAGACTACCGAAATCTTCCAACAGATAATCCGCCAACTCAATGACATTCATGCCACTGACACCGGTACGAAGAAATATCGCCAGCAACTCTGCATCTGACAGCGCCTGCGGGCCACGCTTTAATAATTTTTCCCTTGGCCGGGATTCTTCCGGCAAATTTTTTAATGACACCTTCTTTCCCTGTTCAATCCGTCACCTCCTACCCAAAAGAGATACTTCCCCGGCTTCAATGAAAAAAATAACGGATTGCGGGAAAACACCCGCTTTACGTGCCAAATTTCATCATAAGTACGCCGCAATTCGAGCCATATCGCAGACAAAGCTGAAAGGTCTTCCCAATGAATCAGGTCTCGAATAGTGCTATCTTGTTGCCCAGCAACCAACTTAGGGATTAACACATGTCTGGCTCCACTGTTGCAGGAAAGAACATTCTGCTCGGGATCAGCGGTGGCATTGCTGCCTATAAGTGTGCCGAGCTGACCCGCCGCCTGATTGAGCGCGGCGCCAACGTGCGCGTGGTGATGACCCATGCCGCCAAAGAATTTATCACCCCACTGACCATGCAGGCCGTATCCGGCCACCCGGTTTCTGACAGCCTGCTCGACCCAAGCGCGGAAGCTTCTATGGGTCATATCGAACTTGCCAAGTGGGCTGACCTGGTGCTCATCGCCCCGGCCACGGCCGATGTTATTGCCCGCATTGCAGCAGGCATGGGCAATGACCTACTCACCACCTTAGTGCTGGCTACCGACGCTCCGGTAGCCGTTGCACCGGCAATGAACCAACAGATGTACCGCGCCCCGGCAACCCAGGAAAACCTGGTGACCCTCGCCCGCCGCGGCCACCCGGTCTGGGGCCCTGCCAGCGGTGAGCAGGCATGTGGCGATATTGGCCCGGGTCGAATGCTCGAACCGATGGAACTGGTACATAAAGCAGAGGAACACTTTGCCCCGGCAGACCTTGCCGGCACCTCTTTGCTGCTGACAGCCGGCCCTACCCGGGAAGCCCTGGACCCGGTTCGCTACATTACCAACCACAGCTCCGGCAAGATGGGCTTTGCCATTGCCGCGGCTGCCGCCAAGCGCGGTGCAGAAGTCACCCTGGTAAGCGGCCCGGTCAGCCTGCCTACCCCGGCAGGCGTAAAACGCATTGATGTGGAAAGTGCAGAAGACATGCACCAGGCGGTGATGGCGAAAGCACAGGACAACCAGATTTTTATTGCCTGCGCAGCCGTGGCCGATTTCCGTGCTGCAGAATCTGCCGAACATAAAATGAAGAAAAAAGAGGGCGAGGATGAAATGGTCATTCGCCTGGTGAAAAACCCGGATATCGTCGCCAGCGTTGCCGCCCTCACACAAAGCCGCCCGTTTACTGTCGGGTTTGCGGCTGAAACCCGCGATGTGGAACAATACGCCCGCGGTAAGCTGGCCCGAAAGAACCTCGACCTGATTTGCGCCAACGACGTATCCCAGGCCGGACAGGGTTTCAACAGCGACAGCAATGCCCTGCACCTATACTGGCCAGACGGGGACCGAGCCCTGCCACTTGCCAGCAAACAGGAATTAGGCAACCAGCTGGTCAGCGAAATTATTGCGCTGTACCGCGAAAAGCACCCGACCACTGAGAAGAACTGATGAAAAAGATCGACCTGAAAATCCTTGATGCCCGTATCGGCAACGAATTCCCGCTTCCGGCGTACGCGACAGAAGGCTCTGCCGGTCTTGACCTGCGCGCCTGCTGGATGAAGCCCTGACCGTCGAGCCTGGGCAGACCCACCTGGTCCCAACCGGCATGGCTATCTACATTGCCGACCCAAGCCTTTGTGCGACCATCCTGCCACGCTCCGGCCTTGGTCATAAGCACGGTATCGTACTGGGCAATCTGGTTGGCCTGATTGATTCAGATTACCAGGGCCAGTTGATGGTTTCAGTCTGGAACCGCGGTCACGACACCTTCACCATCGAACCGGGTGACCGTATCGCCCAGCTGGTGTTTGTCCCAGTGGTACAGGCTGAGTTCAACATCGTGGAAGACTTCAGCCAGACTGATCGCGGTGAAGGCGGTTTCGGCCACTCCGGCAAGCAGTAAGCGATAACTTTCCCAAAACACCCGTCGGCCCCGGTCGGCGGGTGTTTTATTTTTCAGCACTTTTAAACAGCAGAAACGTGGTAGACTTCGCCACCACGCTCCCGCATGTACCCCAATATGTACCCCGGGACACCTGTTAAACAGAGAGCCATCACACCCGTTATGACTCTCTCGGCCTTAATTCTGGAGAGCAAAGATGCCTTGGATTCAGATCCGGCTGAACGCCACAGCCGACAACGCCGAAACCCTCGGTGATGTCCTGATGGAAGAGTGCGGCGCCCTGTCCGTCACATTCCTTGATGCCAAAGACACCCCGGTTTTGAACCGCTTCCGGGCGAAACCCGACTGTGGGGCGAAACCGACCTGGTTGCCCTGTATGATGCGGAAACCGATCTGACCCCGGTAGTTGAATACCTGAAAAACGGCGATCTGCTTGAAGAAGGCTTTGCTTACAAAATTGAGCAAATCGAAGATAAAGACTGGGAACGCGAGTGGATGGACAACTTCCACCCAATGCGTTTTGGCCAGCGTTTGTGGATTTGCCCAAGCTGGCGTGAAGCACCGGAGCCGGATGCAGTAAATGTTATGCTCGATCCGGGTCTGGCATTCGGTACCGGTACCACCCAACCACTGCCCTCTGCCTTGAGTGGCTCGACGGCCAGGATCTGACCGGCAAGACAGTCATTGACTTCGGCTGTGGTTCAGGCATCCTCGCCCTTGCCGCACTGAAGCTGGGCGCGGAGAAAGTAATCGGTATCGATATCGACCCTCAGGCCCTGCTGGCGTCAAAAGACAACGCAGAGCGTAACGGCGTAGCCGACCGTCTTGAGCTGTTCTTGCCAAAAGACCAGCCATCAGACATCCAGGCTGACGTTGTCGTTGCCAACATCCTTTCTGGCCCGCTTCGCGAGCTGGCACCGGTTATCAAGAGCCTCGTCAAACCTCAGGGCCTTTTGGCACTGTCTGGTGTGCTGGAGAGCCAAGCCCAGGGCGTCGCGGAAAGCTACGCTGATGAGATTGCACTGGATCCGGTAGAAGTACGCGAAGAATGGTGCCGCCTGTCAGGTTACAAGCGCGCCTGAGCCGGGTTTGCTGGCAATTTCGACTAAATTGCCCGCTTAGCCATATGAATGTCGCCTGTTTTTCGGCTGTCAAGCCTCAGCGCTCAAAAAATTGGCCTTTTCAGGCGGCAAAAAAATGCGTAAAATGCGCGCCCTTGCTGGCACAGTGAGGTAGACGCGTGCAAATCGGTCCATACCAACTTGACGTCCCATTAATTCTGGCCCCTATGGCCGGTGTTACGGACCGTCCGTTTCGTGAGTTATGTATGCGCTACGGTGCAGGCATGGCAGTAAGCGAGATGATGTCAAGCAACCCGGCACTGTGGGGGACGTCAAAATCCCAAAACAGAATGGTGCACCTTGATGAAAAGGGGCTCCGTTCCGTACAGATAGCCGGAGCTGACCCTGAACTGATGGCAAATGCCGCGCGGTTCTGTGTCGAAAACGGCGCCCAGATTGTTGATATCAACATGGGTTGTCCGGCAAAAAAGGTAAATAAAAAGCTGGCAGGCTCTGCGCTGCTGAAATACCCCGACCAAATCGAATTGATTTTGAAGGCGGTAGTGAATGCGGTAGACGTGCCGGTGACCCTGAAGACCCGTACCGGTTGGGATCCCGATAACAAAAACTGTGTCGAGATCGCAAAAATGGCCGAACAATGCGGAATTCAGGCCCTCGCCCTGCATGGCCGTACACGGACATGTATGTACAAAGGCGAAGCGGAATATGACAGCATTCGTGCCGTCAAGCAGGCCATATCCATCCCGGTGATTGCCAACGGTGACATAGATTCACCGCAAAAGGCAAAAGCCGTGCTGGATTACACCGGCGCAGACGCACTGATGATTGGCCGCCCTGCACAGGGTAAGCCTTGGCTGTTCCGCGATATCTGGCACTACCTGAATACAGGTGAGTTGCTGCCGCCACCGCCAGTGGCAGAGGTAAAAGCGATTTTGTTGGGACATGTTCGTGAATTGCACCGTTTTTACGGCGATTTAAAAGGGTTACGCATCGCACGCAAACACGTGGGATGGTACCTGAGCGAACATGACCAGGTGGGCGAATTTCGCCGAGCCTTCAATGCCATCGAATGCTCTACCGGGCAACTCGATGCGCTGGAAGGTTACTTCGAGAACGTTGCATAGAATACGAGAAGAGCTGACAGAATATGTTCGAACAAAACATGACTTCCGAACTGACAGTAACCACTGTGACTTCACAAGACCAAATTACTCAGAAACCACTTCGTGACTCAGTAAAAGCGTCTCTGAAGAACTACCTTGCACAACTGAACGGCCAGGAAGTTAATGACCTCTACGAGCTGGTACTGGCAGAAGTTGAGCAACCACTGCTGGATACCATCATGCAGTACACTCGTGGTAACCAAACCCGCGCTGCATCCATGATGGGTATCAACCGCGGTACTCTGCGCAAGAAACTGAAAAAGTACGGCATGAACTAATCCATCCGGATTAATTGATGTCTCGTGAGGGGGCTTCCCGGTTACAGCCGGGAAGCCCCTTTGCTTTATCGGCATTTCCCGCTTAGAAAACTTTACACCCTGCCTGACAAACCACCTTCACCACATAGACTTTAGTCTAACAAATACTCTTCAAGGCACATTTTTGACACCCATAGTCTCAAATTAACTTGCATTTGACGTGATTATTAACTAATCATTAACAATATTGAGACCCTAGGTATCAATATATAAAAACAAGCAAGGAGTGCTCTATCATGAAGCAAGTATCTATTTTTACCCAGCACAACACTGTTACACGCACCTTAAAACCCGCCAAGCGCAAGTGGGCAACCACACTTGTTGCAGGCGCAACACTGGCAGTTTTGTCAGCCACCAGCCAGATGGCGATGGCTGAAGAAAAAGTCCGCTGGAAAGTCCAGGCGGTCTTTGGCACCCACCTTCCTGCTCTGGGTGATCCTATTGTCGGGGTTGCAGAACAGATCAAGGCAGCGAGTGGCGGCAATATCCAGTTCAAAGTCTATGAGCCGGGCAAAATCGTCCCACCCTTTGGTATCACTGAAGCGGTAAAAAACAAGCAGATCCCTGCCGGTTACACCTGGCTCGGCTATGACCAGGGAAAAATCCCGGCTGCAGCACTGTTTGCAGCGGTACCTTTCGGCATGGAGCCTTGGGCGTACGCTTCCTGGTGGTATGAAGGTGAAGGCAAGGCACTGGCTGAGAAGCTCTATGCCAAGCACAACATCCACCCTGTTCTTTGTTCAGTCATCGGCCCTGAAACCGCGGGCTGGTTCAAGAACGAAATCAAATCCCTTGATGACATCAAAGGCCTGAAAATCCGCTTCGCCGGCCTCGGTGGCAAGGTATTGCAGAAAGCCGGTGCCTCTGTAACCGTTCTGCCAGGTGGTGAAATCTTCCCGGCCCTGGAGAAAGGCGCAATCGATGCCAGTGAATTCTCTATGCCTGCCATCGACCAGAAGATGGGCTTCGATAAGATTGCCAAGAACAACTACTTCCCGGGCTGGCACCAGACCTTTACTGCATCACACCTGGTGGTCAACAAGGATATCTGGAATGGCCTGAGTGAGAGCCAGCGTGCCACCATCGATATGGCCTGTACTGCCGGTACCCTTCGCGCCCTCACCCGAGGTGAGTCTTTGCAGGGTGCGGTAATTCAGGGCTTTGAAGGAAAAGGCGTGACAGCCCGCCAGATCGACCCTGCACTGCTGGAAGAACTTCGTGGCCTGACCAACGAAGTGATGTCTGAAATTGCAGAGAAAGATGCAGACTTCAAGACCATCTATGCCTCTCAGCAAGCGTTTGCCGAGCAATACGATGTGTGGAAGCGCCTCGCTTACCTCCCTTAATAATCAATAAACCGTGGTTCATTGCAGGCACAGTTACTGTGCCTGCCTTTTTACGGCCCGATAAAATTGCTGTTCGAGGAGGTTGCCGTGCATCCCGATGAATTGGACTTTGCCCTGAACCCGGAGGCCGTTGCCTCCCGGGGGCAGGAAAAACAGATAAAAAACCTGCCGGAAACCCGTCTGTCCCGGGTACTGGACGGCATTGTTGTCGCCATCAACAACCGGGTTGCCTGGCTGTGGGCGCTGCTGATGGCCATCATTATCCTCAATGTGTTGATGCGCTACGCCCTCGGTGAAGGCCGGGTGGAATTTGAGGAGCTCCAGTGGCACCTCTATTCCATCGGCTGGCTGATAGGTCTCAGTTACTGCTATATCGCCGACGAGCATGTCCGGGTTGACCTGTTCTATGAGCGTTTTTCACTGAAAGCTCGCTGCTGGATAGAACTATTAGGCACCCTGTTCCTGCTGCTGCCTTTTGCGGCTGTAGTGATCTATTACACCGGCCCGTTTATCGCCTACTCCTTTGAGCTGGGTGAAGTCTCTGCCGCGCCGGGCGGCCTACCGTATCGCTGGCTGATCAAATCAGTGCTTCTGGCGGGATTTCTTTTCCTTGTGATGGCAGTGATTGCCCGGCTTTCCCGGGTTGTGGCTTACCTGATAAACCACAAGCCGGAACAGGCCGCTGTTTGCGAGGAAACCCGAAATGGAAATTAATGAAATCCTCGCAATTGCGATGTTCCTGTCGTTTGTAGGCCTGTTGTTTACCGGCTTCCCGGTTGCCTGGGTTCTGGGCGGGGTTGCCGTGATCTTTTCCGCCATTGCTATGGGGCTCGATACCTGGGCAGATACCTGGATTGGCATCGACTGGGACTATGTCTCTATTGTGATCCCAAGAATCTGGGACACCATGAACAACTGGGTGTTGGTTGCCCTGCCAATGTTTATTTATATGGGGCTGATGCTTGACCGCTCTGGTGTCGCGGAAGACCTGATGTCTAACCTGGTGAAGCTCTTTGGCCGCATTAGGGGCGGGCTTGCGATCACGGTTACTTTCGTCGGCCTGCTGCTGGCGGCCTCAACCGGGATTATCGGTGCATCTGTGGTATTGCTGGCGGTCCTTGGCCTGCCGATGATGCTCCGTCAGGGCTACAGCAAGGCCCTTGCCTGCGGGACGGTGTGCTCAACCGGTACGCTTGGGATCCTGATTCCGCCCAGCATCATGTTGGTCATGATGGGGGACCGCCTTGGGGTATCTGTAGGCGACCTCTTCCTCGGCGCGCTGTTCCCGGGTCTGCTTCTGGCCGGGCTCTATATCGGGTACCTGTTTATGGTGGGGCTGCTCAGCCCCCAGTCAGCCCCGGTCCCGGATGATGCTGAGCCAATCTCCTTCTGGCAGGTCCTTGGTGTGTTCAAAGCCGTCCTTGCCCCGGCAGGTCTGATTGTCGCAGTGCTCGGTTCCGTATTCCTGGGTATAGCCACACCAACGGAAGCTTCCGGGGTCGGTGCTGCGGGTGCAACGCTCTTGGCATGGTCAAAAGGCCGGGTAAACGGCGATGTGAT
This sequence comes from Photobacterium sp. JCM 19050, assembly GCA_001310455.1. Classification (GTDB taxonomy): domain Bacteria; phylum Pseudomonadota; class Gammaproteobacteria; order Enterobacterales; family Vibrionaceae; genus Parasalinivibrio. The sequence goes on from BAXG01000032.1 coordinate 37,407, forward strand.
GCGTGATGTCTGCAAAGCGACAACCCGGACATCCGCCTTCATTTTTGCCCTGTTCCTGGGCGCGACAGCATTTTCTCTGGTGTTGCGCGGTTTGGGCGGGGACGAACTGATTGAAGGTGCGCTCACCAGCCTGCCCTTTGGCCCAGCCGGGGTGATTATCGCTATCCTGTTTATCGTGTTCCTGCTCGGGTTCTTCCTCGACTGGATTGAAATCACCCTGATTATACTGCCGCTGGTCGCGCCGATAGTCTCGAACCTTGGTTTCGACCTTATCTGGTTCACTATCCTGTTTGCGGTCTGCCTGCAGACCTCTTTCCTGACCCCGCCAGTCGGCTTTGCCCTTTTCTACATCAAAGGGGTCGCGCCACCGGGGATACAAGTCAGTGATATTTACAAGGGTGTCATTCCGTTCATCCTTATCCAGCTTGCCGGTCTGATTATCGTGTTCAACTTTGAACAGATCGTGACCTGGCTGCCTGCCATGGCCTATGGGAACGGGTAATCCGCCAAAAACAAAACGCCCCGGGTTTGTCCCCGGGGCGTTTTTAATTCATGCTGAATCAGAGATATTCGCAAAGGTAGGCCGTTGCCGTCTCCACCTGGAGGTCGAAAGACGAATCGCCCGGTACGTTGAAAGCTTCCCCGGCGTTGAAGGTCACCCATTCTGTTGAGCCCGGCAGTTTTACCGTCAGCGCACCTTTTACCACGGTCATACGCTCAGGGGCCGCAGTCCCAAAGGTATACGCACCCGGCGCCATAACACCCACGCTGTTCTTCTCACCGCTCTGGTCAAAACCGATGGACTTTACGTTGCCATCAAAGTATTCATTTACATTCATTGGATTGTTTTCCTTAACACTCTGCTTTTTTAAAGACGGCTAAAATTATCACAAACCCGGTTCGGCGCAAATGCTGAATAAAAAGGAACAAAACACTAAGCGGAATGCCGCTCCACCAGCACCGGCTTCGTTATCAGGCGCTCTGCAGTCAGTTTTTCATCTTTGAGCCGCGCCATCAGGCGCCGGGCGGACTCACGGCCAATTTCCCGGCCGGTTGAACTCACAAACGTCAGCGCCGGGGAGGTCAGTTCCGCCTCCGGCACATCGTCAAAACCGACCACCGCCACCTGCTGCCCAATGTACATATCCTTGCCCGCCGTGCGCCCTGCCTGGGCAATACCGTATAGCGCGCCGAATGCTGTTTCTGGGTAATGACAAAGGATGGCTGTCACTTTAGGGTGGGCGTGTAAGAGCTGCTTCACCGCTTCTGCCGCTTCTTTACGCGAGCGCCCACACTCAACCACCCAGTCATTTTTAAATGGCAGGCCGTATTGCATCAGGCTGGTACAGTAGCCACCTATGCGTTCGGCCCTGGAAAGCGAATCTCCTGCACCACCCACATACGCAATATGGCGGTGCCCCTTGCCGATAAGGTGTTGGGTGGCATCCCGCGCCGCCTGCGCATTGTCCGGCCCTATCGAGTCGAACTCATCGCGGTAATGGGCCCTCGCGGCACAAACCAGCGGTACTGGGATATCCCGGATTAGCCGGGCCTGTTCATCAGAAAGCCGGCGAACCGGGTTGAAGATGATCCCTGCCACTCCCTGCTGCATCATGTGCTGCATACACTTTATAAGGCGGTCACCGTCATCCCCACACTGTGCCAGAAAGAGCATCATGTCATGCTGTTCCAACACTTCGCTCAGCCCGGCAGTCATTTCGTTATAAAACGGGCAGGTAATGTCTCTCAGGATAAGCCCCACCATGTTGGAGCTGCTGGCACGCAGGTTTGCGGCTGAGTTATTCGGCACATAGCCCAACAGCTCAATGGAGCGCTGGACTTTTTCCTGCGTAGCCGGGGAAATCCGGCCCTTATTACGCAGCACCATAGAGACCGTGGTCACCGAAACCCCGGCATGTTCTGCGACGTCTGTAATTTTTACCCGTTGGAAACTCATGAAGGTGCCATCTGCTGGTTCGTTGCGACTATCTTCCCCGTCAGCACTAAATAACAGCAAAACGTTAAAGCCAGCCTCGAAAGGTCTAGGCGGATCACAGTTCAGAAAACAGGCATACCAGCCAGTATGAATCGTGATCGAACCGCCAAAACAGCATGATAAAACGTTTTATCATCCGCGCAAATCGAGTCGGCAGCGTGAAATTATCCATCCACCAACCCGGCTTTTTTATCCCTGGTTAGGTAAAACGTTTTACCTGAGTGTCACCTTCTCTTAGAGGAGCCTGTAAAATGGCGAAGACATCCCGTAAAAGCACCATGTGGGAATTCCTGCAAAGCCTAGGCAAGACCTTTATGTTGCCGGTCGCCCTGCTGGCGTTTTCCGGTATCCTGCTCGGCGTCGGCAGCTCGCTTTCCAGCGGTGCCGTAAAAGAAACCCTGCCGTTCCTTGATAACACGGTTCTCCAGCTGATTTTCATGTGGATGACCAAAATCGGCCTGGTTGCCTTTATCTACCTGCCGGTGATGTTCGCCGTTGCCATCCCCCTCGGCCTGGCGCGTGAAGAGAAAGGCGTGGCGGCTTTTGCCGGTTTCGTTGGCTATGCTGCACTCAACCTTTCTATCAACTTTTACCTGACTGTTGCCAATGTCATCGGTGATGCAGCGGCAGAAAAAGCCTACGGCGTTAAATCCATCCTGGGTATCCAGTCGATTGATACCGGTATCCTGGGTGCGATTATCGTGGGTGTGATTGTGGCCAAGCTGCATATCCGCTTCTACATATTCAAAATGCCGGATGCACTGGCTTTCTTCGGCGGTGCACGCTTTGTCCCTATTATTACGGCATTAGTTCTGGGTCTGGTTGGCCTGGTCGTGCCTCTGGTATGGCCTTACTTCGCAGCTGGCATCAATGGCGTAGGTACAGCGATTTCCCACGCCGGCCCATTTGGCCCGATGCTGTTTGGTACCGGTGAACGCCTGCTGCTGCCATTTGGTCTTCACCATATTCTTGTTGCCCTGATCCGCTTCACCGAAGCCGGCGGCACCATGGATGTGTGCGGCAACACCGTAAGCGGCGCCCTGAACATCTTCTACGCTGAGCTCTCTTGCCAGACAACCACCCAGTTCTCTGGTTCAGCAACTGCATTCCTGTCGCAGGGCAAGATGCCGGCCTTCCTCGGCGGCCTGCCGGGTGCGGCACTGGCGATGTACCACTGTGCCCGCCCAGAAAACCGCAGCAAGATTAAAGCCCTGCTGATTTCCGGTGTAGTGGCCTGTGTGGTTGGCGGTATTACTGAGCCCTGGAATTCCTGTTCCTGTTCGTAGCCCCAATGCTTTACCTGGTGCACGCCATCCTGACCGGTGTGGGCTTCATGGTAATGGGCCTTCTGGGTGTAACCATCGGTAACACCGACGGCAACATCATCGATTTCGTGGTATTTGGCCTGCTGCAGGGCACGGCAACCAAGTGGTACCTGGTACCGGTTGTTGCTGCCATCTGGTTCGCGGTGTACTACAGCGTGTTCCGCTTTGCCATCACCCGCTTCAACCTGAAAACACCGGGCCGTGAAGTGGAAAACCAGGCAGCAGCAGAAACCGTAGCAGTGACCTCTGCCTCCGGCTACAACGGCGAGGTTATCCTCAAAGCGCTGGGCGGCGCACAGAATATCCTGGCGCTGGACAACTGCATCACCCGTCTGCGTCTTTCTGTGCAAGACATGGCTCTGGTAGACGATGCCACCCTGAAAGCCAACGGCGCGCTGGGAGTGGTCAAGCTCGATGAGCACAACCTGCAGGTGGTTATCGGCCCTCAGGTTCACCTGGTGAAAAATGAAATCCAGTCCATGATGACTGCCACTGTATAAATCTGACATCAAAGGGGCTGTGTAAGCCCCTTTTTCCATGTTCAGCTTTGAAGAGATTTTCCGATGTTTGATTTCGATACCCCGGTTAACCGCTACGGCACGTTTTGCACCCAGTGGGATTATGTCGCCGACCGGTTTGGCAGCGCGGACCTGTTGCCTTTCACCATTTCAGACATGGACTTCAACACCGCCCCCTGTATTCGCGAAGCCATCCAGAAGCGCACCGAGCACGGTGTGTGGGGCTACAGCCGCTGGAACCACGACGAATTCAAAGGTGCTGTCACCGGCTGGTTTGAACGCCGTTATGGTTGCAGCCTGGACAACAGCCATGTGGTATACGGCCCGTCAGTAATCTATATCATCAGCCAACTGGTTGAGCTGTGGTCAGAGAAAGGCGATGGCGTCCTGGTGCACACCCCGGCTTACGATGCGTTTTACAACATGCTGGCAACCAACGGGCGGGAGTGCCTCGCCTCACCGCTTGAGAAAACCGGCGGCACCTATGAAGTAAACTGGGCGCAGTTTGAAGCGCAGGCAGCCAGGCCGTCTTGCAAAATCCTGCTGCTTTGCAGCCCGCACAACCCAACCGGCCGAGTATGGAGCCGGGATGAGCTCACCCGGATGGAAGATATTTGCTCCCGCCACGGTGTAAAGGTGATTTCTGATGATATCCATATGGATATCAGCTACCGCCCTTATATCCCCTGGCCGGCAATCGCGGCAAATACGGACTGGGCATTGGTCAGCTCCGGCTCCAAATCTTTCAATATCCCGGCATTAGGCGGTGCTTACGCCATTATCCCCGACAGCGAAAGCCGAGATGCATTCCTGACCCGCCTGAAAGCCGCCCACGGCCTTTCTTCGCCGTCCATACTCGGTGTTATCGGCCATATGAGTGCCTATAACGAAGGGGAAGCATGGCTTGATGCCTGAAAGGTTATCTGCATGGCAATTTGCAATATATCGCGGAAACCCTCAATGCAGCCTTCCCGGCTGTTGGGTATAAGGTGCCGGAAGGCACTTACCTGGCGTGGATAGATCTCAACCCGCTGGGCGTGGATATGGATGCGCTGCAAAAGGTGCTGGTTGAGGAGGAGAAAGTCGCCATCATGCGCGGGGACACCTATGGACCGGAAGGTCACGGTTATATCCGCCTCAATGCCGGGTGTCCGCGCAGTAAGTTAGAAGCCGGGGTATTGGCCTGATACGGGCATTGAACAAACTGGGTTACTGACAGGTATCAATTAACCGAAGGCGGGAAGCTCAGTGCTCCCCGCATTTTTTCTGTTTTGGCGTACCATCCAGTGCAGTAGGATAGAACAGTGGCTGGCATCATCGTCATCGTGCCCGCAACAGGCATCATTGATGCGCTTTAACGCCTTGCGGATCCGGTTGAGCTCCGCAATCTTGTGGTCAATCTCATCGAGCTTGGCCTGCGTGATGTGTTTGACTTCCGCACAGCTGTGCTCCATCGCTTCCAACCGGATAGTCAGGAGCTCACGAATTTCATCCAAGCTCAGCCCCACCCCTTTGGCACGGATAATAAACTGGATGCGAGACACCTCATCCGCGCTGTAAAGCCGGTAGCCGCCTTCACTTCGCCCGGCCGGTTGCAGTAGGTCGCTCTTTTCATAAAACCTGAGGGTGTCACTGGTCACCCCGGCCAGCTTGGCCAGATCGCCAATTTTCAGCATTGCAACTCTCCTTGGGCCTGTACGTCAAAGATACCGCTAACTTCCCCTGCTGTCAGTGTCCGGTATTGCCCAGGGGCCAAAGCCGGCTCCAACGCCAGTGCACCGACCCTTTCCCGGTGAAGCCCGACAACCGGGTTCCGGAAACGGCCGAACATTCGCTTTATCTGGTGGTATTTGCCTTCCGTCAGGATAACCCGGGTAACGTGCTCAGACAGGATTTCCAGTTTCGCCGGTGCAGTGGTGATATCTTCAAAGGCGAAATACATGCCACCGGCAAACGCCTCAATGTAGTCTTCTGAAACCGGGTTGGCCAGGGTCACACTATAGTGTTTGTCTACTTTGAATTCCGGAGCCATCAGTTTTTCCGACCACCGGCTGTCATTGGTCAGTAGCAAAAGCCCCGAGGTGTTGAGATCCAGCCGGCCGACAATATGCAATGAATCAGCCTGCGGGTGATCAATAAGATCAAGCACAGTCCGGTGGATCCCGTCCCGTGTTGCACTCACCACTCCCACCGGCTTGTTCATCACCAGGTACACCGGCTCGCTGGCTTGCAACACGTCTCCGTCAAGGCAAATCCTGCTGAACTCATCCACCGTCTGATCCACGGACTTTGCCCGTTCTCCATCCACGGTGACCCGGCCTTCAGCCAGCATCATACGTACCGCTTTTTTTGGTACCTGGCAGTGTCGGGCAATAAAACGGTCAAGCCGTCCCCGGCTTGAGGTTTTCTTTTCACGGGATTGTGGTGGGTTTTCTTTCAACGACATAGGTTTCAGCATATACGGCAAAAGTGCGCCTGCACGCTGGCAAGTCGCAACAAAAATGATGCAAAAACGCAAAAGCAATCGATTGCGTCACGTTTTTGGTTTACAATGCGCGCCGAAAACATGGATAGCCAGACCCTTAAGGGTGCTTCCCAAAGCCTGCCATTTGTCCTGCCGGCCCGCGGTTTTGGGAAGTATCCTATCCCCCAACGAACAGAGATGGTAGCAATGGAAAACGCTCGTCCAATCCGTCGCGCATTGATTAGCGTATCAGACAAGACAGGTATCGTGGAATTTGCACAGGCGCTTGCCCAGCGTGATGTTGAGATTCTCTCTACCGGCGGCACTGCCCGCTCCTGGCTGAAAAAGGCCTTCAGGTTATCGAAGTTTCCGAATACACCGGCTTCCCTGAAATGATGGATGGCCGTGTGAAGACCCTGCACCCGAAAGTACATGGCGGGATCCTTGGCCGCCGCGGCCAGGACGATGGCGTCATGGGTGAGCACCAGATCAACCCTATCGATATGGTTGTCGTTAACCTCTACCCGTTTGCGGCGACCGTTGCTAACCCGGATTGCACACTGGAAGATGCGGTGGAAAACATCGATATCGGCGGCCCGACTATGGTGCGTTCTGCGGCGAAGAACCACAAAGACGTGACCATCATCGTGAACGCCTGTGATTACAGCCGGGTTATCAGCGAGATGGATGCCAACAGTGGCAGCCTGACCTACCCGACCCGTTTCGACCTTGCGATTGCTGCTTTTGAGCACACTGCGGCTTACGACGCATGATTGCCAACTATTTCGGTACCATGGTGCCGTCTTACGGTGAGAACAAGGAAGGGGATGCTGAATCCAAGTTCCCGCGTACTTTCAACCAGCAGTTCCTCAAAAAGCAAGGACATGCGTTACGGCGAAAACAGCCATCAGGACGCAGCATTCTACGTGGAAGCCAACCCGGAAGAGGCTTCCGTCTCCACAGCCCGCCAGATTCAGGGCAAGGCGCTTTCCTACAACAACATCGCTGATACTGACGCAGCACTTGAGTGTGTGAAAGAGTTCGACCAACCGGCCTGTGTTATCGTCAAGCACGCCAACCCATGCGGCGTGGCGCTCGGCGATGACATCCTGGAAGCCTACAACCGCGCTTACCAGACTGACCCAACGTCTGCCTTTGGCGGTATCATCGCCTTTAACCGCGAACTGGATGGCAAAACCGCACAGGCGATCGTTGAGCGCCAGTTTGTTGAAGTTATTATTGCACCGTCAGTTTCAGCAGAAGCCGTCGAAGTGGTTGCAGCCAAGAAAAACGTTCGCCTGCTGGAGTGCGGTGAGTGGAGCAGCAAGACCACTGGTTTCGATGTAAAGCGCGTCAATGGCGGTCTGCTGGTCCAGGATCGCGACCAGGGTATGGTAGGACAGGAAGACCTCAAGGTGGTCTCCAAGCGCCAGCCTAGCGAGGAAGAGCTGCGTGACGCACTGTTCTGCTGGAAAGTCGCCAAATACGTGAAATCCAACGCTATCGTCTATGCCAGGGGCAACATGACCATTGGTGTGGGTGCTGGCCAGATGAGCCGCGTTTATTCTGCTAAAATCGCCGGTATCAAAGCCGCAGACGAAAACCTGGAAGTCGCAGGCAGCGTAATGGCCTCCGATGCCTTCTTCCCGTTCCGCGATGGCATTGATGCCGCCGCAGAAGCCGGTATCACTTGCGTTATCCAGCCGGGCGGTTCAATGCGTGACGACGAAGTCATTGCCGCAGCCGATGAACACGGCATGGCCATGGTCTTCACCGGTATGCGCCATTTCCGTCACTAATCAGCAAGCTTTGTGGGAGCAACTCCTTGGGTGGCTCCCTTCCCTCAATGTGAGTGAGGAAACTATTTGATGAACATTCTTGTTATTGGTGGCGGTGGCCGTGAGCACGCGCTGGCATGGAAAGCTGCCCAGTCACCAAAGGTAACGAACGTTTTCGTGGCACCGGGCAATGCCGGTACCGCACTTGAACCAAAGCTCAACAACGTCAGCATTGGTGCTGAAGATATCCCTGGCCTTCTGGCATTTGCCAAGGATAACGGCGTTGACCTGACCATCGTCGGCCCGGAAGCGCCACTGGTTATCGGTGTGGTTGATGCATTCCAGGCTGCTGGCCTAAAGATCTTTGGCCCGACAGAGGGTGCAGCCCAGCTCGAAGGCTCCAAGGCATTCACCAAGGACTTCCTGGCCCGCCATAAAATCCCGACAGCGGATTACCAGAACTTCACCGAAATCGAACCGGCACTGGCTACATTCGCGAAAAAGGCGCGCCTATCGTGGTTAAGGCAGATGGTCTGGCAGCGGGTAAGGGCGTGATTGTCGCCATGACCGAGCAGGAAGCCGAAGATGCCGTGCGCGATATGCTGGCAGGCAATGCATTCGGTGATGCAGGCAGCCGCGTGGTGATTGAAGAGTTTCTGGATGGTGAGGAAGCAAGCTTTATCGTCATGGTAGACGGCAAGAACGTGCTGCCTATGGCCACCAGCCAGGATCACAAGCGCGTTGGCGACGGCGATACCGGACCGAACACCGGCGGCATGGGTGCGTACTCCCCGGCACCGGTTGTCACGGCTGAGATCCACCAGCGTGTGATGGAAGAAGTTATCTACCCAACCGTTCGCGGTATGGAAGCTGAAGGCCACCCATACACCGGTTTCCTTTATGCCGGACTGATGATTATGGCTGACGGCACACCGAAAGTGATTGAATACAACTGCCGTTTCGGTGACCCGGAAACCCAGCCTATCATGATGCGAATGCAGTCTGACCTGGTAGAACTCTGCCTGGCAGCTATCGACGGCAAACTCGATACCATGGACTCGGAGTGGGACGAGCGCGCATCCATCGGTGTGGTACTCGCAGCCGGTGGTTACCCGGCGGGCTACAACAAGGGTGACGTCATTTCCGGCCTGCCGGATGTTTTCGAAAACGGTGCTGACACTAAGGTGTTCCATGCAGGCACTGCCGAGAAAAATGGCAATGTCGTCACTAACGGTGGCCGCGTGCTGTGTGTCACGGCTCTCGGCAACACCGTTTCTGAAGCCCAGAAGAAAGCCTATGAGCAGGTGAAAACCATCTCCTGGGACGGCGCTTTTTATCGCAATGATATCGCTTACCGTGCCATTGCCCGGGAAAACGGCGAAGGGTAATCCTGCCGGTTTTCAAACCAATATCAAAACGGCCTTCGCTTCGAAGGCCGTTTTTTTGTATCCGGATGTCTCTTGGCTCAGCTGTTATCACCCAACTTGGGCGGTGTCAGACACAGCCTTCGGGCCCGTCAAGCAACAACAGGATGAGAGCGAAATTTCAGTAGCAGACTCTTTTCCCAGCGCAGCAATAAAGTGGCTGCCACTGGCTATTTTTTTGCAACAGAGGCAGGCAACGGTTGATCAAACGCTACATTGCGCGCCCGGGTGCTGCCACAGGCTACCAGCTCACCATTGTGCATTTTTCCCTGAATCAACCGGGCTCTTTCAGCCTTAAGGGCTTTCACCACACCCAGAGACTGCTCAATGCTTCTTTGGTGGGTTTTAATCTGCGATGGAGAAAGAGGCACAACACGCTCTCCGACCCGGTAGCGCTGGTACACCGCTTCTCCGTTGTCATCAAAACGAAGAACCAGTGAAAATGGCTGGATTTCATCATCAACAAACTGTTCGCCCTGCTGACGCAACTCGCGCAAGACGCCGGCACGCCAAGTCGACTCACTGTCATAGTGGCCATAATCGCCGACATAAACACGGGATTTAAGGGAAATCGGGAAAGCCTGTTTTTGTTCAAGCCAATAGATGGAAGTCGCATCACCAGCGGTCTGCCCGGTGATAAATGTTTCAACAGGAATAGTTTGATCGGAAAAACTTGAACAGCCACCAATCAATAAAAAAACTGGTAGAATCAGGGAGGCAATAAAACGCATAGAAGGCTCCGCAAAACAGAGAATTGTTTTGGCGGAGTATAGATTAGTTAACGGCGTCTTTCAGCGCTTTACCAGCTACAAACGCAGGAACGTTAGCAGCAGCAATCTGAATTTCTGCACCAGTCTGTGGGTTACGGCCAGTGCGAGCAGCGCGGTGGTTAACTTTGAAAGTACCAAAGCCGATCAGCTGAACCTGATCACCATCTTTCAGCGCACCTTCGATACCAGACAGTGTGGCTTCCAGTGCAGCTTTCGCTTGTGCTTTAGACAGGTCTGCTTTTTCAGCGATCAGGTCGATCAGTTGGGTTTTGTTCATCAGTCTTCCCTTCTAGGTGTTTTGTTTCAACAAAATCAACTCTAATCCAAAAGAAGCCAGACTGGCAAAGGTTTGTCGCGCCTTAGACGACTATATGCGGACTCTTTAACCATAAACTGAGCGCAGCCTCACAAAATGTTACGTATTATGCTGCGTGCGCTATTGGTTATTAGCCAACAAGCCCCGATTTTATAACGGTAAAATTACACATACTCATCGAGAAAAGAATGACACTGCTTATTGTTTATATCGCCCTGGCGATTGGTGTTTCCTTTATTTGCTCCGTGTTGGAAGCTGTTTTATTGAGTATCACCCCAAGTTACCTCGCAACCCTCCGTCAGCAACAACATCCTGCTGCTGAGCGACTCGGTAAACTGAAAGATGATATTGACCGACCGCTGGCCTCTATTCTGACCCTGAATACCATTGCTCACACTGTCGGTGCCGCAGCATCCGGTGCTCAGGCTGCAAAGGTGTTTGGTGAAGCCTGGCTGGGGGTTTTCTCCGGTGTCCTGACCCTGGCCATCCTGCTGCTGTCTGAAATCGTGCCTAAAACCATTGGTGCAACTTACTGGCGCCAACTTGCTCCGTCTTCTGCCGTTATCCTGAAGTGGATGGTATGGATGCTGGCTCCGCTTGTCTGGCTGTCCAACCAAATTACCCGACGTCTGGCCCGTGGCCACGAAGCGCCGAAGATGCGCGATGAGCTTTCTGCCATGGCGATGTTGGCCACCGAAAGCGGTGAGCTGGCAGACAACGAATCAAAAATGCTCTCTAACCTGCTTGAGCTGCGTGAAGTTCCGGTGACCCGTATCATGACACCGCGTCCGGTGCTTTTCCGGGTGCCGGCTGACCTGACTATTGATGAGTTCATTACCCAGCATCAGGATACGCCGTTCTCCCGCCCACTGGTGTATGCCGGCCAGCGCGACAACATCCTGGGTTTTGTCCACCGTCTGGAGCTGTTCGCAGCCAGCCGCCGGGGTGACGGTCACAAGCAGCTTGGCGCAGCGATGCGTCCGCTGCCAGTGATCATGAATACCTTCACGGTGCCACATGCGTTCGATACGCTTATGGCGCGACGCTCCCAGATTGGCATGATTGTCGATGAATACGGCACGGTTCAGGGCATTGTGACCCTTGAGGACATTTTCGAGCACCTGGTGGGCGCAGAAATTGTCGACGAGGCAGACAAAACTACCGACATGCAGCAACTTGCGTTCCAGCGCTGGGAAGACTGGAAAGTGCAGCACGGTATGATTGAAAGCCCGGATGATGATAACGAGGAAGCACCGGCGGAATCGGAAGATGACAAAGCCGAGCCTGAGGTTGTCATTGAAGCCGAGGGAAAAGAGCCTAAAAAGGTGCCTGAAGACGTTAAATAGCAAAAGAGCGGGCAATGCCCGCTCTTTTTGTTCAACCCCTTGAGATGACTTACAGGCCAATTCCCAGGTTGCTGATACCGGATTCACGCAGTTCAGCGCGAATACCTTTAATCATCTCAATATCCCGGCTCTCTGCATTTTTGAGCGCACGGAAGATATCCCACTGAATGTCCCACTCACCGCAGACCGATTCAAAAGATTTCTGGTTTTCATCCGTCACGTCCTCACCGCCCTGGGCTTCTTCGAGCTGGGCGACACTGCGCACGGAAATCTGGCTGATTTTCAACACAGTTTCGGCTATCAGGTCACGATCGAGCAGGCAGTGAAGCAGATTTGCCATCGCTTCACAGGCATCCACCGCCGGATAGGTCAGGTAGAGGTCATAAACCTCTTTCTCCGGAATCAGGTCTTCCAGCTTTTCCAGTTGGCGCTCGAAGTTAGCTTTGGCATTCTTAACGGTAAGGGATTCCCAGACCGTATCCAGAATGGCGTGAAACTGGCGAGGGTCAGCAAATTCAGTTTGCTCGCAGAACAACGCATAGTTTGGGTACATGCGTTCCACCAGCGCCGCCATAAAAGTGACCTGCTGCCATGGTTCGAACTTTTCGAGACGCAGTTGAAGGGGGTTTCTCAGCATAGGAGGCTCGTTTTCTCTTAACCGGACCAGCGGCCGGGTCAGCACCGGCCAGATTGGCGGCAGTTTACTCTATCCAACTGACAGACAAAAGGACGCACCTTGAACAAATTATGGATTGAGTCGCAGGAACGCGACGCCTACCTTGACCTGTTCCATCGCGCCAGACTACCGCAACTGGTACTCGCAGGGAGCCCGGAGGAAGCCGATATCGTTCTTGGCGATCCGCCGGATATCGCACCTGTACTCAACAATTTCCCAGCCTTGGCTTGGTTGCAGTCTACCTTCGCAGGCGTGGATGCTTTAGTTACAACGCCCCGCAGGGATTATCTGCTTACGAATGTTCGGGGGATTTTCGGTCCGCTGATGGCAGAGTATGTCATGGGGTGCCTTATCAACCATTTCAGGCACCTCCCGCAATACCGCCAGCAGCAGGGCTCTGCAACCTGGAAACAATTGCCTTACCAGGGGCTGGCGGGCAAACACCTGATGTTGGTCGGCGCCGGTTCTATTGGGCGTCACGTAGGAAAAGTCGCCGGCATGTTCGGGCTTTTGGTCACTGCCGTCACCCGGAGTGGAAGCCCGGTGGAGGGCATCGCAGATTGCATTCCCATCAGCAAGATGGAAACAGTGCTGCCAGACGCCGATATCATCGTATCCACCCTGGCCGGGAACACATGAAACCCGGGGTTTATTCAACAGGGCTTTTTTCAGCCATTGCCGCGATGTGGTTTTTATCAATGTCGGTCGCGGCAGCGTAGTCGATGAGGCGGCATTACTGGATGCCCTCGATCAGAAAGAGATACAACATGCCTTCCTGGATGTGTTTATCCAGGAACCGCTTCCGGAAAATAACCCGCTCTGGAGACATCCGTCGGTTACTGTCACTCCCCATATTTCTGCACACAGTTTCCCGCAGCAGGTGTTTGCCCTGTTTGCTGACAACTATCTTCGCTGGCAACGCGGGGAGCCGCTGGAATCGGTTGTGGACATGGAAAGAGGCTACTGACAGTGGGCCAGCCAGAACTCGATGCACTTTTCCGGCAAATCCGGGCTTGCACCCTGTGTAAACAGCACCTTCCTCTCGGGCCGCGCCCGGTTATTCGTGGAAACGCTTCAGCCAGGTTACTGATTATCGGGCAGGCACCGGGCACCCGAGTGCACGAAACCGGTATTCCGTGGAATGACCCAAGCGGCGACCGGCTGCGCCAGTGGCTCGACTTGGACAAGGACACCTTCTACGACGAAAGCAAAATCGCCATTATGCCGATGGGCCTTTGTTACCCGGGTAAAGGTAAATCCGGCGATTTGCCGCCCCGCCCGGAATGCCAGCCCCAGTGGCACCCAAAAGTTCTGAATTTACTGCCGCACATTGGTATGACGCTGCTTGTAGGTGATTATGCCCAGCGCTGTTACCTGGACGGCCGCCCCAAGACCCTGACGGAAACGGTACGAAGCTGGCAGCAATGGGCACCGGCTTACCTGCCCCTGCCTCACCCGTCACCGCGCAATACGTTGTGGCTTAGGCGCAATCCGTGGTTTGAGGAAGAAGTCGTGCCTTATATGCGGGAAAAGGTAAACGCATTTCTGAAGTCTGACGATACAGGAAACAGATAAAGAAAACCCCGGAGAACCGGGGTTTATCGTCAGATATGGTATGGTTTGGACAGCTCATGGACAGCTTCCACAAACACCCCGGCATTTTCCGGTGGCACGTCCAGGTGAATGCCATGGCCGAGGTTGAATACATGGCCGGTACCCTTGCCATACCCGGCAGGATGGTTGCCACTTCTTCACGGATACGATTGTCCGGTGCGTACAGCATGGAAGGGTCCATGTTGCCCTGCAACGCCACTTTGTCACCCACGCGGCGACGGGCATCAGCGATATCGATGGTCCAGTCCAGGCCAACCGCATCACAGCCGGTTGCTGCAATGTGTTCAAGCCACATCCCGCCATTTTTGGTGAACAGGGTGACAGGTACCCGGCGACCCTCATTTTCACGAATCAGGCCATCCACAATTTTGTGCATGTACTGCAGAGAGAAGTCTTTGTAATCGCGCGGGGTCAATACGCCACCCCAGGTATCAAACACCATCACCGACTGAGCACCGGCTTTGATTTGGGCGTTCAAATAGGAAATCACACTGTCCGCCAGCTTATCCAACAACAGGTGCAGGGTCTGGGGCTCGGCATACATCATTTTTTTGATTTTAGTGAATGCCTTTGAACTGCCGCCTTCTACCATATAAGTCGCCAGTGTCCATGGGCTGCCGGAGAAACCGATCAGCGGGACGTCACCGTTGAGGCCTTTGCGGATGGTGCGTACAGCATTCATCACGTACTGCAACTCACCTTCCGGATCAGGATTACCAATCTTATCAACGTCAGCACGGCAGGTTACCGGACGTTCAAACTTCGGCCCCTCACCGGCTTCAAAGTACAGACCCAGTCCCATCGCATCCGGGATGGTCAGGATATCCGAAAACAGAATGGCAGCATCCAGGTTAAAGCGGCGCAGCGGTTGCAGGGTGACTTCACAAGCCAGCTCGGCATTCTTGCACAGTGACATAAAGTCACCAGCCTGGCTGCGGGTTTCACGGTACTCAGGCAGATAACGCCCGGCCTGGCGCATCATCCAGACAGGGGTACAGTCTACAGGCTCTTTGAGCAGCGCGCGCAAATAGCGATCGTTCTTCAATTCCGTCATCATCTACATCCTGAGGCTAAAAGTGGCGCTATTGTATCACCCCAACCTGCAGACGACAGAGACCCAATGTTAACCGGATCATATTTATAACAAACGATCCTCTGGCACCATTGCCGCGATCTTGAGCGCGTGTTAAAAAATGACCCGCAGACAATAAAAACTAAGCTTCAAAAGATAAAACCCATAATCGCATCTTACCCCTCCCACCCTACGGAGGTTTTTTTATCCGCGGATCAAACCACAGGTCATTTCGATCAGTTCTCTGGCAATGGTACCTTTCGGTGCAACTTCTGGCATTCCTTCCGGCGAGAACCAGGCGGCGTCGGTCAGCTCTGCGTAATCCGGAGTAATTTCGCCGGATTCATAATCGGCCAGAAACCCCATCATCAGGTTGGAAGGGAATGCCCAGGGCTGGCTGCCAGCGTAACGCACATTGGTGACCCGGATGCCCGTTTCTTCCAACACTTCCCTTGCGACACACTGTTCGAGGGTTTCACCCGGCTCAACAAATCCGGCAATTACCGTGTACATTCCATTTTTGTGCCGGGGGTGCTGCGCAAGGAGTATTTGATCCTTTTTCCTCACTGCGACAATGATACACGGCGATACGCGCGGGTAGTGCAAACTGTGACAGTTACCACAACGCATTGCATGATCAACCTGATCAATATCATTGGGTGCGCCACAGCGGCTGCAAAACGGTTGATCTCTTAGCATAAATTCGAGCTGTATCGCTTTGCCGGCCAACGCAAAAAGATCTGGTGACTCGGTGAGCAGTTCCCTCAATGAAAACAGCTGGTTAGCTTCATCTTGGTCATTGATTGTAACCCACCAAACTTGCTTTCCTTCATACTGCCCAATCTTCCGTTGAATGCCTGAATAATAAGGCAAAGAAGACAAAGACATAACGGGCAATTTGCCGTTTTTAAGCCAGATTTGTCCATTTTTTGCCGCACATATGTAAACTTCTTCGCTTATCTGAGACATGGGTGTCCTTAGACTCCTTGCAGAGCAACTCAATTGCTGGCAAATTAAAAATTGAAACGACGGACTAGTTTTATATCAGGGTCTGTCGTCGTTTTGGAGCATTTCTCGGGTAAGCTCCCTTCTAAACCAAGCATGGAGGAACATGGTTATGCTGAACAAGCTAGAGCGTTTCCATGAACAGTGGGGTGGCTACAGTGATGTTATTGATTACTGGCTGTCCCTCAGGCAGGAGTTACTGGTCGACTACTACAACATCGCAGGTCTGTCCGCCGGTAAAAAGAAATCCCTCTCTCTGCCAGATGATGATTCTCTTCACCGTTTCTGTGAGCATCTGGTCGATTACATTTCAGCGGGCCACTTCAAAATTTACAACATGGTAATGGAGCGATGGCAGGCAACGGGATTCTCGACCAACAAAGAGATTGATGGCCTGTATTTCCGTATCGTTTCTACCACAGAGCCACTGCTGAATTTTTCAGAAAAATACGGCGATATTTCTCTCGACGAGGAAAATTCTGTCAATTTCGACAAACAGATTTCGTCTATTGGTGAGTTGCTGGAAGAGCGCTTTGAACATGAAGACAGCCTGATTCAGTTGATTGCTGAAAGCCTTGCTGTCCCGCCGGGCGCTGATCAATCTCACGCCGGTACATCCCGAGTAAACCCTTCATGCGATTGAAGCCACGCACTCTGCGTGGCTTTTTTGTGCCTGCCGTAATACCAATACGGGATACGAGAAAACCGGATACAAAAAAGGCATCCCGAAGGATGCCTTTTAATTTTTATCCGGTCAGCGAGGATTACTCGTCGCCACCCAGACCTGCATTCAGCAGTGCAGCCAGATCTTGAGAAGCCTGTTCGGCATCCACTTGCGGTGCAACTGGCTCTGCAGCCGATGCACGACGCTCCTGGCGTGATTTGTGGTATGCGAAACCGGTACCAGCCGGAATCAGACGACCCACGATCACGTTCTCTTTCAGGCCACGCAGTTCGTCGCGCTTGCCACTTACTGCGGCTTCGGTCAGAACGCGGGTAGTTTCCTGGAACGATGCTGCCGAGATGAAAGACTCGGTAGACAGCGATGCCTTGGTGATACCCAGCAGATCGCGCTCGAAAGTCGCTGGTTTCTTGCCTTCGGCTTCCAGCTGACGGTTCGCGATCTTAACGCGTGCGTATTCAGCCTGTTCACCTTCCAGGAACTCTGAGTCGCCTGGGCGGTGAATGGTGACTTTACGCAGCATCTGACGAACGATGGTCTCGATGTGCTTGTCGTTAATCTTAACGCCCTGCAGACGGTAAACTTCCTGTACTTCCTGAGTGATGTACGAGGTTACCGCATGCACGCCACGCAGACGCAGAATGTCGTGCGGAGCTTCTGGACCGTCAGCGATTACGTCACCCTTCTCAACCGATTCTCCTTCGAATACGTTAAGCTGACGCCACTTAGGAATCATCTCTTCGTATGCGTTGCCTTCAGCTGGAGTGATGATCAGGCGGCGCTTGCCTTTGGTTTCTTTACCGAAGGAAACGGTACCAGTGATCTCTGCCAGGATTGCAGGCTCTTTCGGCTTACGGGCTTCGAACAGGTCAGCAACGCGTGGCAGACCACCGGTGATGTCCTTGGTACCTTTCGATGCCTGAGGAACACGTGCCAGGGTTGCACCAACGCCAGCTTCCTGGCTGTCATCGTACTGAACAATCGCTTTACCGGGCAGGAAGTACTGCGCAGGCATTTCAGTACCAGGGATCATTACGTCGTTGCCCTGTGCGTCAACCAGCTTGATAGCAGGACGCATGTCTTTACCGGCTGAGGTACGCTCAGCGGCATCCAGAACAACGGTAGATGACAGACCGGTCAGCTCATCAGTCTGACGCTGTACAGTTACGCCGTCGATCATATCAACGAACTTAACGCGACCTTCTACCTCAGTGATGATTGGCATTGTGTGTGGATCCCAGTTAGCGATAATTTCGCCAGGGGCCACTTCAGCGCCGTCACCTTTCACCAGGTGCGCACCGTAAGGCAGCTTGTAGCTTTCCTTGGTACGGCCGAATTCGTCAACGATAGTCAGTTCAGACGCACGTGAGGTGATAACCAGCTTGCCTTCGTTGTTGGTAACGAACTTGGCATTGTGCAGGTGCATCGAACCTTTGGTCTTAACCTGGATGCTGTTTTCAGCTGCTGCTGCAGATGCCGCACCACCGATGTGGAACGTACGCATGGTCAGCTGTGTACCAGGTTCACCGATTGACTGTGCCGCAATAACACCGACCGCTTCACCTTGGTTCACGATGTGACCACGAGCCAGGTCACGACCGTAACACTTGGCACAAGCACCAAAGTCAGTATCACAGGTTACAGCAGAACGTACTTTCACCTGGTCTACAGAGAACTGCTCCAGGATTTCACACCACTTCTCGTCGAGCAGGGTGTTGCGAGGTGCCAGAATTTCATCTGTACCTGGCTTAAGTACGTCTTCAGCAACAACACGACCCAGAACACGGTCACGCAGTGCTTCTTTGACGTCGCCGCCTTCGATCACTGCAGTCATCAGGATACCTTCTTCGGTACCACAGTCGTCTTCAGTGATTACTACGTCTTGCGCTACGTCTACCAGACGACGAGTCAGGTAACCTGAGTTCGCAGTCTTAAGTGCGGTATCCGCCAGACCCTTACGAGCACCGTGAGTAGAGATAAAGTACTGAAGTACGTTCAGACCTTCTTTAAAGTTCGCGGTGATTGGGGTTTCGATGATTGAGCCATCTGGCTTAGCCATCAGACCACGCATACCTGCCAGCTGACGAATCTGAGCTGCAGAACCACGCGCACCAGAGTCGGCCATCATGTAGATGCTGTTGAACGACTTCTGGGTCTCTTCCTCACCGTCACGGTTGATAACGGTCTCGGTAGACAGGTTATCCATCATCGCCTTGGCAACCTGTTCGTTGGTTGCAGCCCAGATATCGATAACCTTGTTGTAACGTTCGCCCGCTGTTACCAGACCTGATTGGAACTGTTCCTGAATTTCAGCAACTTCTTCTTCCGCTTCAGCGATCTTGGTGTACTTGGCTTCTGGGATAACCATATCGTCGATACCAACAGATACACCAGACAGTGCCGCGTATGCGAAACCGGTGTACATGACTTGGTCAGCGAAGATTACAGTGTCCTTCAGGCCCAGCTTACGGTAACACTCGTTCAGCAGAGAAGAGATTTGCTTCTTGCCGAGACCTTGGTTAACCAGTTCGAATGGCATACCGTCAGGTACAACATTCCACAGCATGGCACGACCAACGGTGGTGTCTTTCATTTCGACGCGTTCGGTACGCTGACCGGCTTCGTCGATCAATACTTCACGGATACGCACTTTAACGCGTGCGTGCAGCTCAGCACTGCCGGTGCGGTAAGCTTTTTCTGCTTCCGCAGGACCCGCGAGGTACATGCCCTCACCCTTGGCGTTAATCTTTTCACGGGTCATGTAGTACAGACCCAGTACAACGTCCTGAGAAGGTACGATGATTGGATCACCGGACGCAGGAGACAGGATGTTGTTGGTAGACATCATCAGAGCACGGGCTTCAAGCTGCGCTTCGAGAGTCAGTGGCAAGTGAACCGCCATCTGGTCACCGTCGAAGTCGGCGTTATACGCAGCACACACCAGTGGGTGAAGCTGGATTGCCTTACCTTCGATCAGGATAGGTTCAAATGCCTGGATACCCAGACGGTGCAGGGTCGGTGCACGGTTCAGCATGACTGGGTGTTCGCGGATGACTTCATCCAGGATATCCCAAACAACTGCTTCTTCGCGCTCTACCATCTTCTTGGCAGCTTTGATGGTGGTCGCCAGACCACGAGCTTCCAGCTTGCCGTAGATAAATGGCTTAAACAGTTCCAGTGCCATCTTCTTAGGAAGACCACACTGATGCAGACGCAGGTATGGACCAACGGTGATAACCGAACGGCCAGAGTAGTCTACGCGCTTACCCAGAAGGTTCTGACGGAAACGACCCTGCTTACCTTTGATCATGTCTGCCAGAGATTTCAGCGGACGCTTGTTCGAGCCGGTGATTGCACGGCCACGACGACCGTTATCCAGCAGCGCGTCTACAGATTCCTGCAGCATACGCTTTTCGTTGCGAACGATGATATCTGGTGCAGCCAGATCCAGCAGGCGCTTCAGACGGTTGTTACGGTTGATTACACGACGGTACAGATCGTTCAGATCTGAAGTCGCGAAACGGCCGCCGTCCAGAGGAACCAGTGGGCGCAGATCAGGTGGCAGAACTGGCAGTACAGTCAGGATCATCCACTCAGGGTTGTTACCAGACTGAACGAATGCTTCAACCAGCTTCAGGCGCTTGGTGATCTTCTTACGCTTGGTTTCAGAGTTGGTTTCTTCCAGCTCTTCACGCATCTGTTCTGCTTCAGCAACCAGATCCATGTTTGCCAGCAGGGCTTTAACAGCTTCCGCACCCATACGTGCGTCAAACTCGTCACCCCACTCTTCCAGCGCATCCAGGTACTGCTCTTCAGCCAGCATCTGGCCGCGCTCCAGGTTGGTCATACCTGGTTCGATCACAACATATGATTCGAAGTACAGAATACGCTCGATATCACGCAGCGGCATGTCCATCAACAGACCGATACGAGATGGCAGCGATTTCAGGAACCAAATGTGGGCAACTGGAGACGCCAGTTCGATGTGACCCATACGCTCACGGCGTACTTTAGTCTGGGTTACTTCAACACCACATTTTTCACAAATAACGCCACGGTGCTTCAGGCGCTTGTACTTACCGCACAGACACTCGTAGTCCTTAACTGGACCGAAGATACGCGCACAGAACAGACCGTCACGCTCAGGCTTGAACGTACGGTAGTTAATGGTTTCTGGCTTCTTTACTTCACCGAATGACCACGAACGGATCATGTCTGGTGACGCAAGACCGATCTTGATGGCGTCAAACTCTTCGGTCTTATGCTGCGCTTTCAGAAACTTAAGTAAGTCTTTCACAATCGGCTCCTGTCAGGAGTTGACCCATGAAGGTGCCGCAAGCGGCACCTTCGAATTCACATACCGGTTAACGCGATTACTCTTCGTCTTCCAGCTCGATGTTAATACCCAGCGAGCGGATTTCTTTAAGCAGTACGTTAAAGGACTCCGGCATACCCGGTTCCATGCGGTGATCTCCGTCCACGATGTTCTTGTACATCTTGGTACGGCCGTTAACGTCATCCGACTTAACGGTTAGCATTTCCTGCAGGGTGTATGCTGCACCGTATGCTTCCAGTGCCCACACTTCCATCTCACCGAAACGCTGACCACCGAACTGAGCCTTACCACCCAGCGGCTGCTGAGTAACCAGGCTGTAAGAACCGGTAGAACGGGCGTGCATCTTGTCATCAACCAGGTGGTTCAGTTTCAGCATGTACATGTAACCAACGGTTACTGGACGCTCAAACTGGTTACCGGTACGGCCGTCAAACAGGGTCAGCTGGCCTGATTCTGGCAGATCAGCCAGTTTCAGCAGCGCCTTGATTGAAGACTCTGGAGCACCGTCAAACACTGGTGTGGCAATAGGCAGACCTTTGCGCAGGTTTTCTGCCAGGGTACGAACTTCGTCGTCAGTCAGTGTATTGATATCCACTTGCTGACGGGTCTCACCCAGCTCGTATACCTTCTTCAGGAACTCGCGAATCTTCGCCAGCTCTTGCTGCTCTTTGACCATCTTGTTGATCTTGTCACCGATACCCTTGGCAGCAAGGCCCAGGTGGGTTTCAAGAATCTGACCGATGTTCATACGTGAAGGTACGCCCAGCGGGTTAAGAACGATATCTACCGGAGTACCGGTTTCATCGTATGGCATGTCCTCAACAGGGTTAATCTTAGAGATAACACCCTTGTTACCGTGACGACCCGCCATCTTATCACCAGGCTGGATACGACGCTTAACTGCCAGGTAGACTTTAACGATCTTCAGCACGCCTGGTGCCAGATCATCACCTTGGGTGATCTTGCGGCGCTTGATGTCGAATTTCTTGTCGAAATCAGCCTTCAGCTCGTCGTACTGCTCTGCCAGCTGTTCCAGCTGGGTTTGCATGTCTTCGTTGTCCAGAGTCTGGGACAGCATAGACTGACGGTCCATACCACTAAGCTTGTCTTCGCTGTAACCAGCTTGTGCAAGCAGAGTACGTACACGCGCAACGATACCACCTTCGAGGATGCTGAATTCTTCAGTCAGGTCTTTCTTAGCCTGCTTCAGCTGCATCTCTTCGATTTCGAGGGCACGCTTGTCTTTTTCTACGCCGTCACGAGTGAAGACCTGTACGTCGATAACGGTACCAGATACTGAACCTGGAACACGCAGAGACGAGTCTTTCACGTCAGACGCTTTCTCACCGAAGATCGCACGCAGCAGCTTCTCTTCTGGAGTCAGTTGGGTTTCACCCTTAGGTGTTACCTTACCAACCAGAATGTCGCCGCCTTTCACTTCAGCACCAATGTAAACAACACCGGATTCGTCGAGCTTAGACAGTGCTGCTTCACCCACGTTAGGGATATCAGCAGTGATTTCTTCTGGACCAAGCTTGGTATCACGCGCCACACAGGACAGTTCCTGGATGTGGATAGTAGTGAAACGGTCTTCCTGAACAACACGCTCAGATACGAGGATGGAGTCCTCGAAGTTATAACCATTCCAAGGCATGAACGCGATACGCATGTTCTGGCCCAGCGCCAGCTCACCCAGGTCTGTAGAAGGACCGTCTGCCAGCACGTCACCACGTGCAACAGGCTCACCAGGCATCACTGTAGGACGCTGGTTGATACAGGTGTTCTGGTTAGAACGGGTGTACTTGGTCAGGTTGTAGATGTCGATACCGGCTTCGCCTGGTACCAGCTCATCTTCATTAACCTTAACCACGATGCGAGACGCATCAACTGACTGAATAACACCGCCACGCTTGGCAACAGCAGTTACACCGGAGTCAATCGCTACCGCACGCTCGATACCTGTACCTACCAGCGGCTTGTCTGCACGCAGTGTAGGAACAGCCTGACGTTGCATGTTCGCACCCATCAGGGCGCGGTTAGCATCGTCGTGCTCAAGGAACGGAATCAGCGATGCAGCCACGGATACTACCTGGTTGGTAGCAACGTCCATATACTGGGCGTGTTCGCGTGGGTGCAGACCGGATTCACCTTTGTGACGGGCTGTGATCAGTTCGTCACCGAAGCTGCCGTCTTCGTTCAGGGCTGCGTTAGCCTGAGCGATAACATACTGGCCTTCTTCGATGGCAGACAGATAGTCAATCTGGTCAGTAACAACACCGTCAACAACCTTACGGTATGGAGTTTCCAGGAAACCGTATGGGTTTGTACGTGCGAACACGGACAGTGAGTTAATCAGACCGATGTTTGGACCTTCAGGAGTCTCGATTGGACACAGACGGCCGTAGTGCGTTGCGTGAACGTCTCGCACTTCGAAGCCTGCACGTTCACGTGTCAGACCGCCAGGACCCAGGGCAGAGATACGACGCTTGTGCGTTACCTCAGACAGTGGGTTGTTCTGGTCCATAAACTGAGACAGCTGAGAAGAACCAAAGAATTCTTTAACGGCTGCAGAAATAGGCTTAGCGTTGATCAGATCCTGTGGCATCACGTTGTCGAGATCACCCAGGCTCAGACGCTCCTTAACTGCACGTTCAACACGTACCAGACCTACACGGAACTGGTTTTCTGCCATCTCGCCCACAGAACGGATACGACGGTTACCCAGGTGGTCGATGTCGTCCACTTCACCGATACCGTTACGGATATCGATCAGTTTACGCATCACGTCGATGATGTCGTTGTGCTCGAGAATACCTGGGCCGGTCATTTCTTCACGAACCAGGGAGCTGTTGAACTTCATACGGCCTACTGCTGACAGATCGTAACGATCTTCAGAGAAGAACAGACCGTCGAACAGTTGCTCGGCAGCTTCACGTGTTGGCGGCTCACCAGGGCGCATCATGCGGTAAATTTCTACCAGTGCGCTCAGACGGTCAACGGTGCTGTCGACACGTACAGTGTCAGACATGTATGGACCGTGATCCAGGTCATTGGTGAACAGTACTTCAATGCGCTTGTGACCAGCCTGAGACAGGTTAGCCAGGCTTTCCAGGCTCAGTTCCTGGTTAGCAGCAGCAATGATTTCGCCGGTGTCTTCGTTGACGTAGTCGCGACTTGCAACCTTACCAACAATGTACTCAACCGGTACTTCAATGTGAGTAACACCGTCTTTGCTCAGCTGGCGGATATGACGCGCAGTGATACGACGGCCCTGCTCTACATAGGTCGTGCCATTGGCTTCGATGTCGAAACTTGCCGTTTCGCCACGCAGACGGTCTGGTACCAGCTCCATCACCAGAGACTTGCCTTTTACTTCGAAAACAACTTTCTCGAAGAACAGGTCAAGGATCTGCTCGGTGGTGTAACCCAGTGCACGCAGGATAATAGACGCAGGCAGCTTACGACGACGGTCGATACGTACGTAAAGCAGGTCTTTAGGGTCAAACTCGAAGTCCAGCCAGGAACCGCGGTATGGGATAATACGCGCGTTGTACAGAACTTTACCTGAGGAGTGGGTTTTACCCTTATCACTATCGAAGAAAACACCCGGGCTACGATGCAGCTGGGATACGATAACCCTCTCGGTACCATTGATAACGAAAGTACCATTGTCTGTCATGAGTGGGATCTCACCCATGTAGACTTCTTGTTCTTTGATGTCTTTTACTGTGCCGGCCGGTGCATCTTTGTCATACACAACCATACGCAGTTTTACACGCAGAGGGGCGGCATAAGTAACGCCACGGATCTGGCATTCTTTTACATCAAATACTGGCTCACCGAGACGATAGCTAACGTATTGCAGCTCGGAATTGCCGTTGTAGCTCTGGATCGGGAAAACAGAGCGAAAGGCAGCTTCAAGACCGTATTGCCCTTCTGGATCCTGCTCAATGAACTTTTCAAACGATTCAAGCTGGATCGACAGCAGATATGGCACGTCCAGCACTTGAGGACGCTTACCAAAATCCTTACGGATACGCTTTTTCTCGGTATAAGAGTAAACCATAGGGTTCCTCAGCTCGCTGATAAGTGACCCAAACTGTCCACATATGCCGGACAGTGACTTATAAACCACCGTTTATTGTAGTTTCCTGCCATCAAAGTAAGTATTTGAAAACAGGAGAGTTACAGTGACTAAACAGGGGGAAAATTCACTGTAGCCCTTTAGCGCAAAAAGGCCGGTGGCTATTTAACCACCAGCCATTAGCCTTTTCAGGCTAAGAAGCTAAGCAATAATTACTTAACTTCAACAACTGCACCAGCTTCTTCCAGGTCTTTCTTCAGAGCTTCTGCTTCTTCTTTAGAAACAGCTTCTTTCAGAGGAGCTGGAGCGCCGTCTACAACAGCCTTAGCTTCTTTCAGGCCCAGACCAGTTGCGCCGCGAACTGCCTTGATAACTGCTACTTTGTTAGCACCAGCTTCTTTCAGGATTACGTCGAATTCGGTCTTCTCTTCTGCAGCTTCTGCAGCAGCGCCACCAGCTACAACAGCAGCAGCAGCAGTTACACCGAACTTCTCTTCCATCGCTTCGATCAGTTCAACAACTTCCATCACAGACATTTCTGCGATAGCGTCCAGGATTTGTTCTTTAGTTACAGACATGATAATTCTCTCTAAAATCAACGATTAGTTTAGTAAACCAATTGTGCAATTGGCTTATGCAGCTTCCGCTTCTTTTTGGTCGCGAACTGCAGCAATAGTGCGAACCAGCTTGCCAGCTGAAGCTTCTTTCATGCACATCATCAGACGTGCAATAGCTTCTTCGTAAGTTGGCAGGCTTGCCAGTACATCGTAGCTAACCAGGTTGCCTTCGAATGCGGCTGCTTTGATCTCGAAGTCTTTGTTCTCTTTAGCGAAGTCTTTAAACAGACGCGCTGCAGCACCTGGGTGCTCGTTAGAGAACGCAAGCAGAGTAGGACCAACGAAAACGTCTTGCAGACATTCGTAGTTAGTACCTTCAACTGCACGGCGCGCCAGAGTGTTACGAACAACACGCATAGAAACACCCGCTTCGCGAGCTTTCTTACGCAGTGAAGTCATAGCATCTACAGTTACGCCACGAGAATCAGCAACAACAGCAGACAGGGCACCGTTCGCAGCTTCGTTGACTTCAGCGACAATTACTTTTTTGTCTTGAAGATTTAAAGCCATTGGAAATGCTCCTGAGTTGCCGGGTTACCCCGGGTAAACATCACTTACTGCGAATGCAGCAAGCGCTATTACGGCGCAGATCCAAGATAGATAAAATCAATCATGTTCTGGCACCGTCTACGTAGGGTATTAAGTCCTTTCAGACACCTACGGTCTTGGACGAAGACCTGCGTACAGGTCTTGGCCATTTTCAATAAACGCTGAATTATAGGCTAACTCAGCGCTTAAGTAAATTGCTTATGCGTTGGTATCCAGAGTGTTCTGGTCAACAGCAACACCTGCACCCATAGTGGTAGACAGGCTTACTTTCTTAACGAAAGTACCTTTAGCTGAAGCAGGCTTCGCCTTCTTCAGAGCTACCAGCAGAGCTTCCAGGTTAGCTTTCAGCGCTTCAGCGTCGAAGTCTACCTTACCGATAGTGGTATGGATGATACCGTTCTTGTCGTTACGGTAACGAACCTGACCTGCCTTCGCGTTCTTAACAGCGTCAGCAACGTTAGGAGTTACAGTACCAACTTTAGGGTTTGGCATCAGACCGCGTGGGCCCAGGATGGTGCCCAGTTGACCAACAACGCGCATCGCATCTGGAGAAGCGATAACTACGTCGAAGTTCATTTCGCCTTTCTTAACTTGGTCGGCCAGATCTTCCATACCTACCAGGTCAGCGCCAGCTTCTTTAGCAGCTTCAGCGTTTGCACCTTGGGTGAATACTGCAACGCGGATATCACGACCAGTACCGTGTGGCAGAACAGTTGCGCCACGAACGTTTTGGTCTGATTTACGTGCATCGATACCCAGGTTAACTGCAACGTCAACGCTTTCTACGAACTTGGCAGTAGCCAGTTCTTTCAGCAGGGCGATAGCTTCGTTGATTTCGTAATCTTTGGTTACGTCAACTTTTTCGCGGATTACGCGCATGCGCTTAGTCAGTTTAGCCATGTGATTAACCCTCTACTACCAAGCCCATGGAACGAGCAGTACCCATTACTGAGCGCATTTTCGCTTCAACGTCTGCGCCAGACATATCTTCTGACTTCAGTTCAGCGATTTCACGAACCTGTGCTTCAGTCACTTTACCAGCAACTTCTTTGCTTGGGTTGCTTGCACCAGACTTCAGGCCAGCTGCTTTTTTCAGCAGAACAGACGCTGGAGGAGTCTTAGTGATGAAAGTGAAAGAACGGTCTGCATATACAGTGATAACCACTGGGATTGGCAGGCCTTTTTCCATAGCTTCTGTACGAGCGTTGAATGCTTTACAGAATTCCATGATGTTCACACCGTGCTGACCCAGAGCTGGACCAACTGGTGGTGAAGGGTTAGCCATACCAGCTGCAACTTGCAGCTTGATGTAAGCTTCTACTTTCTTAGCCATTACTCAAATACCTTAATTTGGGTTCAAACGTCAGTCTTGTTCAGACTAACTCCCCGTCTAACGAAAGGGCGCGAAATTGTATTCGAATTTCGCGCCCTTGCCAAGACCTGCTGAACAATTATTGATCAGCTTTTTTCTACCTGGCTGAATTCCAGTTCGACTGGAGTTGCACGGCCAAAGATGGAAACAGAAACCTTCACGCGGCTCTTGTCGTAATCCACCTCTTCAACCACACCGTTAAAGTCAGCAAATGGACCTTCGGTAACACGAACCACTTCGCCTGCTTCGAATACAGTCTTGTGGACAGGTGCTTCGCTGGCCTTTTCCAGGCGTTGCAGAATTGCGTCTGCTTCCTTATCTGAGATAGGAGCAGGACGGTCAGAGGTTCCACCAATGAAGCCCATCACACGCGGTACATTACGTACCAGGTGCCAGGACTCATCGTTCATGACCATCTGAACCAGTACGTATCCAGGGAAGAATTTACGCTCGCTTTTGCGGCGTTGACCCTGACGCATTTCGACCACTTCTTCGGTAGGTACAAGAACCTCACCGAAGTAATCTTCCATGCTGTGCATTTTGATGTGTTCGCGCAAAGATTGCGCTACACGGCTCTCAAAACCTGAGAAGGCCTGCACAACATACCAACGTTTCTTTGGAGCTTCGCTCATGAAAAATTACCTCACACGCCAGTAGCTAAAGCGACAAGACGAACCATGATGCCGTCAATGCCCCACAGGATCAGCGCCATGATGACGGTGACAGCTAGAACGATCAGCGTCGTTTGCGTAGTTTCCTGGCGTGTAGGCCAGACAACCTTACGCACTTCCATTCGCGCTTCACGAGCAAACGTGATCGCTGCTTTTCCTTTTTCTGTAATTGCAGCGACTCCACCTGCTGCAGCAACCAGCACCACTACAGCTGCAGCTCGAAGAACAACAGATACATCACTGTAAAAGCTGTTCCCTACTACGGCCGCAAGTAGCAGAGCAAATACAACAATCCACTTAACCACATCCATTGAACCTGAGCCTTGTGGATTTTCAGCGTTCGCTTTCATACATCCTACCTGAAACTAGTCTAATGATTAGACGACAACTACCCCGCCTGGGCGAGGTATCAAAAGGCGTTGACAGTTCCAGCGGGGAACTGTGAAACCATCGTTCTGGGCTTGTACTGTATGGAAAAACACCAAACAAAATCACAAGCGCAGAAAAAGGGCATCAAATGATGCCCTTTTTGCAGCCAATCCGTCAAATATTATTC
>BAXG01000033.1 GCA_001310455.1 Photobacterium sp. JCM 19050
TACAGTTCATTCACAAGCTTCTCAGCGTTCTCGCCTCTCGCCTCTCGCCTCTCTTTCAGAATTTCAATTTTTCTGCCAATTCTTTATGTTGTTTCTTGATTCATCAGACTTACCCCTTATGCTGTCTCAGCATTTGAGAAAGTAACTGCCTAAATCCGTCCTGATAGGATGTTCTAGTTCAGGGAAACGTGTCTTGATTAAACATGCCATCAAATTGCTGCCTCTTGTGGCAGTAGCTCTCTTTCTTTCTGTTTCCAGCGCTTATGCCGAGAATAATCATCGTCCGACCATTGCATTGGTCCTGGGCGGTGGAGGCGCCAAAGGAGCCGCGCATGCCGGGGTGCTGAAAGCGCTTGAAGAGATGCATATACCGGTTGATTACGTGACCGGGACCAGTATGGGAGCCTACATTGGGGGGCTCTATGCGACAGGGATGAGCGCTGATGAAATAAAAGTGCTGATGGATACCATGCACTGGAGCGAGGGATATCAGGATAAAGTTGCCCGCGGTGACCGCCGTATTGGGGACAAGGACTTTGAGGATCGTTACAACATCCAGACGGATTTCGGTTTTGACCTGAAAGGATTCAAAACCCCGAAAGGGGTGGTGCAGGGACAATCAATGGCGCGTTTGCTGCGTGAGTATACCAATAACCTTCCTTCGCTAAAGAGCTTCAACGATCTGGTGATTCCTTTCAGGGCAGTAGCGACAGACATTGTGCATATGAAACCGGTGGTGATAGACCACGGCCTCCTGACCAGTGCAATGCAGGCCAGTATGTCTGTACCGGGAGCTTTACCCCCTTTTAAATGGGAAGGAATGCTACTGGTTGATGGCGGCTCGGTGAATAACCTGCCGGTTGATGTCGCCAAAGCATTGGGGGCGGACATTGTTATTGCCGTAGATATCAGTACGGATTACCTGAAAGCGAATCAACTGGATTCTTACTTTGCTGTTTCCGGCCAACTGGTGAACTACCTAGTTCGGCAGAGTGCGGAAAAGCAAATGGCTTTGATGTCTCCGGAAGATATTCTCCTGAGACCCGATGTCGGTGATATGGAGACAACGGAATTTGATCGCGTTCCTGAGGCTTACGAAAAGGGCTATGAGGCGACAAAGCTCGCTTTCTCCAAACTAAAAAAACTGAGCCTGACAGCCGGTGACTACCAGCATTATGTGGAAGAAAAACAGTTGCGCAGACGGGCACTGTACCAGCGGGAAGGTATCCAGATAGACAAAATAGTTATCCATAACAATACATCCCTGTCAGACGATGTCCTTACCAGCAGGCTAAATTTGAAAACCGGTCCTCTTGATGCCAAAAGGCTTGAAAGTGCAGTCGACAATTTGTACGCATTGGATCGTTTTGAAACCATTCGCTATCACGTAGAACCCGGTAAAGACGGCAACGAATTGGTCGTTGATGTGGATGAGAAAAGCTGGGGGCCAAACTATGTTGATTTCCGGTTTGCCATTGAGGACAACTTCGAGACGCCAACCAACTATTCTCTCGGTGTCGGTATTATCTCAACCGGGCTCAGTGACTATGGGGCAGAGTTAAGAACCCGGCTTGAATTGGGTACAGAAAAACTCGCTTATTCAGAGCTCTACTATCCACTTTCTGCCGATCAGCAATTTTTTGCTTCGTTTGGAGGGGGATACGCAGTGACCCAACGAATCATCACACTTTATGATGGTGTTCGCCCGCCCCCTCAAAATGGCAATTACGACGGCTTTTACTGGTTTAACAGCCGATATGAAGATTGGCAGGGGGAAGCAGCACTGGGGTGGCAACCGAAGCTTTGGGCTGAGATTAAATCCGGTATCCGCTACTTCGATGGCTCGGTAGAGGTTCCAGGCTCAAGCCTGGAGGGTACATTTACCCGCCGACAGGGATTTGTGAACCTCAAGGTTGATACACTCGACAGCCTTTACTTCCCGACACATGGGCAGTATTTCAGTGCGGAATATGGGGTTAGTGATGATGTCAGCCGTTCCTTCGGCGCAGAAGACCATGAAACCACGGAGCAGGTGGATCTCAGCTATCGCATTGCCGGATCAATAGGCAGGCACACAATATCTGCGCGGATGCAGTACGGGGAATTACTGTCTAAAGAGAGTAATTTACTGATTGGGCCTAAAGATCTTGGTGGATTCCTCAATTTGTCAGGTATTCCCAAAAACAGCATGGCCGGCAACAATATTGCCTTTGGTTCTCTGGTATACCGCTACCGGTTGTTTGATAACGACTTTGGTCTATTCCGATCGCCGGTTTACCTGGGGACATCATTGGAATATGGAAGTGTGTGGAACAACCCAGATTACACTTTTAACGATATACCTTTTTATACGGCAGGCAGTATATTTGCTGGGATTGACTCACCGGTTGGCCCGCTGACTTTCGCTTATGGAGCCATGGAAGGAGGCTATCATTCCTTCTATGTGATTCTGGGTGCAGATTTCTGATTTATTGGCCTTTAGTCAAATGTTTTGAAAGCTGTGCAGATTTTAATTTTTAGTTAAAAGTGCTATGCTGCTGCCGCGGTTACGATTTCGCCATCTTATGCCCGACCTCGGCAGCGCCCTACACGTCAATCTGACCTATACAGCCTTCGCCGAAATTTGTGAGCAGCAGGAAGCAATCTACCGAGTGACCGATTAACAGTCATTTCCAAGGATGTTCAGCCGCGACGGCTGAACCGTGAAAAGAGGAAATAGTCGTGCTTGAAGCCTACCGTAAACACGTCGAAGAACGTGCTGCCCAAGGAATTGTCCCTAAACCACTGGATGCAGATCAGACTGCAGGCCTGGTTGAATTACTCAAGAACCCGCCTGCCGGTGAGGAAACTGTACTGCTGGATCTGCTGGAAAACAGAATCCCACCAGGTGTTGATGAAGCCGCATACGTAAAAGCCGGATTTCTTGCAGCCGTAGCTCGCAGAGAAACATCATCACCGCTGGTCAACAAAGAAAAAGCCGTTGAATTGCTGGGTACCATGCAGGGTGGTTACAACATTGAACCGCTGATTCAACTGCTGGAAGATGACACCCTTGCGCCTCTTTCTGCAACAGCCCTTTCCCATACCCTCCTGATGTTCGATGCTTTCTACGATGTCGAAGAAAAAGCGAAAGCAGGGAACCAGTACGCCAAGCAGGTGATGCAATCCTGGGCGGATGCTGAGTGGTTCAAAGCGAAGAAAGCGCTGCCAGAAAAGATTACCGTTACCGTGTTCAAAGTAACCGGTGAAACCAATACTGATGACCTGTCTCCTGCACCGGATGCCTGGTCGCGCCCTGATATCCCTCTGCATGCGCTGGCAATGCTGAAAAACCCGCGTGATGGCATTGAGCCGGATCAAGCCGGTGTGGTTGGCCCGATCAAGCAAATCGAAGCACTGCAGGAAAAAGGATTCCCACTGGCTTATGTTGGTGATGTTGTCGGTACCGGTTCTTCCCGGAAGTCAGCAACTAACTCTGTGCTGTGGTTTATGGGGGATGACCTGCCGGGTGTCCCTAACAAGAAAGGCGGTGGTGTGTGCCTGGGTGGCAAGATTGCCCTATTTTCTTTAACACCATGGAAGATGCCGGTGCACTGCCGATTGAAGTGGATGTCAGCAAGTTAGGTATGGGTGATGTGATCGACATCTTCCCGTACAAAGGCAAAGTGACGAACCACGATTCTGGCGAAGTCCTGGCTGAGTTCAAGCTCAAAACCGATGTACTGATTGATGAAGTCCGTGCCGGTGGCCGTATTCCGCTTATTATTGGTCGTGGCCTGACTGACCGTGCTCGTGAAGCGCTCGGCTTGAGCCCGTCTGAAGAATTCCGCCGTCCGCAGCCGGTTGCCGATTCCGGTAAAGGCTTTACGCTGGCACAGAAGATGGTGGGTAAGGCGTGCGGTGTTGAAGGTATTCGCCCGGGCACTTACTGTGAGCCTAAGATGACCACGGTAGGTTCCCAGGATACCACCGGCCCGATGACCCGTGATGAGCTGAAAGACCTCGCCTGTCTTGGCTTCTCGGCTGATCTGGTTATGCAGTCGTTCTGTCACACCTCTGCATATCCAAAGCCGGTAGATGTGCAAACTCACCACACACTGCCTGATTTCATCATGAACCGTGCCGGCGTTGCACTTCGCCCGGGTGACGGTGTTATCCACTCATGCTGAACCGCATGCTGTTGCCGGATACTGTTGGTACTGGCGGTGACTCCCATACCCGTTTCCCTCTGGGCATTTCGTTCCCAGCCGGTTCAGGTCTGGTTGCTTTTGCTGCTGCTACGGGCGTTATGCCTCTGGATATGCCTGAGTCTGTGCTGGTTCGTTTCAAGGGTGAAATGCAACCGGGTATCACCCTGCGTGACCTGGTGCATGCCATCCCTTACTACGCGATTCAGCAAGGTCTGCTGACTGTCGAGAAGGCGGGCAAGATTAACGCATTCTCAGGCCGAATCCTCGAGATTGAAGGCCTGAACAACCTGACTGTAGAGCAGGCATTTGAGCTGTCTGATGCTTCGGCTGAGCGTTCAGCTGCCGGCTGTACCATTAAGCTGTCACCTGAGTCGATTGCTGAATACCTGCAATCAAACATCGTGATGCTGAAGTGGATGATCTCTGAAGGTTATGGTGACCGCCGTACCATCGAGCGTCGTATCGCAGGTATGGAAGCGTGGCTGGCAAATCCTGAACTCATGGAAGCGGATGCCGATGCTGAATATGCAGAGGTGATCGAAATCGATCTGGCCGATGTGAAAGAACCTATCCTGTGTGCGCCGAACGATCCGGACGATGCGCGCCTGCTGTCTGACGTTGCCGGCGACAAGGTGGATGAAGTCTTTATCGGAAGCTGTATGACCAACATTGGCCATTTCCGCGCTGCCGGTAAGCTGCTCGATAAATTCGGTGGTTCCCTGAGCACTCGCATGTGGGTTGCTCCGCCGACCAAGATGGACCGTGACCAGCTGACTGAAGAAGGTTATTACGGAATTTACGGTCGTGCCGGTGTTCGTATCGAGACCCCGGGATGTTCACTCTGTATGGGTAACCAGGCCCGAGTTGCTGATAAGGCAACCGTACTGTCTACCTCTACCCGTAACTTCCCTAACCGTCTGGGTACGGGGGCGAATGTGTACCTGTCTTCAGCCGAGCTGGCTGCAGTTGGTGCGATTCTTGGTCGTATCCCGTCAGTTGAGGAGTACCAGGAGTACGCCAAGCAGATCAATGCGACAGCGGCGGATACCTACCGTTACCTGAACTTCCACCTGATGGGTCAGTACACCAAGAAGGCGGAAGAGGTCATTATCCAGCAAGCGGTTTAATCCAAGCTGGAATCGAAAGAAGCGGCCATGTGCCGCTTCTTTTTTTACATCCTTGAAGAGCTTTCCTATCCGATATGCCCCGCCACTTTCATTAACCGAGCAATATTTTCCGCTGTCCTTTCCAGATTTCTAGCTCCGTGTTCCAGAGCATCATCAAGAGACATGACTCTCGGTGTAATACTGAATACCGCATCAATACCGTAGTCGCTGACAATCTGGCTGTCATCCGATACCGCGCCGGCAATACCGATTACCGGAAGCCCGTGGACTTTTGCTGCCTTTGCCACGCCAATCGGTGTTTTGCCGTGAATGGTCTGGCTGTCGATTCTGCTTCCCCAGTGACAACCAAGTCGGCGTCGGCAAGGTAGTGGTGGAGACAAACGGTGTCGATGACAATTTCGATACCCGGTCTCAGGTTGCCATTGCATATACCGGCAAGCGAAGCCCCCAATCCACCGGCAGCACCGGCACCGGGGAGTGTGGCGATATCTCGATTCAGGCAACCTTTTACTATCGCCGCATAGTGACTGAGGTTTGCGTCCAGCTCGGTGACCATCTCTTTGGTGGCGCCTTTTTGCGGGCCGAAAACTGCTGATGCACCCTCAGGCCCACACAGCGGGTTGTCGACATCGCAGGCAACATCAATCTGTACACTTTTGATGCGCGGATCCAGATCGGAAAGATCGAGCGTATTAAGTTTGCCTAAAGCTCCTCCGCCAGGGCTCAGTTCAATTCCCGCACCATCAAGCAACCTTGCACCGAGAGCAGATAACATGCCGGTACCGCCATCATTGGTCGCACTTCCACCCAGACCAATAATGATATGGCTGACCCCTTTGTCCAATGCCGCAAGGATAAGCTCCCCAGTCCCGTAACTTGATGTCAGCAGAGGGTTTCGTTGTTCTATTGGAACCAGATGGAGGCCGGATGCGGCAGCCATCTCAATGACTGCCGTCTGCCCGTCTCCGCTGATCCCGAAGAAAGCCTCGACCTGCTCACCCAAAGGGCCGGTCACAGTGATTGGGACAATCGATCCTCCCAGCGCATCGACCATGCTCTGCACTGTACCCTCACCGCCATCAGCCATAGGGATTCGGGTGTATTTCGCATCCGGTATAATACGACGGAATCCCGCTTCGATGGCCTCTGCAGCATCGCTGGCACTCAGGCTTTCTTTAAATGAGTCCGGGCAGATAACGATATGGGTCATAGAATGGCTCCTTCAAAGGAAATTTTTCAACAGCAACAGGCTGCCATACGAATCTCATTGTTAGCGATTCACTGGGATTTTGATATGTGGCATTGAACAAAAATGAGGAGAGAAAAAGCCTCTTTTTTGTCTTTCTGAACAATTTAATTTGACGGGGTTGCCAGTATCACGCAGCCGTACAGAAGGGCCCGATGCTGGAAGTTTGCCAAATTGAGCTGGCAAATTTCCTCAACCCGGTTGAGTCGATAGCGCAAACTGTTGGGGTGAATGGCAAGCTGATTCGCGGCCAACTCGCTGTTGCAGTCATTGGAGAACCAGATCATGACCGTAGCCAGAAGATCCGGGCCTCTTTCGCGCAGTTGGCTAAGTATCCGGTTCACTTCCCGTTGCTGCCAATCTGAATTCGTACTCAGCAGAAGCGATGCCAGCTGCAAGTTTTCATAGTGATAGATCTTGCTATCGAGGTTCAGTTTAAGGCCGGCAGCGAGCGCTCCCTGAGCCGCCGAAAAAAGATCTGGTATCGCACAGTGGCCTGCCGGACTGTAGGCAATATGAATGGTCTTGTCGGTGAGTAACAGTTTTTCCAACGCCCGTTGCTGCTGCTCCCATCGTGCTGATAGCGCGGAGGGTGTTTTTCCTGAAAGAGGCAGAGCGATGATAAGTGTTTGCGGGTCAAGGCGGGCAGACAACCAATCACCGGGCTGACGTTCCAGTTTATCAAGTAACAACGTTGGATCGCTGGTGGCACCAAGCCGGCACAGTGCAATCCCCTGGGGTTGGTTGATGTCCTTTTTAAGGCGCACGGCCAGGGCTTTCAGGTGATCAGGATCTGCCGACGCATCAATCCACTGAAGCAACAATTCCTGCCGGTTCTGTAGGTTCCAGCTGACTTTTTCAAGCAGATAGGCGTG
Source organism: Photobacterium sp. JCM 19050 (assembly GCA_001310455.1). Taxonomy (GTDB): domain Bacteria; phylum Pseudomonadota; class Gammaproteobacteria; order Enterobacterales; family Vibrionaceae; genus Parasalinivibrio. The sequence goes on from BAXG01000033.1 coordinate 7,439, forward strand.
CTCCACTGTCATTTCCGCGGCCATTCGAACCAGCTCTCCGTACTGGCGTATATCTTCCGGTTCGCCGGAGATCCCAACGATGCCGATAACCTCATTCTGGAAAAAAATCGGCAGGTTCACACCCGGCTTCACCCCACGCATCTCCCGGGACATTACCTCAGTAATTTCCACTGTTCGTCCGGCAGACAGAGCAACAACCGCACCTTCGTGTTTTTGTTGCAAACGTGCCGGGTGGCTGGATGCAATAATGTACCCGGCGCTATCCATCACATTGACGGCGTAATGAATGATTTTTTGTGCCCGCGATACAATCTGTTGGGCCAATTGGGTGTCTATCTGCATGAAAAGGGCAATTTCCAGAGTTCCTGTCAGATAGAGGTGTAATGCATGTGGGGCAATCCGTAAACCCCGGACTTGGAAGAGTTTGCGCCAGTAAAAAACTTTATTGCCCGCAGGCTTGCAAATCCGAACCGGAGTCGCAAAATGGCGCCCGGTATCAAAGACCGGCAGGAGGATGCGTGGACTACGAATTTCGCCGTAATAATTTAGATGACAGCTACCGGGCCCAGTTTTCCATGGGGCATGAAGCGTTGGGGCGGTGGCTGACAGATGAAGTTGGCCGGGATAAAGAGAAAATCCAGCGCGTGTTGGAAAAGCTCCAAGAAATGAAAGATCAGGTTACGGAATGGCGCCTGGTAGGCGAGGAACTGACATTGGTTCTGAGTGATAATGAGGCGCTGGTTCAGGACAACAGGCTGTTTTCTGAGGGTGATGATGAGCTTGAAGACGACATGCACTATTACGATGAAGAAAATGTTGCACTGTGCGGTTTCGAAGATCTTGCTGAAGTGCTGGAGGCATGGCTGGCCTTCTTGTCCAAATACTGACCCTCAGCTCACGTTGCACTGAATTCGCCCAATCCCCGAAGAAGCGGCGCACCATGATGGTGCGCTGTTTTTGTTTGTTTTCTTGCTAATAAATTAAATTATTGAAATGTAAAGTAAAATATTTTTGGCACAGAGCTTGTAATGGTAGAGGTGTAGGTAATTTGAGGCTAATTTCTGAGGGAACAGGCAATGAAACTGATAACAGCAATTATCAAACCCTTCAAACTGGATGACGTGCGTGAAGCTCTGTCAGATGTCGGTATAGACGGCATGACCGTCTCAGAGGTCAAAGGATTTGGCCGCCAGAAAGGACATACCGAACTTTACCGTGGAGCAGAGTACCAAGTGGATTTCCTGCCCAAGGTGAAGCTGGAAATCGCAACGCGTGCAGAAAATGTCGATGACGTTGTCGAAGCCATCTCTAAAGCATCGCATACCGGCAAGATTGGTGACGGCAAGATTTTTGTTTATGACCTCCAGCAGGCAGTGCGTATCCGTACTGGTGAGCTGGATTCAGAAGCACTTTAACTTTCACAAGGAGCCGTGACTATGGAACTGACAACAACAGTAACAGAACTCAGGTATGCCCTGGACACTTTTTTCTTCCTTATTTCAGGGGCGTTGGTTATGTGGATGGCGGCCGGGTTCGCCATGCTCGAAGCGGGTTTGGTCCGCTCAAAGAACACCACTGAAATACTAACCAAAAACATTTGCCTTTATGCCATCGCCTGTACCATGTACCTGCTGATTGGCTACAACATCATGTACGTTGATAACGGTGAGGGCGGATGGCTGCCATCAATTGGTGCACTGATCGGCACTCAAGGGGAAGGTGCTGACCACTCGCTGGAATCAGACTTCTTCTTCCAGGTGGTATTTGTAGCAACGGCGATGTCGGTGGTATCCGGTGCCGTGGCTGAGCGTATGAAGCTGTGGGCTTTCCTTGTTTTCTCTGTCGTACTGACCGGCTTTATCTATCCGGTAGAAGGTTACTGGACCTGGGGTGGCGGTTTCCTGTCGGAAGCAGGATTCAGTGACTTTGCCGGCTCTGGTATTGTGCATATGGCGGGTGCTGCAGCTGCTCTGGCGGGGGTTCTTCTCCTTGGCGCACGTAAAGGCAAGTACGGCAAAAATGGTGCAATTTACCCAATTCCGGGCTCAAACATGCCGTTGGCAACGCTGGTACTTTCATTCTGTGGTTCGGTTGGTTCGGATTCAACGGTGGCTCACAGCTGATGGTTTCAGACTTTGAAAACGCAACTGCTGTCGGCCAGATTTTCCTCAACACCAATGCAGCAGCGGCGGCAGGTGCGATTGCTGCGCTGGGTATCTGTAAAACGACCTGGGGCAAAGCTGACCTGACCATGGTACTTAACGGAGCTCTTGCTGGTCTGGTTGCGATTACTGCTGATCCGCTGTCACCAACTCCGGTATCTGCGCTGATTATTGGCCTCATTGCCGGTGCGCTGGTGGTGTTCAGTATCGTTGCACTGGATAAGGTCAAGATTGATGACCCTGTAGGTGCCATCTCTGTACACGGTGTGTGTGGTTTATTTGGCCTGATGGTTGTGCCTTTCAGCAATGCAGATGCAAGCTTCGGTTCCCAGCTGTTTGGTGCGGTAGTTATCTTTGCCTGGGTCTTTGTAAGCAGCCTGATTGTGTGGGGTATCCTCAAGGCGACGATGGGTATCCGTGTCAGCGAAGAAGAAGAGATGGCTGGAATGGACCTTCACGACTGTGGTGTTGATGCTTATCCGGAATTTGTCAGCCTGAAGTAAAGCCTGTCACATTCATTATCCCGGTTACACTCTGATACAAACCCCGTGAGACATTCGCGGGGTTTTTTATTTTCATGATCTTGCGCTGCAGATGGTGATGGGTATACTAACGAAAGTGATAAACATTATCATTTCATTTCGTAACAGGGATTAACAATGAAAAAAATGCTGTCTTCCGTGGCGCTGATGTTAGGTATGGTTTCTGGCACAGCGACTGCAGCTGAGGAAGTGAATGTCTATTCATACCGTCAGCCTTTCCTGATTGAGCCGATGCTTAATGAATTTACCAAGGAAACCGGCATCAAGGTAAACATCAAGTTTGCCAAGAAAGGTCTCGCAGAAAAGCTCGAGCAGGAAGGTGAATACAGTCCTGCAGACGTGATTCTCACCGTTGATATTGCCCGCTTGTCTGAACTGGTAAACAAAGATCTGGTCCAGCCGGTCGACAGTAAAGTGATTGACGGCAATGTCCCTGCGCAGTTTCGTGATGACGAAGACAAATGGTTTGCTCTGACCCTGCGAGCCCGTTCGGTTTACTCTTCCCGTGACCGAGTTGGCCGTCTGGCAGAAGATTTTGATTACCTGAATCTGGCTGATCCCCAGTGGAAAGGGAAGATCTGTACCCGTTCAGGTAAGCACCCGTATAACGTCTCCCTGGTGTCGGCGATGATTGCGCACCACGGTGAAGCAAAAACGAAAACGTGGCTGGAAGGTGTAAAAGCCAACCTGGCTCGCAAGCCTCAAGGTAACGACCGAGGACAGGTAAAGGCGATTTCTGAAGGCCTGTGTGACCTGTCTTTGGGTAACAGTTATTACCTGGGCAAGATGATAAATGACGAGAAGCAAAAGGCCTGGGCCGATTCAGTTTACCTGAACTTTGTCGGTCAGAAGGACTTTGGCACTCACGTCAACGTCAGCGGCATGGCTATGGCGAAATATGCGCCAAACAAAGATAACGCACAAAAACTGATGGAGTTCCTGACTTCAAATACCGCGCAGGAGATGTATGCGGAAGTGAACTACGAGCACCCGGTTAAGCAGGATGTAAAAGCCTCTGAGCTGGTTGCATCCTGGGGTGAGTTCCGCGCGGATGATATCTCTCTGGACGATATTGCCAACAACCACGAAAAAGCGGTTAAGCTGTTGGATGAAGTCAAATTTGACCTGTAAACAAAAGGCAAAGGGTTGTACCCTTTGCCTTTAATTTTTGTTGTGATGTTGTAGGTTAATGCAAGACAACAATGTGTTTTTCAAAACCGGCAGCTGGGTGTTTTCCCTACTGCTGGTTTTTCCCGTTCTGGCGATTTTCTATACCGCATTAGGGGCATAGACGATGTCTTTGCTCATCTGATGTCTACAGTTCTGCCCACTTATGTAGCAAACACAGTATGGCTTGCTGTCGGTGTGGTTGGACTGGCGCTGCTTTTTGGTATTCCTACCGCCTGGCTGATGGCTCGCTACAGCGTTCCCGGTGAGCATATATTGCAATGGGCACTGGTGCTGCCACTGGCTGTACCTGGTTACATCATGGCGTACATCTATACAGACTGGTTCGATTTTGCCGGCCCCATCCAGATTTTCCTCCGGGATCTTTTCGGCTGGCAGTCTGTTCATGACTATTGGTTCCCGGACTTGCGCACCTTGTATGGCGCCTGTTTTGTCCTGGCGTTGGTGTTATATCCTTATGTTTACCTGCTTGCCAGAAGTGCCTTCGTCGAGCAAGGGGAAACGCTGACCCAATCTGCCCGCCTGCTGGGCAAAACACCCATGCAGAGTTTTTTCCGTATTTCTTTGCCTCTGGCGCGCCCGGCGATCGCAGTTGGTGCCTCCCTGGTTGCCATGGAGGCCATTGGTGACTTTGGTACCGTCAGTTACTTTGCGGTAAATACCTTACCACGGCGGTTTACGACACCTGGCTTGGGTATTCCAACCTCAATGCCGCCGCCAAAATCTCTGCGATTATGTTGCTGGTGATTTTCATGCTGATCAGTGCAGAGCGCCACAGTCGCCGCAAGCAAAAGCTGTACTCCCAGGGCGGGAATGCGAAACCGCTTGATCGCCTGGAATTACCGGGTTTGAAGAAATGGATGGCGGCAGCTTGGTGTTGGGGGTTGGTGACAGTCGCCTTTTTACTGCCGATGCTTCAATTGGTTATCTATGCCTACGGATACTGGCAGGAGTCGTGGAGCAACGACTTTGTTGAGTACAGCCTGAACAGTCTGAACCTTTCAGTGGCAACTGCACTCGTAACCGTGGTGCTGGCGCTGTTGGTGAATGTCTACCGCCGCCTGAGGGGAACCAAAGCCAGTTTGGTGCCGAGCCGAATTGCATCTACCGGCTACGCTGTACCGGGTACTGTCTTGGCTATCGGGGTGCTAATCGTACTGACCAACGCTGACCACCTGATTAACGATGTTGCCATTGGGCTGGGGTTGGGAAGACCGGGCCTGATTTTGTCCGGTACCATGTTTGCTGTATTGGCAGCCTTCGTTGTCCGTTTTGCGGCGGTGGCGATTGGCTCTGTGGAATCCGGGCTGGCAAAAGTCTCTCCTTCTCTGGATATGGCTTCCCGCACAATGGGATGCAGTGCCACCCAGATGTTGCGCAGGGTGCATTTACCTCTAATTCGCCGTAGTTGCCTGATTGCCGGGCTTCTGGTCTTTATTGAATCTATGAAGGAGTTAAACGCTGCGATCTTGCTAAGACCGTTTAATTTTGAAACCCTTGCTACTTATGTGTTTAATTTTGCCTCTGACGAGCATCTGGAACTGGCGGCGTTGCCTGCCATTTTGCTGGTTCTGGTAGGCCTGGTGCCATTGATTCTGATTAACCGTTCCCTGGAGCAGACGCATTCATGAGTTGCACGCTTTCGATTAAAAACCTGACTTGCCGCTACAACGGCCAGGCTGTTCTGGACAACCTTTCACTTGATGTGGAGCGTGGGGAAATAGTCTGCCTGCTGGGGGCGAGCGGGTGTGGCAAGACGACGCTGCTTAAAGCCATTGCTGGGTTGCTCCCCCTTGATGCCGGAGAGGTATCGGTAAACTGTCGGGTGCTGAATGACGGCAAATTCAGTGAGCCGCCGGAAAAGCGCAATATCGGAATGATTTTCCAGGACTATGCGCTTTTCCCACATCTTACGGTGTCTGAGAACATTATGTTCGGCATCAGCAAGTGGGAAAAGGCCAGGGCAAAAGAGCAGGTTGGAAAAATGCTTCGTCTTGTTCACCTTGAGTCATTTGCGGATCGCTACCCGCACCAGTTATCCGGCGGTCAGCAACAGCGTGTGGCCATTGCTCGGGCGTTGGCGTGTGAACCGGAACTCCTGTTATTGGATGAACCTTTTTCAAACATCGATACTCAGGTGCGTCAGGAGCTTATCCGTGAAATCCGGAAGATCTTCAAAAGCCAGGGTGTCACCGCAATATTTGTGACCCATAGCCGGGAAGAGGCGTTTGCCTTTTCTGACAAGCTGGCAGTGATGAACGCCGGGGTGATAGAGCAATTTGGTACTGCACCCGAGCTTTATTACAAACCAAGCTCGAGGTTTGTCGCCGATTTTCTGGGGGCAGGCTCCTACGTGCCGGTAACCCGCTCCGGCAATGATCGGTTGTCCTCGCCGCTGGGTGAATGGAGCGCTCCTTTGGGTGGCGCCAACGATGCTGTGTGGCTCCTTCGTCCTCAAAACCTGGCGATTGCTGCCAGCCCAGAAGGCGAGGGTGTGATTGATGAAATGCAATTTATGGGTGATGCCTGCCGCTATGTGGTTGATGTGAATGATTGCAAGCTGGTGGTGTATTCGAACCTGATTCTGACAGTGGGTGACAGGGTAGACGTTTCAGTTATTCAACACGACCCGGTGCTGTTTGAAACAGTGGGGTAGGTTCACCCGAATACGTTAAGAAAGTCAGTGCTCTGTATGAGATACCTATAAAAATAGCCGGATAAACCGGCTATTTTTGTCTGCGCGTTTGGGCCCGATTACGCCAGTTCCCGCTTAGCATTGCAGAGGTATTCGATATACGTCCCTGCCTGAGCCTTCAGCAGATCCTTATCCTGATGGCGGTTTGCCTGAAGGTAGATAACGTAGGTGACACCTTGCAGCAATTGCGCCAGAAACTCCGGCTTTTCATTGCTCTTCACTTCGCCGCGCTCAATACCTTTCTCGAACATCCGGGTGATCAGCTCGAAACTGGGCTGGTTACGCATGACAAACTGATTCCACACATTGTCACGAATCGCAGTGCTCCACTCATACCAGACACGTACCCACTCCTTCTGGGCAATTGCATCATCGATAAGGTTGCTCATCATATGTTCGAGACTTTCACGCAGTGTTTTGTTGTCCGGATCAACACACTCGCTGATGATTTGGCTGAACTCAGACTCAACGCACTTCAGCACTTCATCTACCAAGTCTTCCCTTGTCGGGAAGTAGTTGAACACGGTGGCAACCGAAACATTGGCCAACTCAGCAATGTCTGCATGGCCTGCGCGACCGATTCCCCGGACAGAAAAAACTTCGACAGCGTGCTGCAGTAACTGTTCTTTGCGCTTTTTGGGAGAGAGACGGGTTCGAGTCTTCCTGGTGACAGTTTCCATAATTTTCCTTAATAGCCAACTATTCTTGGGTACTGCTAAATCCCTCAATCTATTGAGAACGGGGTGGATGTTATTGTTGGTTTGGTTAATTACTGTACAGAGCTATCCAACTATTTTACAGATGACAAATCAGGATCTGCGGTGAATTTAGTGACTGCTGATGCGAAACGTGTGTCATATCAAAAAAAGTTCTTCCGTATACTGCAAGTTTCAAAAGTGAGACAGGAAATCGTTTGGAAAATGAGGCGATTTCTCCGTCCGGCTTTCGATTAATCTGGTGTTATCCGAAAGAGAAATGCAGTGGGTTGCTGTGGTAGACTATGCTCTTTTTCGTATTCGGCTCACGATGCGTTTTTGAACAACAATGCGTAGCCAAGGCTGCGCTGAAGAGGTTGAATTATGAAACACACCATCGAAGTGATGATCGCAGAGGAAGACGTGCAGGCACGTATCCGCGAACTGGGTGAACAGATCACAGAGATGTACAAAGACTCCAAGGATCTGGTTCTTGTTGGTCTGCTGCGCGGTTCATTTGTCTTTATGGCTGACCTGTCACGCGCTATTCAGGTACCGCACTCCGTTGATTTCATGACAGCATCAAGCTACGGCAACGCAATGGAAAGCACTCGCGATGTGCGTATCCTGAAAGATCTGGATGACGATATCAAAGGCAAAGATGTGCTGGTGGTTGAAGACATTATCGACACCGGTAACACCCTGTCTAAAGTGTGTGAAATCCTCCGCTTGCGTGAGCCAAACTCAGTGCGTATTTGTACGCTTCTGGACAAGCCTGAGCGCCGTGAAGTTCATGTAGACGTTGACTGGTTTGGTTTCAGTATTCCTGACGAATTCGTTGTTGGTGTGGGTATTGATTACGCGCAAAAGTACCGTCACCTGCCATTTATCGGTAAAGTGGTCCCACTGGAAGATTAACGGTATCGCTCAAAGAATAAACGCGTTAAGCTGTTGCAAACGCGAAAAGAAATGGCGCAGTGAAACTGCGCCATTTTTGTATCCCGGTTTTGGTGTTACTCACTTAGTGGAATAAGTTTTGCGATGGCTGACTGGTAATTGACTTCCAGTTGCTCACGGCTTCTTGCCGTCATTTCAAGGTCGCGCAACACGCCATCGTTAATATCGTAGAACCAACCGTGGATAGCGATATCCTGGCCCCGTTGCCAGGCGTTGCGCAAGATAGTGGAATTCCCCAGGTTGTAGACCTGCTCAGTAACATTGATTTCACACAGCCGGTCGGCACGTTCTTCTTTTGGCAGGCTGCCGAGATAGTTACGGTGTTTGAGGTAGAGATCCCGGATGTGCAGCAACCAGTTATTGATAAGGCCCAATTCCGGGTTTTCAATGGCAGCGTGTACACCACCACAGCCATAGTGACCACACACAATGATGTGTTTAACCTTCAGTACGTCAACGGCATACTGAACGACGGACAGGCAGTTTAAGTCGGTATGGATAACCTGATTTGCTACATTGCGGTGAACAAACAGTTCCCCGGACTCAAGTCCGGTAAGGCGCTCGGCCGGTACCCGGCTGTCAGCGCAACCGATCCACAGGTATTCTGGCTTTTGTTCTTCGGCCAGTCGGGCAAAGTAGTCAGGATTTTCATCCTTGAAATTCTCAGCCCACTTGGTGTTATTAGCAAATAGCTGCTTGATTTCCGGCATGGTTCTTTTACTCCGATCCTTGACTGTCGTTACTATACCCTGAAATGGTCGAGATCAGATCCGAACAGTTTCTTTGAAATGTAACAATAATTATTAGTTATGAATGCACTGGAAATAAATAACCTTCGAAAGATTTATCCGGGGAATGTTGAGGCGCTTAAAGGCATCAGTCTCAACGTTAAGCGGGGTGACTTTTATGCCTGCTGGGTCCGAATGGTGCGGGCAAGTCTACGACAATAGGCATCATCAGTTCACTGGTAAACAAAACCAGCGGTGATGTTTCCGTGTTTGGCTACGATTTGGATACCCAGAAAGTGGATGCCAAGAGCCAGATTGGCCTGGTGCCGCAGGAATTTAACTTCAATCAGTTCGAAAAAGTTGAGCAGATTGTCGTGAATCAGGCCGGGTATTACGGCGTTCCGAGGGCGGAAGCGAAAAAGCGGGCGCAAAAGTACCTGACGCAGCTCGATCTTTGGGATAAACGCGACCAGCCTGCCCGCGCATTGTCCGGCGGTATGAAGCGCCGCCTGATGATTGCCCGTGCGCTGATGCATGAACCGCGCCTTTTGATTCTTGATGAGCCGACTGCCGGTGTTGATATCGAACTTCGCCGCTCCATGTGGACCTTCCTTCGCGAGATTAACCAGCAAGGCATCACCATTATCCTTACCACACACTATCTTGAAGAGGCAGAGATGCTGTGCCGCCACATCGGGATTATCGATAAAGGTGAGCTGGTGGAAGATACGTCAATGCGTGAGTTGTTGGCGAAATTGGATGTGGAAACCTTCATCCTTGATCTTAAACCGGGCCATAAACCGGTGTCCCTGAGCGGTGCAAGCTGGAATATGGTCGATGACAGTACGCTGGAAATTGAAGTGGCGAAATCAGAGGGTCTAAATGGTATTTTTGGCCAGCTCTCTGAGCAGGGGGTCACTGTGTTGTCGATGCGTAACAAGGCAAACCGTCTTGAAGAGCTGTTCGTCAATCTGGTGCGCCAGAACGGGGAGGTGAGGGCATGAACCGCAACTACTGGGTCGCCTTTTCAAGCCTGGTGCATAAAGAAGTAAACCGCTTTATGCGTATCTGGGTGCAGACGCTGGTGCCACCGGCTATCACCATGACCCTGTATTTTATTATCTTCGGTAACCTTATTGGCAGCCGGATTGGGCAGATGGACGGTTTTTCCTATATGGAATATATCGTTCCGGGTCTTATCATGATGTCGGTTATCACCAACTCGTACTCCAATGTGGCAGGTTCATTTTTCAGTGCTAAATTCCAGCGCAATGTGGAAGAGTTGCTGGTAGCGCCGATTCCGAATTACATCATCATTGCCGGTTTTGTTGCAGGCGGTGTGGCGCGCGGGGTGTTGGTTGGTCTGATGGTGACAGTGGTATCGCTGTTTTTTGTCGATTTGCAGCTGTCTCATATCGGGGTGCTGGTGGTGACAGTGCTGCTGACCTCGATTGTGTTTTCGCTGGGTGGGCTGATAAATGCGGTTTTCGCCCGAACCTTTGACGATATCAGCATTATCCCAACGTTCGTGCTGACCCCCCTGACTTACCTGGGAGGCGTGTTTTACTCGATTTCCCTGTTGCCGGGTTTCTGGCAGGGCGTATCCAAGCTCAACCCGATTGTGTACATGGTTAATGCGTTCCGCTACGGCTTTTTAGGTGTGTCTGATGTTGGAATTGGAACTGCCTTTTCGTTGTTGGCGGTATTCACCCTGGCTCTTTATGGCGTGGCCTGGTACCTGATATCTCGGGGTATCGGTTTACGTAACTGATAATACCCAAACCACTCTCGCTGAAAACTGCATCTTGAGGTGGCTTGGGTATATGCTCTGATAGACACAAAAACGCCCGCATTGATGCGGGCGTTTTGCTGTCCGGCTGGAAGGATGAATACGGGCTTATTCGCTTCCTTCTCTTCCTGCGCCGAAGCCAGCTCAACCAACAGGTTGTCGATAAGGCGTACCTTACCGAGGAAGGCTGAAGCCAAAATGACCGCCTGGGTTGTTGTTTCACTAACCGGCTGTAGGGTGAGGGCATCACGGATGAAAATTTCGTCCGGTTCCAGGCCTGCCGCACGCAACTGGTCATTTCCGTCCAGCACCAGCTCTGCATAGTCGTCACGGCCGCCTCGCATCTGGCTGCTGATCCAACGAAGAGTCTTGGCAAGAACCGGGGCACGCTGGCGCTCATCGACCATCAGCAGGCTGTTGCGGGAACTCATGGCAAGGCCATCAAGTTCGCGGACAGTCGGGACGCTGATGACCTCAACCGGCATGCAGAGGTCGTCAACCATACGTCGAATAACGGCGACCTGCTGGAAGTCTTTTTCACCAAACAGGGCTACATCCGGCTGTACGATGTTGAACAGCTTGGAAACAACGGTAGCTACACCACGGAAGTGACCCGGACGGGATGCGCCTTCCAGCATGTTGGAAAGTCCCGGTACTTCAACGGCAGTCTGCTGATCCATACCGCGTGGGTACATCACTTCAGGCGTCGGGGTGAAAACCAGGTCCACGCACTCGTTGGCGAGCTTGGAAAGGTCGGCATCCAGGGTTCGTGGATAGTTTTTCAGGTCTTCCGCACGATCAAACTGCATGGGGTTGACGAAAATACTGACGACAACCACATCTGCGTTTTCACGGGCTTTGCGTACCAGTGTCAGGTGACCTTCATGCAGGTTACCCATGGTAGGGACAAATGCAACACGGCGGCCATCGAGGCGCCATTTAGCGATATATTCGCGAATCTGATTAATATCAGCAGAAGTTTGCATCGTGTCTCCTTAGTTAAAGGTATGCTCTGGACCCGGGAAGGTGCCGTTTTCTACGTCAGTCACGTACTGGGATACGGCTTTGCGGATGTCGCCGGTTTCCGCGAGGTAGTTTTTGGAGAACTTGGGAATGTAGTTTGCTGAGATGCCGAGGATATCGTGCATCACCAGAATCTGACCATCGGTGCCCTTACCTGCACCGATTCCGATAACCGGAACAGATACCGTTTCTGAAATGCGGGCCGCCAGGGTTGCCGGTACGCATTCAAGTAAGATGATTTGGGCGCCGGCTTTTTCAAGGGCCAGGGCGTCTTTAACCATCTGCTCGGCTTTGTCAGCATCACGGCCTTGTACTCGGAAGCCACCAAAGATATTTACAGATTGAGGTGTCAGGCCAAGGTGAGCACAAACCGGTACCGCGCGTTCAGTCAGTGCGGTAACGGTCTCAGCCAGCCAGGCTCCGCCCTCAATTTTGACCATGTTGGCACCGGCTCGCATCAGCTCAGCGGCACTTTCACAGGCTTTTTCCGGAGTGCTGTAACTCATGAACGGCATGTCAGCCATGAGCAGGGTGTTAGGGCTGCCGGCACGGACCGAACGGGTGTGGTAAGCAATTTCTTCGACAGTGACTGACAGGGTGTCAGACTTGCCTTGCAACACCATACCCAGTGAATCGCCAACCAGAATGACAGGGATACCCTGCTCTTCAAACAGGCCGGCAAAGCTGGCGTCGTAAGCAGTGATGGTCGCAAACTTGCGGCCTTCCTTCTTCCACGCCATCAAATCGGTGATGGTTACCTTTTTCATAAAATCTCCCAAAAAACCTGAAAGCGGCCTGCAAAATTCTGCAAACCGCGAAAATGGGCTAAAACTGGATGCGGGTTAGACCGTTACGATCGACCCTGGCGATAAGATCGCAGAGGCGACTGCCGTCTGGCAGTTCCAGCTCCGGGGCGATCTCTGCCAGTGGGTACAGCACAAATTCCCGGTCTTTCATTCCATAGTGGGGGACAGTCAGCCTCGCGCATGAAAGGGTTTCCTGACCATAGAGCAAAATGTCTAAGTCCAGGGTGCGCGGCCCCCAACGTTCATCCTTTCTCACCCTTCCTTGAGCGTTTTCTATTTCCTGGGTTTTATCCAGCAGTGCCAGTGGTGACAAATGGGTATCAAGTGCGACCACGGCATTGACGTAATCCGGTTGATCCTGCGGCCCCATCGGTTTGCTGCCGTACAGAGAAGACGCCACCACCAGGCGGCTCTCCGGTATCTGTTTCAGTGCATCAATAGCAGCATTGGCCTGACCGATAGGATCGGACAAGTTACTGCCAATAGCAATATATGTCCGAATCATGAGTCTGCTGCTTGTCTGCTCTTATGGCGTTTCTTAGCAGGACTGCGACGGCGACGCGATGAAGATTTACGGTGACGGGAGTCCGCTTTTTCTAGCGCTGTAGCCATGTCGGCGCGCTTGTCGCGGTCAGCTTCCTGGAAGGCTTTCCACCATTCTGCGAGCTCCTGAGCCTTACCGCCTTCAATCTTGCCTCGCATTTCGAGGAAGTCGAATGCCGCGCGGAACTTCGGTAGTTCCATCATCTTAAAGGCGCGCTTTCCGTTGCGGCGGCTAAGACGCAGCTGCAACTGCCAGATATCGCGGATCATCGCGGTAAACCGGCGCGGAATGGCAATGCTCTTCACCTGCTCATCAATGATGTCATTGGCGGCAACCATAAAGCATCGTAGAAGCTCAGGCCACCTTCAACACAGATTTCTTCTGCGCGTACCGCAACCGGGTAATAAAGCATCGCTGCAAACAGGAAGGCCGGATTAAGGCGCATGTTTTCAGCCACACGGCGGTCGGTAGAGCTCAGAACCAGATCCAACATCTTTTCCGTCTGGCTGGAGAAATCTTCAGTGAAGTATTCACTCAGCAAAGGGAAAAGCTGTTGGAACAGGCCATACTCGCGCAACATGCGGTAGGTCTGTTGTCCCTGACCGGCCTGGAGCAGCTTAAGGCTTTCCTCAAACAGACGGGCAGAAGGGATATCCCGGAGCAATCCGGCAAGGTGTGGAATCGGTGCGGCGGTCGCAGCGTTGATGGTCATATCCAGCTTCACGGCAAAACGCACCGCACGCAGCATACGTACCGGGTCTTCGCGATAGCGGGTTTCCGGATCACCAATCAGTCGGATGACACCCTGTTCCAGGTCTTCCATGCCACCGGCATAGTCGCGGACAGAGTAGTCGGAAATATCGTAATAAAGTGCATTGACGGTGAAGTCGCGGCGTTCGGCATCCTGGTCAATTGAGCCGTACACGTTGTCGCGCAGCAGCATACCTTCGCGAGAGCGGGAGGCTGCCTGTTGCTTGGCGCTGGCGGCTTCTTCGTGGTGGCCACGCAGGGTCGCAACTTCAATGACATCGCGGCCAAACAGGATGTGAGCCAGACGGAAACGGCGGCCGACAAGGCGACAGTTTCTGAACAGGCGGCGCACTTCTTCCGGTGTGGCGTTGGTGGCAATATCAAAATCTTTCGGCTGTTTACCCAAAAGCAGATCGCGTACACCGCCCCCTACCAGATAAGCGTCGTATCCGGCTTTGTTCAGGCGATAGAGCACCTTCAGCGCGTTTTCGCTGATGTCTCTGCGTGAAATCGAATGCTCTTGCCGAGAAATAACATTTAACTGCAGATCTTCCACTGCACGTGTTCCTTCATCACGGTCACGATTCAGTACCTTACGGCAAAAACTGGCAACTCGACTAAGAATAGGTCACCTCTTTCTGTTAGTTTTGAGCAAACAAATGGCGGCATATAGTATATCAAGCGCCAAATTTTAGAATGGGGCAATGATACTCGTATTTTTCGGTATCGTCGAAAGGGACCAGTTTTCTACTCCCCATGCCAGGATTTCTGCCGGGGATGCATGTGCCAACCCGGCATCCGGTGTGAGCCCCAGAAAGTGCATAGCCTGACATAAGTTATCTCCGGCGAGCCGGTTATCAATGGCCGGTGCATGGTTTTGCTTTGAAAGTTTTCCTCCATCTTCGCCGGTAGCTAAAGGAAGGTGAAGGTAACTGACCGGTGTTGCACCCAGTTTGCGGTAGAGGAAAATCTGTCGCCCGGTCGGCTCAATCAGATCCGCGCCACGCACCACTTCTGTTATGCCCTCGGAGATATCGTCCATCACCACCGCAAGGTTATAGGCAAACAGCCCGTCGCGGCGGCGGATAATAAAATCTTCCCGGGCCAGTTGCTCCGGTATGGGCGTATTGCCGTGCAGAACGTCTTGAAATGCCAGTACGGGTTCATCCACTTTAAGCCGGACAGCTGTGCCATCTTGGCTCAAAGCCAAATCCCGGCAGGTTCCGGCATAGAAGCCGCCACTTTCTTTTATTTGTTTGCGCGTACACTGGCAGTAGTAAGCATCGCCGGATGCAATCCAACGATCAATTTGTGTCTGATAGGTGTCTAGCCGGTTGCTTTGGTAGACCAGCTCTCCGTCCCAGAGCAGTCCGTGGCTTTCCAGCGTACGCAGAATCGCATCGGCCGCACCCGGTACTTCTCGGGGGGGATCGATGTCTTCAATACGGACGAGCCATGTACCTTGTTGTGATTTTGCTTGCAGGTAACTGCCCAGTGCGGCAATCAGGGAGCCAAAATGAAGGGGACCGGAAGGCGAGGGTGCAAAACGCCCGACGTACGGTTTCGACGTCATGTTGTTCATGGAAATGTAATCTATCAATAAAAGAAGGGAGCCACGCTCCCCTCTTCTATATTAACCCGCCATTTGCTTTTCTTTGAGCTCTGCCAGCGTCTTGCAGTCGATGCAGAGTTCAGCAGTTGGGCGCGCTTCCAGGCGGCGTACACCGATTTCTACGCCACATGAGTCGCAGAAGCCGAAATCGTCGTCTTCGATGCGCTGCAGGGTTTTCTCAATTTTCTTGATCAGCTTGCGCTCACGGTCACGGTTGCGCAGCTCCAGGCTGAATTCTTCTTCCTGGGCAGCACGGTCCACCGGATCCGGGAAGTTCGCCGCTTCGTCCTGCATGTGGGTAACGGTGCGACCAACTTCTTCCCTGAGCTGATTGCGCCAAGCCTGAAGGATCTTGCGGAAATGATCGAGCTGCTGCTCGTTCATGTATTCCTCACCTGGCTTTTCCTGGTATGGTTCCAGACCGGCGGTTGCAAGGATTCCCAGTGATTTCTTTACTTTGCTCTCTGGCATTCAGCTTCTCCTAAACACACCTTGACCACTGCGGTCAAAAGAGGGCGGTATCTATAGCAGAAAGGCCCTTGTCTAGCAATCATTGATTAGCATTGTTAAAACGTCAATGTGAAGACATCAGCAATTTCAGCTTCACAGAAGGGCAGGCGAGTGGTCAGGCGCATACCCTCAGATGATATATCTGCTTGATAGCATAGCACTTCCACGCCGGAAGCAATGGCATCATCAAGCAGCTTTCCATACGCTGCATCAATGTGTCTTGCTGCCGCTACTTTGTTAACACCCGTGTGAAGTACTGCAAAAAACAGCACGGCGCGGTGACCGTTTTCCACCATATGGGCCAGTTCGCGAAGGTGTTTCTGCCCCCGGGTGGTCACTGCGTCCGGAAAATATCCCTGACCATTCTGCCCGAGCAAAGTGACACTTTTTACTTCGATGTAGCAAGGTGGCAGGGTGTTGTTTTCCAGCAAAATGTCGATTCGGCTGTTTTCATTACCATACCGCACTTCGGTTTTCAGTGTTTCATAACCTGTTAATTCTGTGATAACGCCAGCGTTGATTGCCTCCGCGACCAGCCCGTTAGCGCGGGCAGTATTGACGCAAATCCGGTGTCCTTGTGGCGTTTCTGAGATCTCCCAGCTGTTAGGGTATTTACGTTTTGCGTTATCCGATGTGGAATACCAAACCGTGTTTCCCGGCTCTGCACAGCCTGTCATTGCACCGGTATTGGCACAGTGCAGGGTCAGTTCCTGGCCGTCTGGTAAGGTGATATCTACCAGAAACCGCTTGTAGCGTTTAATCAGGGTGCCGGGTTGCAGGGCCGGGGTGAAATGCATAGGAAAAAATCTCCGTGTTAATAAAGAGGCCAATGATGCAGCCGGGTGTAAATGACACCTCTGCCATCCGGCGATGGCTGCGAGCGATAGAGGCCGAATTCGCTGAAAGTAAATTGCAATGGTGTGTCTGGCTGTGGCCATTGGCCGCGGCGGGCTTTCCTGCTAAGGGTAAAGTGAGGACGATACTGGCGTGTTTCCACCGTTATTCCGCATTCCGCTGCCAGATTGTGCAGGCGCTCTGAGAGGAGACTCAGCGCTTCCGGCAACGAGGTATCCAACCGCAAAATACCGCTTTTGGGCCAAAAGCCAACATCTTCTGCAGACACTGACAACCGTTTGAAACCTTGCTGGTCCACTGCTGCCACTATGGCGCTTTTCTGGATACCGGATACATTCCCCAGGAAGGCCAGTGTCAGGTGCAGGTTGTTATCCGGCACCGGTTTTCCAAACGTCCGGCAGGCATTTTTCAGCGCCAGCAGCGCATCATAATCGCCGGTGCATCCTTCTGCTTCCGTTGCCCCGAGGGCGAAGAAGAGGCGCTCATTTGTCATTGTCTTTCCTGTACAATGCGGGGAAACGACCATGATGACACAAGGTAACCGACATTGTCACAGCTGCCCATTGATGCGGTGCTCCCTACGCTCCAAGACCGGCTTTTTGATGCTACCCAAGTTATTTTGCAGGCCCCTCCCGGGGCGGGTAAATCGACCCGGCTTCCACTTTTCCTATTAAAAGAGGGGAACCTGCCGGGCAAGATAGTGATGCTGGAGCCACGCCGGCTGGCGGCGCGCAACATTGCGGCTTACCTTGCTGCCCAACTTGGTGAGCCCGTCGGGAAACAGGTGGGATACCGGGTACGTGGGGAAAACAAGGTTTCCACCGAAACCCGGCTGGAAATCGTGACAGAAGGGATCCTTACCCGGATGATCCAGTCAGACCCGGAGCTAGACGGTGTCAGCCTGCTTATTTTCGATGAATACCATGAGCGCAGCCTTCACGCCGATACCGCGCTGGCTTTGGCGCTAGATGTACAGGCTGGCCTGCGGGATGATCTGAAAATCCTCATTATGTCGGCAACCCTAGATAATGCTGCGCTGTCAGGCTGGTTGCCCGATGCGGCGGTGATTGTGTCTGAAGGTCGGCAATTTCCCATCCACTACCGACATCAGGGTATTGGCTGGCAGTATGGCTGGGAACATGATTATGCCCGGGCTATTCGCAAGCTGATGATGGATGAGCCGGATCTGCGCTGGTGTTCCTTCCGGGGACTGGCGAAATACGGCGTCTTGCTGACGCACTGGAAGGCACTCTTCCTGATGATATCCTCCTTTGTCAGCTCTATGGTCAGTTGCCCCCGAAAGAGCAGCAGGCTGCCATTGCTCCTGCGCCGGACGGTTACCGAAAACTGGTTTTGACCACCAATATTGCCGAGACCAGCCTGACAATCGAAGGTGTCCGCATGGTTGTGGACAGCGGGATGGAGCGGGTTGCGGTGTTTAACCCCAAAAGCGGGGTGACTAAGCTGGAAACCCGGCGAATTGCAAAATCCTCTGCCATTCAGCGAGCCGGCCGTGCCGGACGTATTGAAGCCGGAACCTGCCTTCGATTTTACAGTGAAGAAGAATTCCAGCGGCTGCGGGGAGAGCCGGAACCGGCGATCCTCAGCAGCGATCTCTCCTCTCTTGTTTTGGAGCTCGCCCAGTGGGGGTGCAGCGCCGCAGATTTACAATGGATTGACCTTCCTCCTACCCGGCATTTACAGCAAGCCACTACACTGCTGATTAAGCTTGGGATTTTGGAACCCGGAAAAAACAAACCGGTTCTGACGGAATTTGGCCGGGCAGCAACAAAGTGTTCCGCGGATCCGAGAATTGGCGCAATGCTTTGCCATGCTCAGCAGTGGGCTGTTGATGGCAACGATCTGGCGGTGAAACAAACCGCTGCCTGGCTTGCTGCGTGGATGGAAGAGCCTCCCAGGGGGAAATTCAGTGCAGATATCCGTTTGCAGATAGCAGAGATGCAGCGTGGTGGGGGGATGGCGAAAAAGCGGGCCGGACAGTTTGCAAAGCAGCTGGGTATCCCTTTGGCGGGGGACTTGTTCCCTGCCTGGTTGGCACCACTTCTCGCTGCCGCCTTCCCGGACAGGGTTGCCATTAACCGGGGGAATGATGGCCGGTATCTGTTGGCGAATGGACATGGCGCGTCACTGGACCCGGATGAGCCGCTTTCGTCTGAAAATGCGCTGATAGTGGCTGAGCTGACGACGACCCGGCAGGGAGACAGCCGTATTTTTGCAGCAGTGGCGGCTGACATTGATGAGCTGGAAAGCTACCTGCCCGGGTTGTTTGAGACCGTGGACCGCGTTGACTGGGATGAGGGCAAAGGCCGTCTGGTCGCGGAGCAGCAAAAGCGGGTTGGCGCGTTGGTGGTCAGCCGCAAGGCATTGCCGGAGCCAGATCCGGCGAGAATCGGGGAGGCGCTGGCCAATGCGGTACGCCGGAAAGGGCTTTCCTGCCTGCCGTGGAATGAAAGCAGCGAGGGGCTGCTTATCCGTGCCCGTTGCGGTAGGGAATGGCTGCCGGAGTTGGAACTGCCTGCACTGGATGATGATACCCTGCTGGCGGAACTTGATAACTGGCTGGTGCCATTTATGGCGGGTATGCGCAAGATCAGTGACCTTAAAAAGCTGGATCTCAAAGGGGCGCTGGAAGCTTACCTTGGTTGGGACAACGTCAAAACTCTGAACCGAGAGACTCCAGCCCGTTTTGAAGTGCCGACCGGAAGCAGCTATACCATCCGCTATAAAGAGGGGGAAGCCCCGGTGCTGGCGGTACGTATGCAGGAAATGTACGGGCAACAGGCCTCCCCGGTTATCGCGATGGGGCGAGTGACGCTGGTGATAGAACTGCTTTCACCCGCACAAAGGCCGTTGCAAATCACCCGGGATCTGGCGAGTTTCTGGGAAGGGGCTTACCGGGACGTACAGAAAGAGATGAAAGGACGTTACCCCAAGCATGTCTGGCCGGATGATCCGGCTACCCATGAGCCGACACGCAAGACCAAGCGCCAGCTTCAGGGGTAAACGATGAAAAGCACACAAAAAGAGGCGGAAAGAAAACGTAGCATGAGCAGTAACCCGGACGATAAAAAGCCCAGCGGAAGAACACGCCGAAAAACAACCCCAAAAGCCGCATCAGGCAAAGGAAGAAAAACGGCGGCGCGCAAGAGTAAGAAACCGGCATCTGGCGGCAAAAAAGGCTGGCTGAAAAAGCTGGCTGTCCTTGGGGCAAAGCTCAGTCTGGTTGGGCTGGCAGTTATTATCGTTACCGGCATTTACCTCGACAGCCAGGTGCGTTCACGCTTTGACGGCCAGCTTTGGGAACTGCCTGCGGTGGTGTACGGCCGGGTAATGTACCTGGCGAACGGTGAGCCGGTTACCATCAAGGAGCTCCGCAAAGAGCTTGACCTGCTTAACTACAAAAAAGTTCGCAACCCGGTTCATCCCGGGGAATTTTCCGCCTCCAGCACCCGGATTGAGATGATCCGCCGTCCATTTGAATTTGAAGACGGGTCGGAGCCGGCACGCCATGTGATGGTAAGTTTTGACGCTCACGGTGTTACCGGCCTGAAAATGGAAGATTCCGGCAAGCAACTCGGTTTCCTGCGTATCGAACCCAAACTGCTTGGAATGCTGGAATCCGGTGGCGAAGAGCAGCGCCTCTTCTTGCCGAGGGAGCGATTCCCCGAATTGCTGGTGGAAGCCCTGCTGACCACCGAAGACCGGGATTTCTACCAACATGAAGGTGTATCACTCACCGCCATTGCCCGTGCAGCGGTTGCCAACCTGCGTGCCGGCCGTACCGTACAGGGTGGTTCAACCCTGACTCAGCAGTTGGCAAAAAACCTGTTCCTGACCCGTGACAAAACCTTGTGGCGGAAAATCCGCGAAGCTTACATCGCCCTGATTATTGATTACCGCTACAGCAAAGACCGGATTCTGGAAGCCTACCTGAACGAAGTGTATGTCGGCCAGAATCAGGGGCAGGCTGTGCATGGCTTCCCGTTAGCAGCCCGTCTTTATTTCGGTCGCCCGATTCAGGAGCTGACAGTTGATCAACTGGCGCTGCTGGTGGGCATGGTGAAAGGCCCGTCCTATTACAACCCGTGGCGTTTTCCTGAGCGCGCTCTTGAGCGCCGGGATTTGGTGCTCAAGCTGATGCTGGAAGCCAACCTGCTGACTGGCGAACAATACAACACGGCGGCTTCCCGTCCTCTGGGCATCAAGAAAAAGCCTTCGCTGTCAACTCGCCAGCCGGCCTATTTTGATTTGCTCAGAACGGAAATTAAGGAGCGGGTAGGGGATCATTTCAATCCGGATTCCGGCCTGCGCGTCTTTTCTACGTTGGATCCGCTTTCTCAAAAATTGGCCGAAGAGGCCGTGGTAGAAAAAGTGCCTGCACTTTCCAAGCGAGCCGGAAAAGGGCTTGAGGCTGCGGTGGTGATTGCGGATCGCCAGAGCGGTGAAATCCGCGCCATGGTGGGTGGCAACCGGCCGGGCTACGCCGGCTTTAACCGGGCACTCTATGGCAGCCGCCAGGTTGGTTCGCTGGCCAAGCCGCCGGTATACCTGGCAGCTCTCAGCGAGCCGGATAAATTCAGCCTGGTCACGCCGTTGCCGGATAAACCGATAACCCTCAAAGGCAGTCAGGGCAGTGTCTGGACGCCACGAAACTACGATCGCAAATTCCGCGGTGAAGTGCCTTTGATGGACGCACTGGCAAAATCACTGAATGTGCCGACGGTGAACCTTGGCATGGCTGTGGGGTTGGACAAGGTCATCAATATCATGACGAAACTTGGTGTCCCCAAAGGCGAGGTGCCTCGTTTGCCTTCCATCCTTCTGGGCGCTTATACGCTGACGCCTTACCAGGTCACCCAAATGTACCAGTCCATCGGGAGTGGCGGCCGGGAAGCGCCGCTCACTGCACTGCGTTCAGTGGTGACACAGCAAGGTGAAGTGCTCTACCGAAACTGGCCAAAATCCCGTGAAGTGGTTTCCCAACAGGCCGCCTGGCTGACCGTGTATGCAATGAAAAAGGCGGTAAAGGAAGGAACAGCACGTTACCTGAACCCGTCTTTCGGTTGGGCTGGCATTGCCGGTAAAACCGGGACAACGGATAACAACCGTGACAGCTGGTTTGTCGGGATTGATGGCCGTGAGGTGGTTACTGTCTGGCTCGGCAAGGATGACAACAAATCTACCGGGTTGACTGGCTCAAGCGGCGCTCTCAGGGTTTACGCATCGTATATGCAAAAACGCCAGCCCGAGCCATTGCAGCTGACCTGGCCAAAGCAGGTCACTACACTGCCGTTTGCGCTGAATGGCGGAGAATACTCGCTGGACTGTGGCAGCAAAGTGACGTTCCCTGTTTGGGACAAAAGCGGCAAGCAGGCAGATGTCTGCAAGTCCTCATCACCTGTCGGGTGGGTAAAAGATCTGTTCAGTTGGTAAATACCACAAAACAAGCCCCGGATTTCCGGGGCTTATCGTATTGTCTGTATCAAAAGACTCTTTATATCAAAGGTTACCTGCATCAAAAGGTTCTATTTCTCGGCATCAAAGAAATAACTGAAGCTCGTTCGCGGGTTGAGATAATCAAAGATGGATTGCGGCAGTGATTGGGGGCGCAATACCTTTGATATTTCAAGCTTGCTGTCTTTGAGTTCAATAATCGGTGCTTGCTCTCTGGGGACGACGCTGTCGTAAATCATCACATTGGGCTTGAGCAAATGCTGGCTGTTGTTTGACAGCACCATGCCAAACGCATCGTCGGACAGCTGTACAACCGTACCGGGAGGGTAGATGCCTACCAGCTTGACAAACAGTGCCAGTAAATCCGGATTGAATTTGGCTTTGAGGGCCCGGAACATATGGGAAACTGCGGCATAAGGCGTTCTGGCACTTGAGCCAAACCTCGAATGGCAAAGGTCATCATAGAGGTTCGCCATCGCTACGATCTGGGACATTTCCCCGACCTCATCCCCTTTCACTCCCCTCGGTATCCACTTCCATCAGCAAACTCGTGATGGTTCTCAATGATGTCGAGAATCTCTGGACTGCAGTTTTTGAAGTTTTCCACCAGTTTGATGCCATAGGATGTGTGCTGGCGAAGGTAGTTCTCCTCCGGCTTGGAAAGAGGGGTGTTTTTGGCCCGGATGGCTTTGGGGATCCTGATCTTCCCGATATCGTGGAGACTGGCACCAAGCACAAGGTTCCTCAGCTTTTCTTCTTCATATCCCCGGGCTTTTGCCAGCAGCAGCGATAGCACGGTCACGTTGAGCATGTGAAAGTGGTGGTCTTGCTCGTACGTGGGGTTATCCATCAGATGGAGCGTCAGGGATTCATTGTCAGCCAGGGAGATAAGATTGTCAGCGAGCGCTTCAATTTCGTCCTCGGCAGCTTCAGGCCGTTGCTTTGCCTTAGTAAAGGCAGAGCGCAACTGTGACATTGACTGACCATATTGCTTTTCACATTGTCTGATACGCCGGCGGATATTATGAAGCTGGTCGATACGTTGTTCTTTCTCCCGCTTCATTTTTGCCTGGAGTGCGGCAACGGCGTCCTGGTCAACCTTTTCGGCGGGCGCCAGCACTTCTTGCATACTCAGCGGTTCTGCACTGCTTTTGTCCGGGTAATAGAGGACATATTGCGTCGGCAGTGAGCGAATGATTTGAAGCTGTTCGCCACTCTCGATAGTAAAGCGACTGAAAACAAAAGGATGTTCCCGCCATTTAAGGGGCAGTTTGATGTGTAACCCTAACTGCAACCGTTGTACCGACAACTTTATGGAGCGCATTTCCAAAACCTGTAACCCTAATTACTCTAAATATTTAAGGGATTGATTTTTAGCAGTAAAACTATTTATTTGAATTTTTAGCAGTGATTGACGAATACGTTGCGCGAGTCACACATTACATGTGCTACTAAGTTTGTAACCGGCAACCATTACCGGATTATCTCATGGAATGAGGTGCATATTGCTGGATTAGCGATGATTTATTGATGGGATCACAAAGTAAGAATAATGAGTTGGCAATGCTCGAGGCGGAATAACGGGGCCGCCCAGGCCACCGGCCGGCGATTTTCAAGAAAACAAACTGCCGGAAACGAAAAAGCCCCGAACTTTCGTTCAGGCTTTCACACCAAATAATGGTGCCTCGAGGCGGAATAACGGGGCCGCCCAGGCCACCGGCCGGCGATTTTCAAGAAATCAAACTGCCGGAAATGAAAAAGCCCCGAACTTTCGTTCAGGCTTTCACACCAAATAATGGTGCCTCGAGGCGGAATCGAACCACCGACACGGGGATTTTCAATCCCCTGCTCTACCGACTGAGCTATCGAGGCAGCGGAGAGGACTTTATCCTTATCTCCCTGAGGTGTCAAACGCTTAAATCGTATTCCCCGTTCAAACGCTGTTTTATTGCACTCTGCGCATACCTTCTCTTGAATCCTCTGGCATTCCGGACGCCTAAAAAACTGTATATACATTCTGTTGTTTATCTGGCATCAAATTTCGATCGTGATTGAGGTCACGATTATCAATTTTTCCTCGGTAAACGAGAGGTTGGCGCTATCTACATGAAAAAACATGATTAATTCTTTATTAATCACATTCGGCATATGTGTATTAATTGACGTTTCACTTCGCGGTGGCAATACGAATATTTAACAATCGAGCCTATTTTCCCAATCTTGCTACACTTAGAACTGGCAGGGAAAACTATGCATCCGGACTCATTAAGGAAGTGCCATGGAATTTCGTATCGGTGATGTCGCAGATATCACCCACGTTCTTGATTTGAGAGAAAGGTTGGTTGCGGCTGTTGAGTCTCTCCCCGCAGGGGAAACACTCAGCTGGATGGTGGGGATGTACACCGGGTCGATTGTGCCGGTTTGCAGTTGCTGTCAGCAGCACTGGTTGGCTTTAACAATAAATCAGTTACTTGGCGTTGGGAACGGGTTTCACCTGAACTCATTGATGCAGCAAAAGTGTTAGGGCTGGAGAACTGTCTGAGCTTAGAAGGCAGCAGCCCAGGTTGATAACGCAGGAGGCATAATGCACAAAATTCTCGCAGCGGACGATTCCGTTTCTATCCGTCAGATGGTCAGCCATACCTTAAAAGAAGCCGGCTACATGGTGGAAACTGCAAATGATGGTGCAGAGGCGTTGAATAAAGCCAAGACAGGCAAATTTGACGTGATTATTTCGGATGTAAACATGCCGGTAATGGACGGCCTGGAGTTTGTCCGTCAGTTACGTACGGTACCCCAGTACAAGTTCACGCCTATTCTCATGCTGACGACGGAAACCTCGTCAGAGAAAAAATCACAAGGTAAAGCGGCCGGCGCGACCGGTTGGATCGTTAAGCCGTTTAATCCCGATACGCTGCTCAAAACGCTGCAGCGCGTATTGTAAGGAAACCGGACCGGGGGGCTGCGATGTCTTTAGACATGGCGCAACTGCGCGCAATTTTTTATCAGGAATGCCGGGAAAACCTGGAAGTTCTCGAGCGTGAGCTGCTGGACTTCGATGCAGAGACCGCAGACCCTGAAACGATCAATACGATTTTCAGGGCGGCGCACTCCATCAAAGGCGGCAGTGCCACCTTTGAGTTGGGTGACATTGCCGACTTTACCCACGTAATGGAAACATTGCTCGATGAGGTGAGGGACGGCAAAAGGACGCTGGATGCGAGCTCTGTCGATTTGCTGCTTAAAGGTGGCGACTGCATTGCTGATATGTTGGCAGCGCACGAATCCGGTGAGCCATTCGACCCAACCGAACGAGACACCATTGAAAAGGCATTGCAGCAACTGCTCGACGGGGCGTCAGAAACTGCTGCTCCGGTTGAAGCCCCGGCAGAGGTTGTCGAACAGAACGCTGAACCGGAAACGGGCAACTGGGTTATTCAGTTCAAACCGCTGAAAGATATTTTCTTCAGTGGTAACGATCCGCTCCGGCTTATCCGTGAACTGGCAGAGCTGGATGAAGGCGTCGGTATTGTCTGCCATGTCGATGCGTTACCCGATATGGATGCGATGGAGCCAGAGCTGTGCTACCTCCACTGGGAAATCAGGATGGGAGGTTTCGTTGAGCGGGCTGATATCGAGGAAGTGTTTGAATGGGTTGAGGATGAATGTGACCTCATTATAAACAGGGGTGACGCAGCTGTAGGGGATGCCCAAGAATCTCCGGTTGTGCAGACTCCTCCCCAAGTGCCGGAACCTGTTGCCGCGCCCGTGGTTGTTGAAACTAAACAGGCGGAAGCCGAAGCGCCCAAAAAAGAGACTCAACCCGCCTCGGCCGCAAAAGCTGCTGCACCCGTTGCGAAAAAAGCAAACAAGCAGGAAGCCGGCGTATCGTCAATCCGGGTCGATATCGACAAGATCGATAACCTGATCAATCTGGTGGGAGAGCTGGTAATCACCCAGTCCATGTTGACGGAGCTTAGCCAGGATTTTACGCCGGATAAGCTGGCCGGACTTAAATCCGGGCTGGATCAACTGCTGCAAAACACCAAAGAGTTACAGGAAAGCGTCCTTAACATCCGGATGCTTCCCATCAGTTTTGCGTTTAACCGCTTCCCCCGGCTTATCCGGGATTTATCCGCCCAACTTGGCAAGAAGGTGGAGCTCAATATTTCGGGTGAACATACTGAGCTCGACAAAACGGTTCTTGAACGGATTACCGATCCTCTGGTTCACCTGGTGCGAAATGCCATTGACCATGGCATCGAGCAACCTCGTGAGCGACTCGGGAAAGAGAAACCAGAGCACGGTACGGTATCCCTCAATGCGTACCACCAAAGCGGCTCGATCATGATTGAAGTGCGGGATGACGGTGCCGGTCTGAATAAAGAAAAGCTGTGGTCCAAAGCGCAGCAAAAAGGCATTGTCCCGCCGGATTTGTCCATGAGTGATTGGACAGACAGCCAGATCTTCAACATCATTTTTGCCCCCGGTTTATCTACCGCCGCAGAGGTTTCAGACGTGTCCGGCCGTGGTGTTGGCATGGATGTGGTGCGGCGGAATATTGAAGATCTCGGTGGCAACATCGAAGTGGAATCTGAAATTGATAACGGCAGCCTGTTCAGAATAAGCCTTCCTTTGACATTGGCGATCCTCGATGGTCAGTTGGTTCGCCTTTGCGAGCAGATCTTTGTTGTGCCACTGGTTTCAATCGTGGAATCGATCCAAATCGATGCTTCACGGATCAAAGTGGTATCCGGTGGCGTGGAACTCTACCGGCTGCGTGAAAATAACATCCCGATTCTGCGGCTTCAGGATGAGCTCCAGCTGGGCAAAAGTTCAAGCCTGGACGACAAACTGCTTTGTGTGGTCGAAGCCGGAAATAACCAGGTTGGCTTGTTGCTCGACGATCTACTTGGCCAGCAACAGGTGGTTATTAAAAGCCTGGAAACCAACTATACCCGGGTTCCCGGATTTTCCGGAGCCACCATTCTCGGTGACGGTTCGGTCTCTCTGATCCTCGATGTACAAGGCATGATTTCGGGTTTCCTTTCCAGGATCGCTGACGGCAAATCCACCAAGGCAGCATAGAGGGAGATAGGGGTATGGAAAGCATCGACAGCCTGATGGAAAACGCCCAGGAAAATGACTTTACCGTGGTTGGGAATGACTATTTGAGTTTTTGCCTCGGTGATGAGCTCTATGCCGTTGATATCAAAAAAGTTGAAGAGATTCGGGTTTGGGAGCAACCCACACCGATACCGAAATCGCCTCATTACTTGTGCGGTGTCATCAACCTGCGCGGCATGATCGTTCCCATCATGGATTTGCGAGCCCGGTTTAGCTTGGGGGAGGCGGAATACCTGCCAACCACGGTGGTATTGATCCTGCGGGCTGGGCAAGAGGCGGGCAACCGGACGATGGGGATTGTGGCGGATGCGGTGTCTGATGTGGTTAACGATTCCGGCTTGGCCTTGACGCCGGCACTTGGGGATTCACAGGTTACGCCGTTTATTTCCGGGCTGCTGACGCTGAATGAGCATGTGCTGTCGGTATTTAACGTCGACAGTCTTCTGTTGGTTGAAACCATGCTGGCCGGGCAGGGATCCGGTCTCAGTCTGGTCTACCAGAGTAAATGAGGAGCGCACCATGATGGGGAACAGCAGTGAATACCTCGGATTTACCCTGGAAGGTGAGGAATATGGAATCGATATCCTCGCCGTCAGGGAAGTGCGCGGTTGGACTGACGTAAGGCAGCTTCCTGAGAGCCCGGACTACTTGCTCGGGGTTCTGGACCTGCGCGGGGAATATGTCCCTGTTGTTGATCTGCGACGCTGTTTTTCGATGCCGGCGGCAGATATCGGGCCAACAACCGTGCTGATCATTGTCCGGAACGCCGATGGGCAGTCATTGGGCATCATTGTAGATGCAGTCTCTGAGGTCTACGAAATGGAGGCCGGCCAGATTAAACCACCGCCGGAAGTTGTGAAATTCGACCGGAGGTATATCGAAGGCATTACTGAGGTATCAGGAAAACACGTAGTTCTTATTCGCCTGGAGCAGCTGTTTGACTTCACGGCACTGACAATGGCAGTGAGCGCCGAAACAGTTAGCGAGGAATAGATATGGCTTGGTGGACATCTCACAAAAATAACGAGCAGTTGGCAAAATTACAAAAAGAAGCAGAGCAAAATTCATTGATGCTGAGAGCGCTTGAGAGTGCCCAGACAGCCTGATGATGGTCGACCGTGATTTCAAAATCACTTACCTCAACCAACGCTCGCTGAAACTCCTTCAACAGCATGAAGCTTTGTTCAGGAAGCACTGGCCGAATTTCAACGCTCAAAAAGAGGCTTTGATCGGAACCTGTATCGATATGTTCCACAAAGACCCGAATCACCAGCGGCAGCTTTTATCTAACCCGGCCAACCTGCCCTACAAAACAACCATCACTATTGACGATGTTTCCCTGGAACTCAATGTCAGTGCGCTTATAGATGAATCCGGGAACTATATCGGGAACACCCTGGAGTGGGACGATGTGACTGAGGTTCGCAAGAACCAGAATGAAGTTGCCCGCCTGAAAGCTGCGGTAGGCCAGGCCATGACAGCGATGGTCATGATCGACCGCGATTTTAATATCACCTATATGAACGGTGAAACACTTACCCTGTTCAGAAAGTATGAGGCGGAATTCCGCTCGGTCTGGCCGGGCTTCACCGCATCTGAAGAGTGGTTGATGGGACGTTGCATCGATGATTTCCACCGCAATCCGGCTCATCAACGGGCCATGCTTGCCGACCCGGGTAATCTGCCCTATTCAACGGATATCTCTGTCGGAGATATAAAAATCGAACTCAATGTTTCTGCCATTATGGACAGCAACGGCCAGTACATAGGAAACACCCTCGAGTGGAGAGATGTAACGGCGATTCGAGCGAATGAAATTCAGGTCGGCCGTTTGGTGTCTGCCGTCGAAGGGATGACGACTAACCTGATGATGGCTGATAAAGATGGGATCATTCAATACCTTAACCCGTCGCTTAAAAAGTTACTTAACTCCCGTGCCTCTGAGCTCCGCGGTATGTTCCCGGGCTTTGATGTCGATGCCCTGGTGGGAAGAAGTATCGATTCATTCCACAAGAATCCGGCTCACCAGCGTGGCATTATCAGCGACCCTTCACGCATGCCTTACACCGCAAACATCCGGGTTGGCAGCCTGAGTTTCAGTCTTACGTGCATTGCTATGCATGACTCAAGCGGCAATTTCATCGGGCCAGCCTGCAATGGGAAGATGTGACGGAACAACTGGACGGCCAGCAACAGGTTGAAAAGCTGATTACCAATGCGTCTTCCGGAAGGCTTGACGAGCGCATAGACACCAGCCGTTACAGCGGATTTATGGCACAGCTGGGTGATGGCGTTAACCAACTCCTCGACTCGGTGGTTGATCCGGTAAACCAGTGTATTGATGTCATGAGCCGGGTCTCAGAAGGTAACCTGAATACCTGTATGCCGGAAGAATACGGCGGTGATTTTGCGCGCCTTTCAGAGGCCGTAAATACCTCCATCATGAATATCCGTCAGATGGTAGAGAAGATTACCCAGTCGGCAGCCCGGGTTGCCAACGCATCCGGTGAGATTGCTGAAGGTAATGACGACCTCAGCAAACGTACCGAAGATCAGGCGGCCAGCTTGCAGGAGACCTCTGCGAGCATGGAGCAGATGACCGGCACCGTGAAGCAAAACGCCAGCAGTGCCAAAGAAGCCAACCAGTTGGCAGACAACGCAACGGACAAGGCAAAACGCGGCGGGAATGTGGTGAAAAACACCGTCTCTGCGATGGCGGAAATTAACGATGCCAGCAAAAAGATTGCCGACATCATTGGCGTTATTGATGAAATTGCCTTCCAGACAAACCTTCTTGCACTGAATGCTGCGGTAGAAGCTGCCCGGGCTGGTGAGCAAGGACGTGGTTTTGCCGTTGTGGCCGGTGAGGTCAGGAATCTGGCGCAGCGAAGTGCCGGGGCCGCCAAGGAAATTAAAGACCTTATCAAGGACAGCGTAGACAAGGTGGCAGAAGGCTCCCGTCTGGTGGATGAATCCGGAGATATGCTTGAGGAAATAGTCGCGGCAGTGAACAGTGTGTCCGACCTGATTGCCCGCATTGATACTGCCAGCCAGGAACAGGCAACCGGTATTGATGAGATAACCCGCGCCGTGTCCAAGATGGATGAAATGACCCAGCAAAATGCAGCCTTGGTTGAGGAAGCGTCAGCGGCCAGCCAGTCGCTCAAGCAAGAGGGAACCGAGCTCCTCAGTCTGGTCAGCTTCTTCCACCTTGATTCCAGCCCATCCCAGTTGGCATCGCCGTCTATCGCAGATCCTGTGCCCGCAACGGTGGTCGAAACCAATTTCGGGGACAAGAACAAAGCGACCCGGGCGAAGGCTGTGAGTGGTGGCGCTCCCTTGCCACAAGATGACGATGATTGGCAGGAGTTCTGACGGCTAGAGGGGAGCAACGTATGAATATAGCCGTAGAACGAGAGTTTGATTTTTCCAGGCAGGACTTTGCTTTCATACGGGAAATGATGCTGAGGGAGACAGGTATCTCCCTCGGGGATGGCAAGATGACCATGGTTTATGGTCGTCTTTGCCGCCGGATACGCGAGCTTGAACTGAACAGCGTCGGGCAGTATCTCCAGATGATTGGGGAATCAGCCGTTGAGCGGGAGAAGTTCGTCAATGCGCTGACGACCAACCGGACGCAGTTTTTCCGGGAAAGCCACCACTTTGAGTATCTCCAACACAAATTGATACCTGAATGGAAGCGCCGGCCTAAACCTATCCGTATCTGGTCTGCCGGGTGTTCGACCGGCGAAGAACCTTACACCATTGCATCAGTACTCAAATACGAGGGTTTGCTGGATGGAGGCTGGGACATCTCCATACTGGCGACAGACCTTGATACACAGGTGTTGTCAAAAGCCAAGAAAGGTGAATACCCGATTACTGATTCCCGTGGCATTCCAGAGCCGTTTTTGAAATCGGCGTTTGTCCGTGGAAGGGGGAGTCATGAAGGGGTGTTTAAAGCGAAGGCCGAAGTTCAGCATTTCATCAGGTTCCAGCAACTGAACCTGCTGCATGAATGGCCATTTAAAACCCAGTTCGACGTGATCTTCTGTCGCAACGTGATGATCTATTTCCAGCGGGATACCCAGCAAACGCTACTGTGCCGGTATTACAGCCACCTTCGTACCGGAGGCGCGCTGTTCATCGGCCATTCTGAGTCCATTGGTGAAGTAGGCAGCAAGCTTACCAATGTCTGTCACACCGGTTTTATCAAGCCTTAACCCCGGAGACGACATAAGATGCAGTCTATTCTAGCCGCTCATGAAAAACGCAACGAGAGCCTGCACCGGTTTTACCACCCGACCTTCCAAAAGGACATGGTCAAGCTTCAGCCCGGGGATGTTTACGTGACAGACAAGCCGGAACTGATCACGACAGGACTGGGCTCCTGCATTGCTGCCTGCATCTGGGATCCCAAGCTCAGGATAGGCGGGATGAACCACTTTATGTTGCCCTTTCATGGCCATCATGAAGCCATTAAGTGGCACGCGGATGAGTTTGTCTCTTTTCCTGCCCGTTATGGAAATTATGCCATGGAGATACTGATCAACGCCCTGGTAAGGATGGGATCGAACCGCCCGGATCTTCGCATCAAGGTGTTTGGCGGTGCGAAAGTCATGGACAGTATCATCGCCATTGGGGAAAAGAACATTGAATTTGTGATGGATTACATCGCACGTGAACAGATGGATCTTGTGAGTTTTGATTTAGGCAGTACATGCGCTCGCAAAGTGTTGTTTGACCTATAACCGGGAAGGCTTGGGTCAAGCAATTGTCGAAAGAGACAGAAGAGGTCGAAGTCGAAAAACGCTACGAGCAACGGTTGCTCAAAGAAGGGGACTTTGGCGATAACGATACGGATGCGGAGCTGTTCTCATGAAGAAAAAAACATACAAGGTCATTGTGGTCGATGACTCCGCGGTTTACCGGGCGCTGATGACAGAAATGCTCTCATCAGATCCTGAGCTGGAAGTGATTGCGACAGCGGTAGACCCTTACGAAGCCAGAGAAAAGATAAAACAGCTGAATCCAGACGTTATTACCCTGGATATCGAAATGCCCAAAATGGATGGTATCCAGTTTCTGCGAAATTTGATGCGGTTGCGTCCGATGCCCGTGGTGATGGTGTCATCCCTTACCCAGCATGGCGCGGAAGCAACGCTGAAAGCGCTGGAAATTGGCGCAATCGACTATGTGCCCAAGCCGGAAAATGCAGAAGATGCCGCATTGCTGACCAACTACCGGCGTCTGGTGGTGGAGAAAGTGAAAACAGCCGCCCAGGCCAACGTGTTTGCCGGGCCGATGAATTTTGCCCGGCAGGAGCCGGAGAAAAAGAAAGGCAAGTTCAATGCCCGTCGCTGTGATGTCATTGCTATCGGCGCATCGACCGGCGGGACGGAAGCTATCCGGGCTATCCTCAAGCAACTTCCGGAAAAAATGCTCCTATCGTTATCACCCAGCACATCAAAGCTGTATTCAGTAAATCTTTTGCTGACAGGTTGAATAAAACAGCAAGTTGACGGTTAAAGAACTGGAAGTGGATAAAGCGCCTCTGGTTCCCGGATGCGTCTATGTTGCTCCCGGGGATTGCCATATGGTGGTAACCAAGCGGGGTGACAGACTTTACGCTGCGCTTCATGAAGCCCCGCCGGTTAACCAGCATCGCCCGGCCGTAGACATCATGTTTTCTTCAGTGGCTGAAGTAGCCGGCAAACGGGCATTGGGGATTTTACTTACCGGTATGGGTCAGGACGGAGCCGCCGGGCTTCTGGATATGCGTGAGAGCGGCGCCGTGACCGTTGCTCAGGATCAGGCATCGTCTGTTGTTTGGGGAATGCCGAGGGCCGCCATTGAACGGGATGCGGCAGAACATATTCTCCCGCTCAAAGACGTGGCTGGATTTATGACGGAGTATGTGTATGAAAAAACAGAATAAACTGGTACGCATGCTATCCGGAAATGCCGGGCTGGCGATTTTTGCACTGGGAGCCATTGTTATCAGTGTGCTTTCTCCCTCTCCCTGGGTGATTGGATGGGCGGTGTTATCCTTTGGTCTGTTCTGGGTAGCAACCCGCCAGCAAGTGGTGGCTGAGCCTGCAGCGGGTGTCTTGGGTGATGCACAAAATCACATCTCAGGAACGACCGGGCCAGAAGGCGATTTACATCTTGAGCAGCAGTCACTCAAAGAGCTTTGCGAAATACTGGAAACCGGCCTGGAGCCCATGCGGGAGCAGTTGAGCCGGCAGATTCAAATCGTAAATGATGCCGTAGAGACGCTCAACGAGGCGTTTTTTGGCATGCAGGATACCTGCTCAAAACAGGTCGATCTGGCAAACCATATGGTGTCAGATCTCCTGTCTGATGATGAGAACAATGAATACAGCCTGTCTCATGTACTCCCGACTACGGAAAATGCCATCGACCATTACATCGGCATTCTGGTGAAGGTCAGTGAAAAGAGCATTGCCTCGGTTCACAGTATTCAGGATATGTCCGACAAACTGGCAGACGTTTTTAAGCTGCTGGATGACGTTAACAGCCTTTCTGACCAGACCAACCTCCTTGCGCTCAATGCTGCGATTGAAGCGGCCCGGGCTGGCGAGATGGGGCGTGGTTTTGGGGTTGTGGCAGAAGAAGTTCGCCGTCTGGCTAACCGGGCCAGCGAATTGAACGCCGAGATCCAGACCAACATTACCACCGCCCGCAACACCGTGGAGTTAACCAACAATACGGTCGGGGAAATTGCGTCGATAGACATGACGACAGCGATTGAGTCAAAAGATGAAATCACCCGTTTGCTTAAAGGCGTTCAGCGTATCAACGGCGAAGTAAAAGGGGATGTGCAACAGCTGAACCAGATGAGTGGCGATCTGGGTGGTCAGGTCAGTGCAAGTATCAGGGGGCTGCAGTTTGCCGACATCATTTCCCAGCAGGGGCAGCATGTGCTTAATGAGCTGGACCTGCTGAAGCGCCTGGCTGATGCGATTCAGGAAGAGGTGGACAAACCTCATCCTGACAGCGCATTGCTGAGTGCCAGGATAAGTGAACTGTTGAATGAGATCGGTGCTCCGCCACCGGCAACACAGGGAAGCCTTGAAGAAGGTGAGATCGAACTTTTTTAGGAGAAAACTATGTCGATAACTCGAGAAGTGCGCGAGAGTGGCTCCACAGTTATTCACGTCGATGGGCAGTTTGATTTCAGTGTGGTGAGAGATTTCAGGGAGGCCTATCAGGACTTGGGTGGAAAAGAGATCACCATTGATCTCCGAAACACAGACTACCTCGACAGTGCTGCCCTTGGCATGCTGCTGAATATGCAGAGTTACCTTGAAAAGCCTGATGGCACTATCCGTATCGTCAATGCCATGCCACAAATTAAAAGGGTGCTGGTCATTGCCCGCTTTGAGAAGAAATTCCTTATCGAATAAGGAATTTCAATAACCAGGCCGGGAAAGGAGGCACGGATGAAAGCACTGGTTGTTGAAGACCAGAAATCGATTCAGATAGCTATCGTATCGATGCTCAGGGACGAGTTTGACGAAATTACGACTGCCGATAACGGGATAGACGCACTTGAAAAACTGGCTTCGATGGAATCGTTGCCCGGTATAGTGATACTTGATGTCAGAATGCCCCTTATGGACGGTTTTGAAGTGGCGAAGCAGATTCGATCCTTATACCCGGATCACTATTTGCCTATTCTCTTCCTGACCGGCATGAGTGACCAGGAAGCGTTTGAAACCTGCATGAAGCTTGGGGATGACTTTATTCCCAAGCCGGTAAATGCCACCATCCTCCATGCCAAGGTCAGGGCCCATTGCAGAACGATCCGGCTGTTCAGCCAGATTGAATCGCAACGGGACCAGCTGCGGCATTTCCACGACAAGACGCTTTACGAACATTCGGTGGCTGAGTCCATCTTCACCAATATCATGCAGCAATGTGCCCGGGAAATTGAAGGTGTCAGCATTTACAGCTGTCCCGGCAATATCCTTAATGGTGACGTGGTTGTAACCGCTGACCGTCCGCAGGGCGGGCTGTATGCGATGATTGCAGATGCAACCGGGCATGGCTTGCCTGCTGCAATCTCTACCATTCCTGCCACCAAAACTTTTTATGCGATGGCTGCCAACGGCTGTCCGCTCGGGGAAATCGCCAAAGAAATCAACCGGGCGCAAGCGAGCTTCCTTCCTCCAGGGATGATGATGGCCGGCTGCCTGCTGGAAATCGCTGCGAATGGCCGAGATATCAGCTGGTGGGGTGGGGGATGCCGGATGGCTACCTGTTGGATGGTAACGGAAAGATAATCGAGCGCCTTGCCGGGCAACATATGTCTTTCGGTGTACTTGATGAGGCAAGCTTCGAAGCAAACGTGACATTCCTTGAACTTGAGCCCGGACAGAGACTGTTCTTCTGCACAGATGGGGTCATAGAGGCAACCAACAACAGACGAGAGCTCTTTGGGGAAAACCGGCTTGAAGCCGTGCTGGAAAATCATAACGGGAATACCCTGGACTCTGTGTTGGATGCGGTTTCAGACTTTGCCAGAGATGGGCTGGTGGAAGACGACTTGTCGATGCTGGAGCTGATAGGGCCAATCCTGAACCCGCCGGCGGAGGAATTTCACCCGCCGTCATCCATCAGTAAAGCGCCGACCCAAATCAGTATACAGTTTCATGGTGATATGCTGCGGGATCTCAGCATGGTGGCCGAGGTACGTAACCTGGTGTTTGGCCTTGTGGGGGAGTGCAGTCATCTTGATCTTATCAGCACGGTTCTCTCAGAGTTGCTCAACAATGCCCTTGAGCACGGTTTGCTGGAGCTGGAGTCCTCGATTAAAAATGACGGGGATGACGGCTTCCTGAATTACTACCTTGAGCGTGAGCAGCGCCTTTCTGTCCTGCCAGAAGAAAAACATATCCTGTTAGATTTGCGGATGTGCCCGATAGACCAGACCCTTTCTATGCGTATTGAGCACAACGGGAAGGGGTTTGATATCCGAACTGTTGAGAAAACAGAACCCGGAGATAGGGCCGGAAGGGGTATCGTGCTGGTGAGAGAGTTGTGCGAGTCACTCTGCTACGAGAATAATGGCCTGGTTACCATTGCGATTTACAGTTTTAACCGGTGACCGGATTCTAATTCGAAATGACGTTTTGACCCATATGAAAAAGGCCCAGTCTTTCGACTAGGCCTTCTAAAGTGGCTCCCCCTGCAAGACTTGAACTTGCGACATACGGATTAACAGTCCGCCGTTCTACCGACTGAACTAAGGGGGAATTGTATGGTGCCTCGAGGCGGAATCGAACCACCGACACGGGGATTTTCAATCCCCTGCTCTACCGACTGAGCTATCGAGGCAAGTGGTGCCGGCTACCGGAGTCGAACTGGTGACCTACTGATTACAAGTCAGTTGCTCTACCAACTGAGCTAAGCCGGCACAAACCTGTTTGGCGACAAAGTTTGTGAACTTATAGCACCGAATTTGGCTCCCCCTGCAAGACTTGAACTTGCGACATACGGATTAACAGTCCGCCGTTCTACCGACTGAACTAAGGGGGAACAATTTTTCTACGCAAGCTGACGAATCAACTCACCAAAATAATGGTGCCTCGAGGCGGAATCGAACCACCGACACGGGGATTTTCAATCCCCTGCTCTACCGACTGAGCTATCGAGGCAAGTGGTGCCGGCTACCGGAGTCGAACTGGTGACCTACTGATTACAAGTCAGTTGCTCTACCAACTGAGCTAAGCCGGCACAAATATTTCTCTGACACCGAGAGAAATATGGTGCCCGGAGGCGGAATCGAACCACCGACACGGGGATTTTCAATCCCCTGCTCTACCGACTGAGCTATCCGGGCAACGGAGCGCTATTAAACGGATTTTGGCTTCTAGCGTCAACTCTTTTTTCGAAAAAGTCTCCATTTTTGACTGTTCGTGCATAAAAGCATCAAAAAGGAAACTATTTGAGCAACATCATCATAAAAAAAGAATTTTAGCCTTTACCCGCACGAAACTCCTGTTGGAATTTTGTGACTTTCTGCAAGTACCGACGTGACTCCGCGGAGGGGTGTCGGTTGGTCAGCGCCCAGTAAACCTGGTTTGGTCTCAGGCTGTTAAGTTCTCGCATCGCCCGATCCCGGTTTTTGCGGTCAAAGGTATTGAGAACATTCCCGGCACCACCGTTGTATGCCGAAATCATACTGTAGTGGAGTGAGGTTGGATCTCTCACATCCTTTAAATACCGATTCTTGAGAATGTAGAAATACGCTGTGCCGGTGTCGATATTCTTTGCCGGATCAAACAGGTATTCCGGTGAAGGCTGCCCAGAGCGCTTTTTTACCAACTTAAATACGTCGCGGCCGGCTGTATTTGGTACAACCTGCATCAAACCATAGGCATTAGCCAGCTGACCGCATACGGGTTGAAGCTGCTTTCTGTTTTGATGATCGCATAAATCAGATCTTCTGAGATGCCATATTTTCGTGAGGCTGCGCGAACATACTGCTGGTATTTGTACTTCCGTTTACTCCAGTGATTTCTGACCAGCGGGATTTCTACGTAGAAAGATTTCTGGAACTTGACCTTGCGGGTCTTCATCCGGTGGTCAATGAGGTAATCGGCAAAGCGGTTGGCACGCCACTCCCAGGTGATGTCTTTTCCTTCCTGGTCAACGACTTGCCCGAGCAGGAACGGTTGTCCCTCAAGGGTGATTCCCCTGTCTGAGTAGAGGTCGACATGTGCAGGATCCTCCGGTGTCAGCAGGGTAGTGATAATGGCCTGCTTGAGGTGGGACTTGGGATCAGTGGTGGCAACGGTTTCAATGGTTATCCGGCCGCGCTCGAAATCCACCGATGCCCGGCTGAGGTAATTGTCGGTGTATTTCACGTAGTCACGCTTACCCGCAACGCGCACATCATTTTTGCCCCAGTGGCTTTCAATATTGCCGGTAAAGGAGGCGACAAGGCGCTCAAAGGCCGCTTCGTCTTTTACAAACTGGCCGGGTAGGGGGGCGAGGTTCTTGGCAAAACGGTTGGTGGTTTCGTAGTCGACACCAATGGTGCCTTCAATGAATTCCCGGGTGCAGCCTGTCAGCATCACCAGTGAGGCAAAGGCCACTAAACAAATTTTAGGAGGCAAGAAGAACGACATGAAAACCTTAAAAAATGACATTATCCGCGAGCGAATAATGTCATTTTTAAGCGAATCGTGAAGATGAGCTTATTCAGAAGGAGGGGTGTAGCCGTCGATGACCACGTCTTTGCCTTCAAACAGGAAGTTCACCATCTCTTCTTCCAGCAATTGACGGTGTTCCGGGTTCATCATATTGAGCTTTTTCTCGTTAATCAGCATGGTTTGCTTGGCCTGCCATTCTGCCCATGCTTCCTTACTGATGTTATCGAAAATTCGCTTACCGAGGTCACCCGGATAGAGTTGGAAATCCAGACCATCGGCTTCTTTCTGCAGACGCTGGCAGAACACGGTACGGCTCATGCTTTTGCTCCTTCGCTTGATACCAATCAGATATGTCCGGCGAACATTCTGACCGGCTATTTATCCGATTGGCGTAACTCGTAGGCCAGGCTGTCCAGCAGCTTTTGTACAGGGGCTGCCAAACCAACCGTGGCGGGTTGGTTTAAGTTATACCAAAGACCCTGCCCACCTTCCATGACTGTGTGAGGGCGAGCAGCAAGTTTTACGCGAAATGGCACGATATCCAGATGAAAATGGCTGAAAGTATGGCGAAAAGCCGTTAATTGTTCAGGGTTATTAATAATTTCAGCGTCTGGGAAACGTTTGGAGACAGTCTGTTCCAACTCGCCATCGGCACTCTCCGGCAGGCACCATAAGCCGCCCCACAGGCCTGCTGGCGGGCGCTGCTCCAGCCAGACTTCTGAGCCGTGTTGCAAGATGAGGAAGTTGGCCTGTTTCTCCGGCAGGGTTTTCTTAGGCTTTTTACCCGGGAAGTCAGCCTGGCGGCCAAGTGCCAACGCTTCGCACCGGTTCTTTACCGGGCAGAGCTCGCATTTGGGTTTGGAGCGGGTGCAGATCATTGCGCCCATATCCATCATCGCTTGGTTGTATTTTTCTACCCCTTGTTCAGGGGTAAGCGTTTCGGCCAGTTCCCATAAACGATTTTCTACCGGCTTTTGACCCGGCCAGCCGTCGACGGCATAGCAGCGCGCCAGGGTTCGTTTAACATTGCCGTCCAGTATGGGGTGAGGCTGACCGAGAGACAGGGACAACACGGCTCCGGCCGTTGATCGCCCAACACCGGGTAACGCCATCACCTCGTCGATATCGGTGGGGAAGTTGCCGCCATGCAGCTCGACAACCTGTTTTGCCGCTTTATGGAGGTTTCTTGCCCTTGCGTAGTAGCCAAGCCCGGTCCAAAGGTGTAAAACTTCATCCAGGTCGGCGGCAGCCAGATCGGACACGCTCGGGAAGCGTTCCATAAACCGTTCAAAATACGGGATAACGGTGGCGACCTGTGTCTGCTGGAGCATGATTTCACTCAACCAGACTTTGTAAGGGGTTTTGGCCTGTTGCCAGGGCAGGGTTTTCCGCCCGTACTGTTCGTACCATTCAAGGATGGCATCGGAGAAAGACTGACTCACGTTACTCTCAGTTATTATTCATTTTGTATGGCAGGATTGCACCACACTAAGCCCGTTGAGCGCAAATCGATCACTTGCACACGGGCGCGATCTCTGGATAATGCCCGTTTCGCAGACATTCCTAACCACTTAATGCATCGCAGGCAACAGAATCATGACTGATGTCATCAAACCAGAATTCAATGAAGACGGAAAACTCGTCCGTAAAATTCGCAGCTTCGTACGCCGTGAAGGGCGACTGACCAAAGGCCAGGAATCCGCACTGACTGAGTGCTGGCCTGCAATGGGTCTCGATTTTGCTGAAAGCCGCCTCGACTGGAAAGAGGTGTTCGGCAATGACAACCCGGTGGTTCTGGAAATCGGCTTCGGTATGGGTGCCTCTCTGGTTGAGATGGCAAAAAATGCCCCTGAAAAGAACTTTGTGGGTATCGAAGTTCACCGTCCGGGTGTGGGTGCCTGCCTGATGGCTGCCCGTGAGAATAACCTGACCAACCTGCGTGTGATGTGCCATGACGCAGTAGAAGTGTTTGCTTCTATGATCCCGGACTCAAGCCTGGCGACCGTGCAGCTGTTCTTCCCTGACCCTTGGCACAAGAAGCGTCACCACAAGCGCCGCATCGTTCAGGATGCCTTTGCACAGATGGTACGTGAAAAGCTGGCAATCGGTGGTGTGTTCCACATGGCGACCGACTGGGAAAACTATGCTGAGCACATGGCGGAAGTCATGAATGTGTCTGAAGGCTATAAAAACCAGGCCACAGACGGTGATTACATCCCACGCCCTGAAGAGCGTCCGTTGACCAAATTTGAACAACGTGGCCACCGTCTTGGCCATGGTGTGTGGGACCTGAAATTCGAACGTATTGCGTAATATCCATTCGCAAAAAACGTTTAAGACTTAGTACTCAAAAAGCCAACCTCGGGTTGGCTTTTTTGACCTTTGGAGGAAGTCATGAAGCTACGGCTGAGCTGTTGAATGGCATTCTGGACGAAGTGCGCCCGCTGATTGGGAAAGGCAAGGTTGCCGACTATATTCCTGCGCTGGCAGAGGTGCCGGCAGAAAAACTGGGTATCGCCGTTTGTTATAACGACGGGGAGATTATTCAGGCGGGCGACGCAAATGAGCCGTTCTCCATTCAGTCGATCTCAAAGGTACTGAGTCTCACCCTGGCGTGCCAGATCTACCAACCGGAAGAGATCTGGGAGCGTAGGTAAAGAACCTTCTGGCCAGGCTTTTAACTCAATGATCCAGCTGGAAATGGAGCAGGGTATCCCCCGTAACCCCTTTATTAACGCCGGTGCTCTGGTGGTGTGCGATATGCTGTTCAGTCGCCTGTCAGCGCCGCGTCAGCGAATGTTAGAGTTTGTCCGCAACCTTACAGGCAATCCGCATATCTGTTACAACAAGATTGTTGCCAATTCGGAAATGCAGCACAGCGACCGCAATGCCGCCATTGCTTATCTGATGCGGGCATTTGGTAACTTTGAGAACGACGTCATGCCGGTATTGGAGACCTATTTCCACTACTGTGCTTTGAGCATGAGTTGCGTCGATCTGGCCCGGACATTCACCTATCTTGCGAATAAAGGACTTCCTTTAGGCGCAGAAAAAAGAATTATCAGCCAGACTCAAAGTAAGCAAATCAATGCATTGCTCGCGACGTGCGGCTTGTACGACGGCGCAGGGGAATTTGCATACCGTGTGGGAATGCCGGGTAAATCCGGTGTAGGTGGTGGCATTGTCGCCATTGTCCCAGGAGAGATGACCATTGCCGTATGGTCGCCGGAGCTTGACCCTTCCGGAAACTCCCTTGCCGGTACAGCAGCGCTTGAATTGCTGGCGGAGCGAATTGGCCGCTCGATTTTCTGATGTAACCCGGCACCCGCCGGGTATTGCGGGAGGAAAGCCTATGGCTGGAAAGAGACTGACAACAAAAATGGCTGCCGTTGCACTGGCACTTGGACTGACCGGAACGGCAACGGCTGGTTGTAACACGGAACTGTTCAGCGATGTGGCGGTGAAGTCCGATAACGTACTTCTCTGGAAAGGGAAAGAGATGTTTCGGGTTACTCCTGACGGAAAGCTGTTTTACGCTGTTCACCCTGTCTCTCTTGATGCCAGCCAGCAGGCCGCCCTGGCGGACTACAACAAAATGGTCCGTACCGAGTTGCCGTACATCAGTAAATCTCTCAGCACGGCAATTACATCGGCATGGCAGTCACTCGACAATGTGCTTAAAACCGAGCTGGGTGAGAAAAGCCGTTTGCGCGGCGAGGTGAGCCAGTATCACCGCTACATACAGCGAAAGGTAAACACCTCGCTGTATGATGAAGATCTGTCTCCGCGCCTTAACCATGAGCTTCTGGAACAGACCGCGCAGGAAGTCCGGGCCTCTTTGCCGCAACTTGTGGCTACAGTGGCCTCGAAAGGGCTGATGGATATTGCGGCGCAAAGTGGCGGCGAGGAAAACCCGCTTAGCTACATTTCTGACCGCTTGTTGGATGTGCAGGGTAAAGTGAGTGACACCATCGCTGAGCAGCGGGTAAAAGCCGCACCGGTTGAAAACGATCTCTGCCAGCGGCTGACGCAGTGGCAGCAAAAAGAAGAGAAGATCCAGGACCTGATCCCGGCCCTGGCTTCCTGGAAAACTGTGAAGGTTACTCCCCGATAAATCGGCTCAGCAGATCATTGAGGAAGAGTTTGCCTTGCTCGGTGATCTGCCAGCTTTCCCCCAGATCCCGGAGATAGCCTTTCTCCAAAGCCCAATTTATATCCCTTTCAATCGCTGACAGTGGTAAGCCGGTGAACGCCGGGAATTCTGCCTTCGGGCAGGCTTCCAGCAACCGGAACCGGTTCATAAAGAACTCAAACGGGCGATCTTCATCGTCCACTGTACGTTCGTCGGTCAGGTAAGATTTCGTCGGATCAAGGTAGCCTTTGGGATGTTTGACCTTCACTGTGCGGACGATTCGTCCGTCAGCAAAGCTCAGTTTTCCGTGGGCACCACAGCCGATGCCGAGGTAATCACCAAAGCGCCAGTAATTGAGGTTGTGGCGGCACTGGAAGCCCGGCTTGCTGTAGCCTGATGTTTCGTACTGCACATACCCGGCATCTGTCAGCAGTTTGTGTCCCTGCTCAAAAATATCCCACAACGAATCGTCATCCGGCAGTACCGGCGGGCGGGAGTAGAACAGGGTGTTCGGCTCAATAGTCAACTGATACCAGGACAGGTGTGGCGGATTAAGTGCAATGGCCTGGCGCAGGTCATCAAGAGCCTCTTCCAGCGTCTGGTCCGGCAGGCCATGCATCAGGTCGAGGTTGAAGCTTTGCAACCCGGCGTCTGTTGCCAGGCCGGCGGCGCGAATCGCTTCTTCTGGCCCGTGAATGCGGCCAAGGCGCTTCAGCTTTTCCGCGTCGAAGCTCTGAACGCCAATGGAAATCCGGTTCACACCGGCTTCGCGGTAGGCAGTGAAGCGCCCGGCTTCCACCGTGCCTGGGTTAGCTTCCATGGTGATTTCGATATCCGGGCTGAACGGGATGCGCTCAGCTACACCACTCAACAGTTGTCTGATAGCATCCGGGCTGAACAGGCTGGGTGTGCCGCCACCGATGAAGATGGAATGCAGTGCCCGCGAATCACCGGCCAGTTGGTAGCGGGTGATATCCGTATCCAAATCCTCCAGCAGGGCTGCAATGTATTGCTGCTCCGGGATACCTTCCTTGAGTGCATGGGAGTTAAAGTCGCAGTACGGGCATTTCTGCACGCACCAGGGAATATGGATATACAGGCTCAGCGGTGGCAGCGACAACATGGTGTTTACGCCTCTTGTGCTTTCAGGGTCGCAAACAGGGTTTTGAGTGCCTGGCCGCGGTGGGAAAGCTGCTTTTTCACCGCAGGTTCAAGCTCTGCGGAGGTGCAGCCATGCTCTTCAACCCAGAACACCGGATCGTAGCCAAAGCCATTTTCACCTTTAGGTTCAAAGGTGATCTTGCCTTCCCATTTGCCGTGGCAAACCAGTGGTGTCGGGTCATTGGCATGA
This sequence comes from Photobacterium sp. JCM 19050, assembly GCA_001310455.1. Lineage (GTDB taxonomy): Bacteria > Pseudomonadota > Gammaproteobacteria > Enterobacterales > Vibrionaceae > Parasalinivibrio. The sequence goes on from BAXG01000033.1 coordinate 51,563, forward strand.
CGCATCATAACCAGCACACAGTGAAAACGCGCGGTACGCTGGTCTTCAGGTACGTCCTTCATATTTTCCAGCAGCAGTTCCAGGTTGGCTTTGTCACCTTTGCCTTCTCCGGCGTAGCGGGCTGAGTACACACCCGGCGCACCGGCAAGGGCATCCACTTCCAGGCCGGAATCGTCAGCAATGGCTGGCAGGCCGGTTTCACTGGCAGCGTGACGCGCTTTGATAATGGCGTTTTCGATAAAAGTGGTGCCGGTTTCCTCAGCATCAGACACGCTGAACTCGCTCTGGGCCATCACTTCAAATCCGAAGTCAGCCAGCAGGTCAGCCATTTCTTTTACTTTGCCTTGGTTACCGGTAGCCAGAACCAGTTTACTCATCCGGGACTCCTTGCATGGGTCAGTTTGCCAATCAGCCAAATTAGCAATGGCTCGGCCAATCGACATTGGGAACAGGTTAGGGGCGGTATAGTAGCGCAAAAACACCCAAACCACCTCAAGATGCTGGTTTGGGTATTCCTGAATGTAAAAGGGCGGTGAGAGGGGTTAATCCACGTAAAACTTCTGGCTGAACTCCAGCCTTCCGGTGCTTTTGCCCGGGACGCTGATATCTATCTTAAAGCGCAGGGTTTCTTCGTTGGTGTAGCCGAAGGTGGTGATGTAATAAATGGCGTTGCCTTCTTTGATCTCCTGAAACTCGAGTGCCTTATTGCTACCGAGAAGGTTGGCCGCTTCACCGCTCACCGAGCCTGCGACAGCGGGTTTGCCTACTGCTCTGGTATCCAGAATAGCGATGTTCAGCAGCCCCTGAACTTTGCTTCGCTTGATGTTGTAAACCTTGGCGACCTGCGGAGCTATAAGCGTGGTAGGGATGGCGGAGTAGTGCACTTCGAGTTGCCCAATCTGTTTTGCCTGCTGTGCCTGAGCCGGCGAAGTGAGCACGGCCGTCATCAGAGCTGCTGTCGCCCATTTGACCAAAGCTTTCATGATATCCACCTTGTGTCTTTTCCTGATATGGAAAATTCAGGAATTGTTACTGACTTGTATACTGTACGCCAGTATCCGGGATTTGGTTGGAAATAACTAGGAGTCGGCAGTAAGAGTTTGAACTATATAGGGGTATAAAAATAAAGCCAGCTGGTGCTGGCTTTATTTAAGCTTCGATGTTGCTCAGTCGAGCAGTTCGGCAACTTCTTTGGGAATTTCCACCGGGTCACAGATTCGGACCTGTTTGTGACGCCCTAGGTCGCCTTTTTCAATCTCAATTTTGCCCTTAGCTACCCGGAACTGTTTTGCCAGGTATTTGGTCAGGTGGGCATTGGCTTTTCCGTCCACTGGTGGCGCGGTAATGGCGACTTTAAACTCCTCACCGTGAAGGCCAACCAGCTGATCGCGGCTGGCCTTGGGCTGGATGTACAGCCTCAGCACGATGTCGTCACCATCCCTTACCACTGCACTCACAGCTGGAACCAGATAGGACCAATGAGGTCACCAAGCAGGAAGTTAATGAACTGCAGACCGATGAATATCACCAGCACACTCAGGTCAAGGCCACCCAGTGGTGGGATTACGCGGCGGACAGGGGCGACAAAGGGTTCTGTCAGCTGCATCATCACATACTCAATCGGGCTGCGGCCCTGACTGACCCAACTCAGGATCGCGCGAATAATCAGTACCCAGAACAGCAGTCCACCGGCTGACTTCAGAAGGGCCAGCGCGCCGATATAGAACAGTTCAGGCTGAATGAGAGCGCGCCACTGGTGGCAACCAGGTTAAGCACCACGAACTTACCCATGCAAAGTACATAGGCAAACAGCAGTGTGGCGGTATCCAGGCTGCCAATTGGCGGGATAATGCGGCGAAGTGGCGCAATGATCGGTTGGGTTGCCTTTACCACGAACTGTGAGAACGGGTTGTAGAAGTCCGCGCGGGCAAATTGCAGCCACGCACGCATCAGGACGACCATGATGTACAGGTCGAACAGGGTGTTAATCAGGAACAACATTGAATTCATATAGCGTGCCCTTAAAACAGCTTTTCCATCTCTTCTGCACGCGCAACAGCCGCCTTCATGGCGTCAGATACGGTGTCAGAGAGGTTATTTTCATTAAATACGCGCAGCGCTTCTGCTGTCGTACCGCCTTTTGAAGTGACCTGCTCGCGCAGGGTAGACAGTGGCAGATCCGGGTTGGCAACCACCATTTCAGCAGCGCCCAGAGCAGACTGCTGAACCAGCAGACGTGCGGTCTCGGCATCAAAGCCTGACGGACGGCTTCTTCTTGCATGGCTTCCATAAAGCGGAAGAAATACGCCGGTGCACTGCCAGCGGCCGCAATGACTGCATTGATGCCAGACTCTTTTTCAACCCAGCATACTTCACCTACGGCCTGCATCAGCTTACCGGCAAAATCACGGTCTGCGTCAGAAACAGAAGCTGCGGCAAAAAGACCACTCATGCCTTTGCTGACCAGTGCCGGTGTGTTTGGCATCACGCGGACCACTGAAAGTTCTGCACCAGCCAATTGGTTCAGACGCGCCACAGAAATACCGGCTGCAATGGAAATCACCAGCTTGCCGCTCCAGTCGATATCCTTGAGGCCACCCATGACCGTTTCCATCAACTGAGGTTTTACCGCCAGCACCACCACATCAGCATCATCAACGGCCAGCGCGTTGTCGCCGGAGGTAAAGATACCGTATGTTTCGCCGAGGCGAACTCGCGAATCTGAGTTTGGATCCGTCGCAATGATGCTGTCTGCCGGATATCCCGCTTTTACTAGTCCCGCAATGATGGCTGTTGCCATGTTACCGGCACCCACAAAAGCTATCTGTCTTGGTTCCATTGCCTTTCCTTATTATTCTCGCGCCGGCCGGCTGGCGGTCAGCAGGGTAAGTCGCCGGGTCTGAATTGGCCCGACAGGCTTGGTGTACGTGTTCTCAGTTGGCGTAATTCCGTGCGCCAAAGATAGCGGTACCAATGCGCACCATGGTACTGCCGGATTCGATGGCCGCTGCCATGTCTCCGCTCATTCCCATCGAAAGGGTATCAAAGTGCGGGTATTGCGACTGCATTTCCATGAACAGCGCTGACAGCGGCGCAAAAGCATCAAGTTGCTTTTTGTGGTTGTCCTCCGGTTCCGGAATGGTCATCAGGCCACGCAGAACCAGATTTGGCAGGCCGGCAATTTCTTTTGCCAGTTCGCGCACGTCATCAAACCCGGTGCCGGATTTGCTTTCTTCACCACTGGTGTTGATCTGAATCAGCACATTCAGCGGAGCCATGCCTCCCGGACGCTGTTCATTCAGGCGACGGGCAATTTTGACACGATCTACGGTATGAACCCAGTCAAAGTGCTCCGCAACCAGCTTGGTCTTGTTTGATTGAATTGGGCCGATTAGATGCCATTTCAAGTCGGCAGCGTGTTCTGAACCGGCGAAATACTGAACTTTTTCCACCCCTTCCTGAATGTAGTTTTCGCCAAACTCCCGTTGTCCGGCATCAATGGCTTCTTGCACACACTCGACGGGTTTGGTTTTACTTACCGCAAGTAAGGCAACCGTCCCGCGAGCGCGACCACATTTTGCTGTTGCGTCATCAATCTCGCAGATGACTTGACCCAGGTTTTCGCTAATACTTTGCATAATCAGAATTTTGAGGGTAACCCATGGATATCACAGAACTGTTGGACTTTAGTGTAAAACATAACGCCTCCGATCTGCACCTTTCTGCGGGGGTTCCTCCGATGGTTCGTGTAGACGGTGATGTACGCAAGCTGAGCATACCGCCTCTCGGTCACTCGGATGTGCACCGGCTGATTTTCGATATCATGAATGATGCCCAGCAGCGTGAGTTTGAAGAAAATCTCGAAGTGGATTTCTCTTTTGAGCTGCCGGGTACCGGCCGTTTTCGTGTTAACGCTTTCCATCAGGCTCGCGGTTGTGCAGCGGTATTCCGGACCATCCCGACCAAAATCCCGACTCTTGAATCCCTCAATGCGCCGAAAGTGTTCGAGCGTTTTGCCAGCCTGCCTAAAGGTCTGGTGCTGGTAACCGGGCCGACCGGTTCCGGTAAATCAACGACCCTGGCAGCCATGGTGGATTACATCAATACCAACCATAACCGCCATATCCTCACCATTGAGGATCCGATTGAATTTGTCCACGACCAGAAAAAGTGCCTCATCAACCAACGTGAGGTTCACCGTGACACCCGCTCTTTCAACAACGCGCTGCGGTCAGCGATGCGTGAAGACCCGGATGTGATTCTGGTCGGTGAGATGCGTGACCAGGAGACCATCAGTCTGGCGCTGACGGCGGCGGAAACCGGTCACCTGGTCTTCGGCACCCTTCACACCTCCAGTGCCGCGAAAACAGTCGACCGTATCATCGACGTGTTCCCCGGCAGCGATAAACCAATGGTGCGCTCCATGTTGTCGGAGTCATTGCAGGCGGTGATTTCGCAAACACTGTTCAAGTGCAATACTGGCGGGCGAATTGCCGCCCATGAAATCATGGTGGGAACGCCGGCCATCCGCAACCTTATCCGAGAAGACAAAGTGGCCCAGATGTTCTCCGTTATCCAGACCGGTGCGGCGCTTGGTATGGTGACCATGGAACAGGCAGTGAATAAACTGGCCGCGCAGGGGCTGGTGGATCCGTCTGTGGTGCAGAGCCGTCTTGGCCAGGCTGATTCAGGCTTTTAATTTCCGGAGCAGGGAAAGATGATTCAATTGCAAAGTGTGCTGGCAGAGCTGGTTTCGCAGCAGGGGTCCGATGCCTATGTCACCGTTGGGGCCTCATGTATGTTGCGTGTTGATGGAGCGCTGACGCCGTTTGGTGATGTCCTAGATCATGACGCGATTGTTGGCTTACTCAGACAGGCAATGGATGACGAGCAGTTCCAGGAGTTTATCCAAACTCGTGAATCGAATTTCGCGGTGGAAACCGACGATGCGCGGTTCCGTGTCAGTGCCTTCTGGCAGCGCGATATGCCCGGTATGGTGCTGCGCCGAATCCAGACGGATATCCCTTCGTTTGAAAGCCTGGGCCTGCCGGAGGTTATGCGGATCTGGCGATTGCCAAGCGCGGCCTTATCCTGATTGTCGGTGCAACCGGCTCGGGCAAGTCTACCTCCATGGCATCGATGATTGGCCTTCGCAACAGCCGGGCAACCGGTCATATCCTGACGGTGGAAGACCCGATTGAATTTATCCACCCACATAACAAATGTATCGTGACTCAGCGTGAGGTGGGAATTGATACGGAAAGTTATGAAATTGCACTGAAAAACTCCCTGCGTCAGGCTCCGGATGTCATCATGATTGGTGAAATCCGGACAAGGGAAACCATGGAGTTTGCGATGCAGTTTGCTGAAACTGGCCACCTTTGTATTGCCACGCTGCACGCCAATAATGCCAATCAGGCGTTGGAACGCATTCTCCACCTGGTACCGGAAGACCGCCGTGTCCCATTCCTATTTGACCTCTCGCTGAACCTCAAAGGTGTCCTGGCACAACAGCTGGTACCGGATGTTTCCGGTGTCGGGCGGCACGGCGCTTTTGAGTTGCTGTTGAACTCTCCGTTGGTGTCGGATCTGATTCGCCGCAATGAGCTCCATGAGCTTAAGGACGTAATGAAGCGAAGCACCAACAATGGAATGTGTACGTTCGATCAATCTCTCTGCCGACTCTTCCTGGATGGCAAAATCAGCTATGACGATGCGCTGCTGTATGCCGACTCGTCCAACGATCTCAAGCTGATGATCAAAATGCAGAGCCAGGAAGAAAAAGACAGTGGTTCATCACTCGATGGTGTCCATCTCGAACTGGAGTAGTCGTTCCTTCCACAAACCGGGAGCTCTTCAAACGGGCTCCCAAAGTTCAACCGGATTACCTTCCGGATCATGCAACCTTGCAAACCTGCCATTCGGGTAGGTTTGCGGGTTTTTCTCCACCTCTATACCGGCTGCTTCCAATTGTGCAACCATGGCATCAAGATCAGAGACACGGAAATTGATCATCCATGCCTGTCCGGGATCGCCGAAATAATCAGTTTCTTCCGGGAAAGGCGCGAATACAGTTGCACCGGCTTCCTGTTGCCAGGGCGGGGTATCGTAATCAGTCGGGATGGTGTTGATGCCCAGATGGGTTTGATACCAGGCTGAAAGGGTAGCCGGATCTTTTGCCAGGAAGAAGACGCCGCCAATACCATTTACTTTTTGCATGTTGACCTTCCTTGGATTTGACCAGAAAGGTTAACCATAGTGAATCTGGCTGGGGTTGGGCGTATTAAACTTGGGTGTTTGAAAAAGAAACGGGGAGAGCTTATCGGCTCTCCCCGTTTTTGATGCTTATGTTTTAAAGCGCAAGTTGCAAGATGCTGCGGGCGGCGTTGATATCAATATCTCCGTGTTCGCCAAGCTGGGTCATGCCGTGGTTTTCCAGGCGTGTGGTTACCTTTTTCACTGCGCTGTCAGAGACGTCTACATCAGACAAGCTGACCGGCACTTCCATCTGACGGAAGAAGGCAACGGTTGCGGAGATAGCGCCGTCAATGCGCTCATCATCACTGCCATCAGTGATGCCCCAGACACGCTCGGCGTATTGGAGCAATTTGCCTTTTTTCTTCTCCCGCTGCATTTTCATCACGGCAGGCAAAATGATGCTGAGGGTGCGGGCATGGTCGATGCCGTACTCGGCAGTAAGCTCATGGCCAATCATATGTGTTGCCCAGTCTTGCGGGACACCGGCACCGATCAGGCCGTTAAGCGCCTGAGTGGCCGCCCACATGATATTGGTGCGAACTTCCAGGTCTTTCGGAGTGGTCAGTGCCTTGGGGCCTTCTTCAATCAGCGTCAGCAGGATGCCTTCAGCAAACCGGTCCTGGATTTTGGCATTGACCGGGTAGGTCAGGTACTGCTCGATGGTGTGGACAAAGGCATCCACCACGCCATTAGACACCTGGCGGGGAGAGAGGCTAAGTGTGGTTGCCGGGTCCAAAATGGCGAACGTCGGGCGGACAAGCGGCGAGATGAACGGCAGCTTGTCGGCGCCGCGGCTGACCACGGCTGCGATATTGGTTTCAGAGCCGGTTGCTGGCAGTGTCAGCACACAGCCAATTGGCATGGCATCTTCCACCGGCTTGTGGTCGGTGAGGATCTGCCACGGGTCGCCTTCATCAAAACGCACGGCTGCTGCAATGAACTTGGTTCCGTCCACAACTGAACCGCCACCGACAGCCAGCAGGTAGTCGAACTCCTCTTCGCGGATTTTCTCTACCGCTTTCATCAGGGTGTCGTACTGGGGGTTTGGCTCAATGCCTGAAAACTCACCCCATTCTTTTCCTTCCAGTGCCTTGGCAACCTGCTCATAGACGCCGTTGGATTTGATGGAGCCGCCACCGTAAAGGACTAGAGTTTTGCTGCCTTCCGGGATTTCTTCTGCCAGTTTTTCAATCTGACCGGCTCCGAAATGGATGCGGGTGGTATTTTCAAACGTGAAATTGTTCATGGCTTACTCCGTAGGTAAAACGGTCATTTCCATAGATAAAAGAAAGGCACCCGTGGGAGGATGCCTTGAAATGCTTAACCGTACTGGGCTTCAAACCAGCTTTCGAGAATGATAACGGCAGACAGTGAATCAATCTCACCTTTGCCCAGGGCTTTGTAGCCACCGCGCTCAAACAACATGGCCCGCGCTTCTGTGGTAGTCAGCCGCTCGTCATGGAGCTCGACTTTTTTACCGAAGCGGCCAAACAGGCGGTTGGCAAATTTTTTTGGCCCGGGGGGTAATGGTCTCGAGATCTTTGCCGTGGAGATCCATCGGCAGACCAACTACCATCAGATCCGGTTGCCACTCTTTCAGCAGTTTTTCAATTTGATCCCAGTTAGGGATGCCGTCCTGTGCCTTGAGGGCTGCCAGTGGACGGGCTGTGCCTGTGATTTCCTGGCCAATAGCCACACCAATGCTTTTGGTGCCGTAATCAAAAGCGAGAACTGTTTTGGAACTCATGCATGTCCTATTTCGTCGGACAGGTGGAGCGGGTTGATGCCCAGTTGGGCCAGAGCCTTGCTCCACCGCTCGTTAATGGGGGTGTTGAAAATCAGGTCCGGGTCGGCCTCAATGGTCAGCCAGCTGTTTTCAGCCAGCTCCTGCTCAAGCTGGCCGGCATCCCAGCCGGAATACCCCAGGGTCACCAGGAACTTCTCCGGGCCTTCGTCGGTGCCGAGGATGTTCAGGATATCCTTAGAGGTGGTGACTGTAATGTCATCGGTCAGTTCCATGCTCGAACCGTAGTCCCGGTGCGGGCGATGGAGCACAAACCCCCGGTCTTCTGATACCGGGCCACCGTTTAAAACCGGCTGCTCGAGCTTATTCGGGAAGGCAACGGGCAGGTCGCGCTCTACGTCAATCTGGTCAAGCATATTGCCGACCGAGATACTGATGGGGTTGTTGATCATCAGGCCCATCGCTCCCTCGTCATTATGCTCGCAGACATACACCACGCCTTGTTCAAAGCGGGGATCTGTCATGCCGGGCATCGCGACAAGAAAGTGATTTTTTAAGTTCATCATGATGTCGACTCTCTCCATCGGTAGATACATGAAGTATGGCGAATTAAGCCATACTTCTCCCAGAATATTTGCCTTTGAACACAGACCGTCTCAAAGCCTGACGTTATTCACCTTTGAGGCGACGCTCGATGGCGTCCATCAGTTTTCCGGTAATCGAGATAGTAAATGCGGCTTCGATTTCACGAATACAAGTCGGGCTGGTGACATTAATTTCAGTCAGTTTGTTACCGATAACGTCCAGACCGACAAAAATCAGTCCTTTTTCTTTCAGCGTCGGTGCAACTGCTTTGGCAATTTCCCAGTCAGTGTCGCTCAGAGGGCGTGCTTCACCCCGGCCGCCAGCGGCAAGGTTGCCACGGGTTTCGCCTTTGGCGGGAATACGGGCCAGGCAGTAAGGCATAGGTTCACCGTCAACCACCAGGATGCGCTTGTCGCCGTTGGTGATGTCCGGTACGAAGGTCTGCGCCATACAGTAGCGGGTGCCTTGTTCTGTCAGGGTTTCAATGATCACCGAGACGTTCGGGTCGTCAGATTTCACGCGGAAGATTGATGAGCCGCCCATGCCGTCAAGAGGCTTGAGGATCACATCGCCGTGTTTTTCACGAAATGCACGGATCTGGTCAGCGCGGCGCGTAACCAGGGTGGTAGGTGTCAGGTCCGGGAACCAAGCTGTGAAGAGCTTTTCATTACAATCACGCAGGCTTTGCGGCTTGTTGACGATAAGGCAGCCTTCAACCTCTGCGCGCTCAAGGATGTAAGTCGCGTAGATGTACTCGGTATCGAAAGGGGGATCCTTGCGCATCAGGACAGCGTCGAGATCTGCCAGTGGGATTTCCTGCTCGCTGTCGATGTTGTACCAGTCAGCCGGGTCTTCTTTGAGTGTCACAGTTCGGGTACGGGCAAAGGCTTTGCCCTGCTCCAGCGACAGGTCTGCCATTTCCATGTAGTGGATTTCCCAGCCGCGGCGCTGGGCTTCCAGCATCATGGCAAAGGTAGAGTCCTTCTTGATGTTGATGGACGAAATAGGTCCATGACAACGCCGAGTTTGATCATCTGTTCTCTCCGTATCAAAGCTGTCAGCCCAGGTCACCAAAGCGGACCTGGAGGGCAGTAATTGCTGTCAGGGCACACGTTTCGGTACGCAGTACACGAGGACCCAACAGGATTTCTTCAAAGTTGTAGTTGCCTGTCATCTCAATTTCGTCGGCTGACAGGCCACCTTCCGGTCCGATAAGCAGGCGCACTTTGGTTACCGGCTCCGGCAGGGTATTGATGGAATATCTGGCGCGAGGGTGCAGGTTCAGCTTCAGGCTGCCATCTTCCTCTTGGCACCAGTCTTCCAGTTTCATTACCGGGCGGATTTCCGGCACCTTGTTGCGGCCACACTGCTCACAGGCAGAAATGGCGATTTTCTGCCATTGCTGTAGCTTCTTGTCAAAACGCTCGGCATTGAGTTTGACACCGCAGCGCTCTGAAATCAGCGGGGTAATGGTGTTTACACCTAGTTCGACGGATTTCTGGATGGTGAACTCCATCTTGTCACCGCGCGATACAACCTGGCCTAGGTGGAAATCCAATGGGGATTCCACGCTGTTTTCAACCCGCTCAGTTATCTGTACGGTCACACGCTTTTTACCGGCTTCGGTGATTTCAGCCGGGAATTCCGCACCGCTGTTGTCAAAAAGCAGCACCTGCTCGCCCGGCTGCATGCGCAGAACCCGTCCGACATGGTTAGCAGCTTCTTCACTCAGGGAGACCGATGAAGGGGCGGAAATATTCTCTGGATGGTAAATACGTGGAATACGCATGATCTTGAACTGATGGTTGGAATTGAAGGCATCATAGCACGAGGGGTAGGGGTGATCACCTCCACTGGGGAGGTGATCAGGCCGGTATTAAAGTCCTTTTTTCTGGCAGGCTTTAAGGACAAACGGGTTGTGGTTGCCCTGAATTTTTGCAATTCGGCGGTCCCGCTCACACTCCCAGGTGTCAACCGGGTAGGTTTTGTCCCAGGCATCCATCAGCTTCCTCTGGGCGCTTGAAAGCTGGAAACCATACTCTTTGTGCATGTATTTATAAGTGCGCGCAACAGCTCCACGCGCGCGTTTTGGTGGCTCAGCAACCCGGCCTTTGAAGTCGACTTTCATTTCGCACTGGCCGTAGAAAGCACCTTTGTTACCGTTCCATTGACTGAAACGGAAGTTAGAGCGGTCGCCATTTACTTCGCCAATAGCCGGCGTCAGGTTGTGCAGGTCGGCTTCCATCAGTTTGAACTGGACATCATTCCGGCTGCAGTTTTTACGGCCGCCTTTTTGCCAGCACTGTAGTTGGTGGCCAAACTGCCACGCGGGTACGACATGTTCCCATTCAATGCGTTCAGCGCGCCGTTCCTGTTTGCGTACCTTGTAACCGCAATCGTCGAGCTCCGGCACACCCTTTCGGCCATTCCAGTCAATTTTACAGCCGCAGTAAAAGCTGACAGGGTGTTCCTGGTAAATTTTCACGGCAATACGTTTTGCTTTTGAAAAGGATTGCGGCGGGGCGGCAAAGGCTGAGGCAGAGAGTGTCAGCGCCGTCACCAGCGCAAGCAGCGCTTTCATGGCTGTGACTCCAAAAAAGAAAATGAGATATCTATCAGTATCTCAACTTCTTCGAGTCATGTCTCAGAAACAGGTGGGTAATTTGTCAGAAGTTACCCTGGCGACGAAGGGGACAAGGTTTCCCTGCGGAGTGGGGAGTGGCACTTCCTGCACAGGTATGTTGCCTGATCACGCTGGATACGGTTATGGCGGCGGACGGTCAATTCATGCTCACTGCATTGACAGCGGTAAAGGAAAGTTTTGCCTTTTACTGATGCGACATCGAAGCTGTGCGTTGTTTTTGGCTCAAGACCGAAAACGGAATACATGATCCCCTGCCATTCCCTACCATGTGGTTTTACCCGGCCGTAACAGGCATATGTGATGAGGTGGGCGACTTCATGGGGGACAACTTCTTCAAGAAAAGCTGGGTGTTTTCACGCAGGAGAACTGGGTTGAATCTTAGCTGCCAGGTTTGAAGCCGGGCGCATCCTGCTGCTTTTCCCCGCTGGTTAAACAGGATTTCAGGAATCGGGAATTCCTTGTTAAATGCCTTTCTTGCGGTATCTATACAGCGGGTGACAGCCTGGGTGACCCTGAATTCCAGTTCGTCCATAGATCTCATTTTCAGATAACAAAAAAGGAGACCACTGTGGCCTCCTTTTGAAGTGTACCCGCAAAACGGGGTAACCGGAATTACTTGATGCCGGCGAAATCGCGCAGGGCAGCCGCTTTGTCAGTCGCTTCCCATGGGAACTCTTCGCGACCGAAGTGGCCGTATGCTGCGGTCTTTTGGTAAATAGGTTGCAGAAGGTTCAGCATTTCCTGCAGGCCGTATGGGCGCAGATCGAAGTGCTGGCGAACCGCTTCAACGATGATTTCCTGGGACACTTTTTCGGTGCCGAAGGTTTCCACCATGATAGATGTTGGCTCAGCAACACCAATAGCGTAAGACAGCTGGATTTCACAGCGGTCAGCCATGCAGGCTGCTACGATGTTTTTCGCAACATAACGTGCTGCATAGGCTGCAGAACGGTCAACCTTTGATGGATCTTTACCAGAGAATGCACCACCGCCGTGACGAGCAGCACCGCCGTAGGTATCTACGATGATTTTACGGCCAGTCAGACCACAGTCACCCATTGGACCACCGATAACGAAGCGGCCGGTTGGGTTGATGAAGAACTTGGTTTCTTTGCTCAGCCACTCTGAAGGCAGAACAGGCTTGATGATCTCTTCCATCACCGCTTCACGCAGGCTTTCAGTTGAGATGCTGTCGCTGTGTTGGGTAGACAGAACCACGGCGTCGATACCAACGATTTTGTTGTTATCGTACTGGAAAGTAACCTGGCTCTTTGCGTCAGGGCGCAGCAAGGAAGGGTGCCGTTCTTGCGTACTTCAGCCTGGCGCTGAACCAGACGGTGAGCATAAGTCACAGGTGCTGGCATCAGAACATCAGTTTCGTTGGTTGCATAACCGAACATGATGCCCTGGTCACCGGCGCCTTGTTCTTTAGGGTCAGTTTTGTCAACGCCTTGGTTGATGTCCGGAGACTGCTTGCCAATGGCGCTCAGTACAGCACATGAGTCAGCATCGAAGCCCATTTCAGAACCGGTGTAGCCGATTTCGCGCACGGTTTTACGGGTCAGCTCTTCGATATCAACCCATGCAGAAGTGGTGATCTCACCGCCAACCATTACCATGCCGGTTTTGACATAGGTTTCACACGCTACACGTGCCTTAGGGTCTTGCTCAAGGATCGCGTCAAGTACTGCGTCTGAAATTTGGTCTGCGATTTTGTCAGGATGGCCTTCTGAAACTGACTCAGAAGTAAACAGGTGCTTAGCCATTAAGATTCCCACTTGTGAATTAGTCGATCGTAAAAACTTCGTTTAGATGTTTTCACATCTGGACGTCTATTCTATCTGCGATGTGATCAAAATCAATAGTGCTTTTTATGTGGTCATTCACTAAATCGATTGTTCATCGCTTCACGTTTTGAATTTTTTATTGCAGTTTGGCGACGTTCTCATCAGTAAATCGTTTGCACCCCACATAGAGTCCTGCGAAAATACTCGCCCGCCAAAAGATGCGGCTGGTGGTGTCAGGAAAAGTTGCCAGTTGCATAAGTAATTCAATCTTAAGTGTAAGCATTTATCAGGAGCAGACATGTCTTCCCGTAAGGTTCTGGCCAATGCGATCCGTGCGCTGAGCATGGACGGCGTACAAAAAGCAAACTCTGGTCACCCGGGTGCCCCTATGGGCATGGCCGATATCGCCGAAGTTGTGTGGCGCGGCCACATGAACCACAACCCGCAAAACCCGCAGTGGGCCAACCGCGACCGTTTCGTACTGTCAAACGGCCACGGCTCAATGCTGATTTACTCTCTGCTCCACCTGACCGGCTATGACCTGTCTATTGATGACCTGAAAAACTTCCGCCAGCTGCACTCCAAGACTCCGGGCCACCCGGAGTACGGTTATGCACCGGGTATTGAAACCACCACTGGCCCGCTGGGTCAGGGCATCACCAATGCGGTGGGCATGGCACTGGCTGAAAAAGCCCTGGCGGCCCAGTTCAACCGTGATGGCCATGACATCGTTGACCACCACACCTATGTGTTTATGGGTGACGGCTGCCTGATGGAAGGTATCTCTCACGAAGCCTGCTCTCTGGCCGGTACTCTGGGCCTTGGCAAGCTGGTGGCGTTCTGGGATGACAACGGCATCTCTATCGACGGTCACGTTGAAGGCTGGTTCACC
>BAXG01000034.1 GCA_001310455.1 Photobacterium sp. JCM 19050
TGGCTTGGGTATAGGTGCGGGAGTTATCAGGTCGTGGAAGATGAACATACACTGAATAACTGACAGAATAACAAAAGTATTGCAAAATGCAGTCAGTCATCTTTTAATTACGTTTTCCAAATCGTTATTGTATGATAACCCAACTTTATTCAGTTTCGGTTCATTATTGTATTCGAATAATTGAAATCTGTTTCATTTTACCTGACGGTGTTAATGTTTTGTTCCCGGCCAATTAAGTGCTTTTGTTGATTTTAAAAATCAAATTGTACGTTGTTAGGCTAGTTTCTCTGATGATCATAAGATATTGGCATTAAAGCTAATGTATTGTCTCATTATTACGTTTATGACTTTTATGTCGAAAAGAATAGTCGATACACATTCTTTTTATATATCTCTCTGGTGTTTTAATAAAACCATAATTACATTTGAAGTTGGTAATTATGCTAAAAACACAGATATTTAATCATTTGTGATTTAGATCACTAATTCCGTTTTTAGAGCGGCTACCATTGTTTGCGAATTAATACGACGCACCAAGAGGTATGAAATGAATTATTCAACTATCACAAATGACGCTGCTATTAAAGGTCATGAAATTAATCATCAAAGTATTACCGTCTGGTTCCATGGTGTTAAGCGTCCTTTCACTTACAGCTACCATTCAGCAGGCAGCCATCACGTACGTAAAATGAAAAAACTTGCTTGCCAGGGTGATGATTTGCACAGCTACATTAATGAGCACGTAAAGCGCCGTTTCGTTCGCTAACCACCGTTTACTTTACGTCAGTCATGATCAACAAAAGCGCCTTGGGCGCTTTTGTTGCATTTACTCCCGGCTTTCATCAGATGGTGTGAGCTGCCTGAACGTTTCCGGGCTGCACCCAAATCGTTTCTTAAATACCCTGCAGAAATAACTGGTGTCTTGTATCCCGACTTCCGCTGCCAGGCTTATCAGGCTGTGGTTAGAATTGACCAGACGCCATCGGGCATATTGCATTTTCATTTCGTGCCAGTATTCCCGGGTTGTCATACCAAACCGGGTTTTAAACTGGCGGTCTAACTGACGGCGGCTGATTCCTACCAACCCGGCCAGTTCTTCAGTCGTCGTTTTTACTTCCATCAACCCGCGCATCAGGTTAATTGCCCGTCCCACATGCCGGCTTACGTCCGTTTCAACATGCATGGACTTTACCTGGTGAATTTCTCCGCGAGCTTCATCTACCAGCATATCCGCCAGACCTTTTATGGCACGGGTTCGGCCGCAATGGCGTGCGAGGAGTTCTATGGCAAGGTCAATGGCAGCGCCTCCCCCTGCACAACTGATGCGTTTCCTGTCGAAACAGTAAATCTGTTCCGCACGAACATCGATGCTGGGGAATGCTTCTTTGAATTCTTTGATGTGTCGCCAATGAAGAGCAACTTTATAGCCTTTCAGCAATCCGGCACTGGCAAGTAAGAAGCTGGCATTGTCCACACTCACCAGCGTGACACCCTGGCCCGCAGCCTGCCGGAGCAATTCCCCATATTTTGCAGCGAGCATTTGGCTCTGGCGGGCCGTCCGGCTGCCGAAAACCACCAGGTAATCGTAGTCAGTGAGCCTGATGTCCCTTGGGGTTACCTGAATTTCTACCGCCACACCACTGTTGGAGCAAACATGGCCGGGTTTGTCGCCCAGAATGTCCCAACTGCAGTAGCGCTGTTGGCTGTAATCTTCTTCATCGGCGGAGAAACGGAGTTTGTCGATAAACCCGCCAAAGGGCAACATGGCAAAATCAGGCAACGGTAACAGCAGGAACCGGACCTCGGGTTTGGCGTTCGGGGTGTTTTCGCCGGGCAAACTGCTGACGCTGGACAGGGTATTTACCATAACAGGTGTCTTATCTGTAAAACGTATGTCCAAATAGTATCGTACGATTCCGGAAATTACCATGATATGCGCTGAAAACCTTATAAACTTGCAGTCACTTTTGAGCGAATTTTAGAGAAAGGAAAACGCATGGCCTTCGAAACCTGGCTGTTGTTTCTCACCGCCGCTGTCGGCATTGCATTCGTACCGGGGCCAAACAGCCTCCTTGCCCTGACTCATGGAGCACTTTACGGCCACAAGCGGGCGTTGTTTACCATAGGCGGTGGGGTTATCGGATTGGTGGCACTGGCTCTTGCCTCAATGGCGGGTATTGGAGCCATTTTAGCTGCTTCCGCCCATGCGCTTACTGTCATGCGCTGGGTGGGAGGGGCTTACCTGATATGGCTCGGGTACCAGTTGTGGCGATCACCCGGCCTTGAACTCGGGCAAACGACGGCTGTGCAGGTTAAAAGAGGGCACTCAATGTTCTCTCAGGGCTTGCTGGCTGCGCTGACCAACCCCAAAGCGATGCTATTTTTTGCGGCGTTTTTACCGCAGTTTTTGCGAGCGGATGAACCGTTGCTCCCGCAGTTCGCAATCATGGCGATGACCATTGCAGTGGTTGAGTTGGTCGTAGAGTACATGGTGGCGGTGGTTGCTTTCAAAATCCGCCCCTGGCTTGCGCGAAGCGGCAAAGGTTTTAACCGCACCTGCGGGGGCATTTTTGCGCTCATTGGCGCGGTGTTGCCACTCAGTCGGTAAAGGTCTAATTTTTCCCGAAATGCAGGGGCAGTTCGTAAATGGCAACATCATGGAACTGCCCGAATTTAAAACCTACCTCTGTCATCTGACCTACCTGTACAAATCCAAATTTACGGTGCAACGCCTCCGATGCCTGGTTTGGCAGCGTAATAAGCGAGTAAGCCCTGCGGAGTTTGGACATTTTCATGCAGTCAATAAGGCGGGACATTAACGCTGAACCCAATCCTTTGATACCCATGTCTGGCTTCAGGTAAATAGTGACTTCAGTTGACGTCTGGTAAGCGAGTTTTTCGCGAAATTCGCTGTTATAGCAAAGCCAACAACAACTCCATCGATTTCGGCGACCAACAGGTTGTATATATCCGGCCGTTTCTGCAATTTGGCTAGCCAAGCTTCACGTTTTTCGCCTGGCCATTCATCAATGTCAAAAGTGATGGATGTGTGCGCGATATAGTGGTTGTAGATCGTGTTGATAGCGTCTAAATCGCCCTGAGCATACGGGCGGATATTCCAACTCATCCTGTTTCTTTCTCCTTGATTCCCTGTTGTTACCGTATTTAAACCGAATACCAACTCATAGTGACATGGCTCACTGGGTATAACAATTCATCACGAACCTGTGTGAGTTCAAATTTTCAGCAACTGTCATGGTTTCGTGGTGAAAAATTCACCATAGTTGACGTAATGACGTCATTACGTCAAATCATCAAGCAAGCATGTGGACCGGGATGTTCTATGTCTAAACGGGAAAATGGCGCAAAAAAAGAAAACGGGTCGAAGAAAGATCATGGAAAGAAAAAGTCCAAGAAAAACACCTCATTGCGGTTAGATGAAAAGACCTTAAAACAACTGAAAATCCGTGCTATAGAGGAAGACACCAGTGTCCAGGCGTTGGTTGAAAGGCTGATAACAGACTACCTGGAAGGCAAGGAAGGAGTGTAGAGGTGCCAATATGGTTTGCATTGGACCCTGACAATGCAGCAGCGGTAGAGAAGTTAATCACAAATAGCCTGAATGACAGTGTTCAAAACGGGAGAAACGAACTTCGCCTTGAAGCGGCTGAAAGTGTGTCTGGCAAGGTCAGACTGCTGGAGAATGCTGACGGAGAAGGTCTTGCAAATGGCGTCCTGCTCTTGCTCTGGCAAGAACGTATCACTGTTCTGACAGAAACTTCCTGGGTGCATAATGTGCATTCTTTATCGCCCCTCTGTTTATCCATGAATTGACACCGAATACGTCACGATTTTTATTTTTTGCAGAGCCGCTCAGGGCCTGGCAGGAAGCCTCTGTTTGTGAAGGTTCGATGCAGGTTTTTCACCTGCTGGATGAGTGTGACAAAACCTGTGGCCGGGTGCTGGTGATTCGGCTTTGGTATCCGGGGAAAGACAAATGTGTGTTGGGATTTACGTTTCAACGTCTGCGTGGTTTTGAAAAACAGGCAAGCGATTGTGAGAGCACACTGACTCAGTGGCAAAAGCTGTTGGAACCATTGGGATTTAATGTCGTAGCTGAGATTCTGAGTATGCCGCGCCAGCCGGACTATTCCCCGCACATCAAAGCAAATATGCCGGTTCATACGGCAGCGTTGAACATGATTGTATGCGAAGTGACGAAAGCCCGGGGTCAGGAGCTTGGCATCATTGAAGACATCGACACCGAGTATCTTCACCAATACCGGGTGAGTTTGCGAAAAGTACGTTCAGTATTGGGGCAGATGGCGCCGGCTTTCTCAAAGGCGCAGGCTTCCGAATTGAAACGCCGTCTTTCAGCAATAATGACCAAGACAGGGAGACTCCGCGATCTGGATGTCTTCTTGCTGCAAAAAAAAGACCTTTGAATCAATGGTCGCGCCCGGTCTCCATGACGGTTTGGCGGCATTCTTTACCCGGCTCAATCGTGAGAGAGGGCAATCACAGCGCAGGCTGGCCAAATACCTTGGCTCTCCCGGTTACAGGACTGACATTGAAATGCTGTCTCATATGTTCGAGTCCGATGTGTTGTTGCCGGGAAAACATGGGAACACAGCGTTTCTTGCATTCGGAAAAATGCGAATAACCGGGAGTTACCGGAAAATTTGTAAGCTGGCGGCGGCGATTACGCCTGATACCCCAGAAGATCGCGTTCATGATCTTCGGAAGGAATGCAAAAACTGCGTTATCTACTGGAGTTTTTCTCTCCGGTCTGCCGTGGCGATGTATCGGTATTGGTTAAGGTGCTGAAGGGATTACAAGGTGTGCTGGGCGATTTTAATGATTGCTGTGTCCAACTGGCATTTTTGAGCAGTTTCAGCACGGACAATGGTGCTGAAAAGCGGGCGATTGAAGCGCTTGGCCACGCTGTTGATATGCGAAAACATGAATACCGAAGCCGGATAAGTGAGGGTTTTGCGGTGTTCGGATCTGAGAAAACGAAAAACCGGTTTGAAAAACTGTTTGGGAAAAACTAAAGCCGTGACGGGAGTCAGGGACGTATTTCTATTTGGGGGAAGAAATGAAAATTATTGCCTGTTACAGCAATAAAGGTGGTGTAGGGAAAACAGCCACATCAGTGAATCTGGCGCATGCGTTTGCAGAGTCCGGACACAAAACGCTGCTGTGTGATTTGGATGCACAAGGGGCATCGTCGTTCTATTTCCGGTTAAAACCGTCGAAGAAGTTGGAAGGTGATGCGTTTTTTACGGAAGAAAAGGCATTACTGAAATCCATCAAAGCCAGTGACTTTGACAACCTGGACGTGATTCCGGCCAATATGAGTTTTAAAGATTTTGATGTTTTTCTGTCATCAATGAAAAAGCCGGACTCCCAACTTCGAAAAGCGCTGAAGAGGGTCAAAAAGGAATATGACGTTGTGGTGCTTGACTGCCCTCCAACGCTTTCCATGTTGTCACAAGCGGTGTTCGAGTGCGCAGACAGGGTGGTGGTACCGGTGATTCCAACAACGCTGTCTGAGCGCACCATTGAGCAGTTGTATGACTTCTTTAAAGAGTCCGGCCTCAATAAAGATGCGATTTTGCCGTTCTTTTCTATGGTGCAGAAAGCGAAGAAACTTCATACCGAAACCATTGAACGCTTGAGTGAGACCTTTCCGGCATTTTGCACAACAATGATTCCGTTTTCTTCAGATGTTGAACGCATGGGTGTTAACCGCGCGCCACTGCTGGCGTACGGCAAACAGACAACTGCCGCAATGCACTACAAACACCTGTGGCAGGAAGTCTCGGCTTCTGCAGGTATGCCCCGATCATAGAATTAATCCGATTGGGATAAATCGCGGATACCTACTTGATTTCACCTACAAATTGAGCCGAAACCCAGCCGGTGGTTCCACCGGCGGTTTCGACCAGCATCCAGTCTGGCTGTGCATTGATAACCCTCACGTAAGTTCCCTCCTGCAATTGTCCAAGGACCTCCGAGTCTGTTGAGGGCTTCGCGCGCACATTGAGCTTGTCTGCAGAAATTGCCTTGTACCGCAGGTTTGCGGCTGTGGAGTTTGATGTGCTCAGGAAGACATCACGAAAGTTTCGCTGGCCAAACACTTCATCCAATTCAGGTAAATCGACAGAGAGAGTGGCGACAGGCTCAGGAGCTGGTGGTTCCTCTTCCACCGCAGCCGGTTCATCTGTGTGGGTTTGTTGCTCGTGTTGCATCTCGGACAACACGTAGACTAACTGGTTATTGCGGGATTCCTGTTTATTGAGCTGTTCGGTAAGATCCTGAACCAAAAGATATAAACCGTCTTCCTGCTGTTTGGCGTGAATATAAATACTGATACCTGAAATGATGCTGCATACCGTCGCCAGCACTGTTACCCAGCCTCGGATAGTCACCCTTTTTAGCCAGATGTGTTCATTTTGTTCCAGTGTTGTACCTGTTATAGCAGCAATCGCAGCGCCAAGACCGAACAGGATCATCGAAATTGTGTATGCCAACATAGCCTAGCCTTGTTTTAGTTATAGGGAGGGGTGTTAAGTGTTTTGTTTGGCTCCTCATTTAGGAGTTTTCTTTTTCTTTGAGGCTACAACTGTTGAGGGGGAAATTGTCGTTTCGTGATTGAGATTTGATGATTGCCGGGGAGGGGTTATCCCTTGAATTTCGTTTTGTCGGAAATCTTTTGGAAGGCTTATGAGGCTCCGGTTTGCACCGGAGCACGAAAGTCTTACATTTTTGACAGCTGTAGCGCGATATCTGCTGCAAGTCGGGCATTGTTCAGCACCAACTGGATGTTGGCTGAGAGACTGTTTCCGCCCGTAAGTTCACAAACCCGGGAAAGCAGGAACGGTGTGGTTGATTTGCCGGCAATGCCATTGGCTGAGCCTCGCACAACGCTTTTTCAATGGCATTGTCGATGGTGTCTCGGGGCATTGCAAATTCAGCAGGAATTGGGTTGGCGATAACGGTGCCTCCATCCAATTGCAGCAATGCGCGGGTGTGCAGCACGTTGGCAATATCCTCGGCAGTGTTGAGGGTGTAATCCACGTCAAAGTCGCTTTCAGCCGTGTAGAAAGCCGGGAGCATTTTCGTTCGGTAACCAATCACAGGGACACCCAGTGTTTCGAGGTATTCCCGGGTAAGACCGAGGTCAAGGATAGACTTCGCGCCGGCACACACGACAGCAACCGGTGTATTGGCAAGTTCCTGAAGGTCGGCTGAGATATCAAAAGTGTGCTGGGCTTCGCGGTGGACACCGCCGATCCCCCCGGTTGCAAACACCCGGATTCCGGCCATGGCTGCAAGGATCATGGTTGCCGCTACTGTGGTGGCTCCGTGGTTTTTACCGGCAACGACAAACGGGATATCCCTGCGACTGACTTTGGTCACGGCTGTTCCGGCTTTTCCCAACGTTTCAATTTCATCTGCGGTCAACCCGATTTTCAGCCGCCCCCCCAGAATGGCTATCGTAGCCGGAATAGCGCCTCTCTCACGGACCGCGGCTTCAACCTGATGGGCAGTTTCAACGTTTTGCGGGTAGGGCATACCGTGGGAAATGATTGTTGATTCCAGAGCCACAACCGGCCTGTTTTCTGCCAGTGCGCCGGCGATTTCCGGTGCGATATCCAAAAACGGATTACTATTCATGACAGGCCTCCTTCAGGCATTCAAATACAGATGATTCAGACAGTAAGGGATTTACGGCGGTATCGGCTTCACGCGCCAGGCTGGAGGCTGCGACACCAAAGCGGAGTGATTTTTCTCTGGACCAGTTTTTAAGCCTGGAGTGTACCATCGCTGACATCAACGCGTCCCCGCAACCGGTAACATTGGCTCCGTTTCCGTCCATGGCCGGTATGTGCACGCCCTCTCCGTTGATGCTTGACCACACACCGTCTTTACCAAGGCTGATAACGAGGTGGCGTACCCCCAAGGTGTGGAGTTTTTGGGAAAGTGCCGGGAGATCACCTGATTTCTCAGGTGGCACCCCTGCAAGCATTGCTGCCTCAGTCAGGTTGGGTTTCAGTGTGTCTATTTTGGCGAGATGGGGCTTGAGGCGAACGCATTTCGCTGCAGACACGGTATCTGCAAAAATCGGCGTATCACTGTAGCGAGAGAATAACCAAGACAAAGATGCATCCGACAGATTGGCATCCACCACGATGAGGCTGGCCCGGCTGAGGGTGCCATGGCATTTCTCCAGCGCTTCTGGTGTCAGGTATTCCAGTACGGCCATGTCATTGACGGCCTGAGAGACTTCGCCGTCGCTGTTTAGTATGGAAACAAAACAAGAGTGGTGGCACCGTTAACAACCAGGCTCGCACCGGTATCAATAGCGAGTTCCCGGCAATGTTCGAGGATTTTCTCTCCCCACATATCGCGGCCCACTGCGGTAACCAAATGGCATTTCGTACCCAACCTGGCGAGGTTTTCAGCAATGTTTCTGCCGACACCACCAAATCCGGAAAAAATATCACTTGGTGTGGAATCTGAACCGGAGAGCGGAATTTTCGCGCGCCCGCAAATGTCCATATTCGCTCCGCCGATAACGGCAACATAGCGCGAAGGCGCGACAATATAGCCTTTTCCCTGAATATATCCTTGCCGGGTAAGGTTCATGATATGTCCGGCAAGCGCGCTGCGGCTGATGCCCAGCTTTTCGGCCATTTCCTGTTGCGGCATTGTGGGGAATTTGGCAACCAGTGCCAGGACCTCAGTTTCGCGTTCTGTCATTGGGTTTCCCTCCCCAAGATACGGATAGGTATGATTCTGGATAAAACAAATGTCTGTGAAACAAACATTTGTTAATAATCGGATAAAAAAAGCTCGCTTTCCGTGATGGTGAGCAGAAAACGAGCAAAGTGAAAACGGAGCATTGAACCAGTGCGGACGTCAGGCAGTGTTTGAAACCCAACTCCTGTGCCAGGTACTGAGTGATTGCAGCCCCCGGGGCTTGCAAAGCAGAAAGCCTTGAATAGTAATGGCCTGATAATGAGATTGGAGGTACTCAAAGTCAGCCATTTTCTCGATGCCTTCGGCAACGAGTTCGATACCTATGCCGGACGCAATATCGACCAGGGACTGCACCACAACCTGTGAAAATTTGTCTTTATGGATGCCGTCGATCAGCGTGCGGTCTATCTTCACCTCGGTAAACGGCAGGCTTCGCAGTTGCTGAAGGTTGGTATACCCCGTACCAAAGTCATCCAGCGAAATACCATAGCCTCGCATTCTGAGCCTGTTTAACGACTCTAGTTGGGTGGCACTTTTCAGCGCAAATTCTTCGGTGATCTCCAACACTATTCTGTTTCGCTCTATTCGGTACTGGTCCAGCATGTTTTCCAGCTCATCCGGGTATCCGAGGTCTGAAAGTTGGGAAGGAGAGAGGTTGAAGCACAACTTGATGTGATCCCCGAAAGTCTCATGCAGGTTTTCGTAGTCGGCGACGGCTTTGGCGACCAACTGGAACGTGACGCGGTCTATGAGTTGGTGCTTAATGGCCGTTGGGATAAACCTGCCGGGGAGCATGGCATCCACCTGACCCGGGCGGTTTATTCTTGCCAGCACTTCGACTCCGGTCACTTTATTGGTGCACAAATCAAGCTTTGGCTGGTAATAGGGCGTCACCTGACTGAGGTTTAAGGCTTCAATCAGGGCTTCTTTTTCTAAGGGGCGGTAATGGCTGAATTTTCGCTCTTCTATCTGGTCAACTTTCTGAAACAGCCTTCGGAGGTCCGGCAGCTGTACAGGTTTTGCCAGGTTACCTACCAGACATATCTTGTGTTGCCGCGAAATGTCGCAAGCGAGTTCAACAATCCGCTTGTCCATCTCTGAAATAATGCCAACTGCCCCGCTAAAGCCGACTTCACCCAATTTCCTAACCACCTGCATGCCGTCGAAACCCGGCATGTTGAGGTCTGTCAGTATGACTGAAAAATGCTCCGGCGCTTCACAGACCATGTCCATGGCCCGTTGCGATGATGACGTTGTTGTTATGTCATGGTAGCCAATCTCATTCAGCATGGTTTTCATGACCAGAAGAATGGCTTCTGAGTCATCGATAACCAATATCCGTCGGCTGGCTTTCTCGTTGCGCATTGAGTTTCTCTGCAAGTGGTCCACAGTCATAAAAATAGTTCAAATTTTAATCTGTGTAAAAACGAAGACAGATGTTTTAAATCTGGAGCACGGTTTGTAACAACTCGATGGCGGGTTGGGTAAAGCCGGTATATTAAATCGCGGTCAACAGTGAATTAGTTCTAATTTCTTGAATACAGTGAAATACCCGGGCCATAAGATTGCTCTATAGTAGGTTGAAAAAGGGGTTTTCATACTTATCCGGAGAGCGAATGGACTGCCGACAACCCGTATTAACCAGCCAGCGACTGACTTTGCGCCCGTTTACCCTTGCAGATGCCGAAAAAGTTGCAGAATTGGCTGGAGACTGGCGGATTGCTGATACCACAGAGGCCGTGCCTCATCCATATGGTCTGGAACTGGCTGAGCAGTGGATTGTTTCCCATCTTCCGCTTGGTTGCGCAGGGAAGAGGTGGTTTATGGGGTTTTTAACCGGTTTGATGCCAGCCAGCTAATCGGTGCTATCGGTATCCACGGTATTCAGCATAACCGAGGTGAACTGGGTTACTGGGTGGGAGTGCCATTTTGGGGCAATGGTTATGCTACGGAAGCGGTTGTGGCGGTAACGCGCTTTAGTATTGAAAAACTTGGCTTAACTGAAATATTTGCCCGTCATCTGGAACGGAACCCGGCATCAGGTCGGGTGTTAATAAAAACAGGCTTTATTCAGCTTGAAGAGATCCCCGCAGTGTGGCGTCTGATGGAAGAGCGGGAGCCGAGCTGCTATTACCACCTCTTAACGTAGTCATTGTTTTTTCTGCTTTTTGGTTGTTGCTAAACCCAATTTAAATTGCCGATTTCCGGATCTTGAGGTCTTCGGGGGATAAGCGTATTTTGTAGTTCTCACCTCCCATACCATTTTGCTGAATCTATGAACAAGATTTACGAAACAGCCCGCCTCCTTGTCAGGAATTTCAACCATAATGACGCTGCGTTTATCCAGACGCTGTTGAATGAGCCGGATTTCATTAAAAACATTGCAGACAAAGGCGTCCAGTCTCTTGAGGATGCCATTAAATATCTGGATACCGTGCCTTTGGCCAGCTACGAAAAGTACGGTTTTGGGCTTTGGTGTATGGAGCTGAAGCAAACCGGACAACCTATTGGCATGTGTGGTTTGGTGAAGCGCGACTACCTGGCTCACCCGGATATCGGATATGCCATCCTGTCTGATTTCTACCGTCAGGGACTGACCGCCGAAGCAGTGGCAGGAACGATAAAATGGGCCAAAGAAGAGATGGATATCCCGGCGTTACTCGGGATTGTTAACGTAGGTAACGAAGCTTCTCAGAAAGTGCTGGAGGGTGCCGGCCTGGCGTACCAGGGCTGGTGGAGCCGGCGCAAGATATGCCGACACTTCAGCTTTACAAAATTCTGCTGTAAGGCCAATCGGACTGATAACCGGGGCATTCTTGCGGGTTGATATGATTCATTTCGCACTGCCGAATATCCGAGTCCGTTTTAAAGCACTATTTTCACATCTCAAAAGGTGCGGGAAGAGAAAGGTAATCCCCATGACTGGATCACCTTTCGTCATGCCGGTTACTGCGAGGAACCGGCAGTCCTTTCAGTATCTCGCTGGCTATCTCGTAGTCAAAATGATCGATGGCGTCTTCCAATTGGCTTGATACCTCTTGCTCCCATGCGGTGAGCGGCTTGATTTGGTGGAAAATCTCAATCGCGCCAATATCGAAATTCCGCAGGCTGTCTGTCAGTGCATGGTAGAGTGTTTCCGCGTCCAGCTTGACTGCCGGGGTGTCTTCAATGTGGTAGACCGATTGTTTCCAGGTATCCAGTTGTTGATCAATGTTCTCGAGCCGATTGATAAGGTCAACCATGATGGTGGAATCTGGTGCTTTATTGTTCCCCAGGGAGGTTTCCAACATCTCCGCCAGTTGTTCTACCCGGGTAGCGCCAAGGTTGGCTGCTGAGCCTTTCAGCGTATGCACCTTGTCTAACGCATCTTGCCAGTATTCGTTTTCTATATCCTGGTGAAGCCCTTGCAAGTCCCTGATTTGGCTGGATATGAAGTTTTCCAGAAGATGCCAATAAGAATCTGGCTGACCGCCAACTCTCATGATTCCAGATTCAGAATCAATTCCGTCAATCACTGGCCATGCAGTGATGTTGTCTTGGGTGGAGTCAGCAGGCACTGATTGGTTTTGTCCTTCCGTGTTGGCTTTGGCATCCAGGTAATGACTGATTTTGCTGTACAACAGCTTTACATCGAGGGGCTTGGCAATGTGGTCATCCATCCCTGCTTCGATGCAGCGGTCCATATCCTGTTTCATGGCATTTGCTGTCATGGCAATAATCGTAAGGTCGGCGAAGCGAGGTTGTTCACGGATTTTGTGGGTTGCGGTAATGCCGTCCATTACCGGCATTTGCATGTCCATAAAGACCAGGTCGAATGTTCGGATCTCCAACATTTCAAGGGCTTCCTGTCCATTACAAGCGACATTGACATCCAGCCCCACAGAGGAAAGTATGCCTTTAGCCACTTCCTGATTGGTTTCGTTGTCTTCCACCACGAGCACCGCGTGCCCAGAGAAATCCGGTTTGCTCTCCTTAATTGGAGTAGGGAACTGTTTCACAGGTGTCAACCGGTAACTGTCCATGATGGCATCTATCAGGTTGGATGGGTTGACCGGCTTGATAATTAAGGCGTCAGCCAACTGGTCGACACCATTTCGGATCCCAACTTCCCGCCCGTGAGCGGTGACCAAAAAGAGCTTGGGTGGCGGGGATATACTGAGGCTTCGAATCTTCCGCATGGTGTCTACCCCATTGATACCCGGCATGTTCCAATCGAGGAAAACCATGTCATACGGGGAGGTATTCAGCTCTGCCAGTGCTTCCTCCCCACTGCTTACTGCGCGGGTATCGAAGTGCATGGCGCTCAGGAGTGTGACCATTATGTCGCGGGCTGAATCGTTGTCGTCCACCACGAGAACGCGCTTACCGCGCAGGTTGGCAATCGGACGGTATTGTTGTCGTACCCGGGCTTCCTGAAGGCCGCATACAAGGGTGAAGCTGAACGTTGACCCTTTGCCTTCGGTGCTTTGTACCGTGATGTCGCCACCCATCAATTCGACCAGTCTTTTGGTGATACTGAGGCCAAGCCCAGTGCCGCCGAATTTGCGGGTGATACTGCCATCTGCCTGGGAAAAGGCTTCAAAGAGTTTCTTCTGCTGCGCTTCCGGTATGCCGATACCGGTATCGCGGACAAGGCACTCTAACGTCACTGAATCTTCATGGTGTTCTTTGAGCTGGATGCTAACAACAATTTCACCCTGGTCAGTAAATTTGACTGCGTTCCCACAAAGGTTAATGAGAACCTGCCCCATACGCAGCGGGTCACCTACTAAGCCTGTTGGAATCGTCGGGTCGATATCGAACAGGAACTCGAGGGACTTCTCCTGGGCTTTAAAGCTGATAACCGTTGCCAGGTTGTCCATGACCTCTTCAAGCTGGAAGTTTATGTGCTCCACTTCCAGTTTACCCGCCTCGATTTTTGAGAAGTCGAGAATATCGTTGATGATACCAAGCAGGTTCTTCGCAGAATCGTTAATCCGGCTGACATACCGATGCTGTTCTGTATTAAGTTCCGTGCCAAGGGTCAGGTGGGCCATACCGATAATCGCATTCATCGGGGTTCGGATTTCATGGCTCATATTGGCAAGGAATTCGTCCTTGGTGCGGCTCATATCGTCTGCGGCATTTTTGGCTTTCCTGAGCGCATTTTCCATCTTTTTGCGTTCAGTCAGGTCGAGCAAAATGCCTACAATGCCACCAACGTATCCGTCTGCTGCGTGGAACGTTGCCTCATAGACAAGCATGTCGCGCACTGTCCCATCCTGTTGGCAGAGCTGGACTTCAAAGTCATGGCTTCCCGGGTTCTCCATCAACGCAGTGCCGGATTCCATCAGTGCCTTTGCCGTGTCTTCCGGCAAAATATCGAAGGGCGTTGCACCGAGAATATCTACTTCGAACATACCGAGCAGTTCGGCAAACTTCATATTGATATTCAGGAAGCGGCCGTCAGTGTCCAGACAAAACATCGGGTTGGGAGTTGCATCCAGAATTTCTTTGTTAAGGAGAGACTGTTCCAGCGCGCGCTGCTCGGCCTTTCGCTGAACTTCCGCATTCAGTGTCAGTTGGATGCTGACAGACAAGTCTTCCAGCATTTCAAGCAGCAGAGCATGTTTGTCTTCTGTCAGTGGCTGGGTGGTTCCCATTTCCAGCAGGGCAACGGGCTTGCCATTTACATGAAGCGGAAAGTAATGCACCTCCTCCAGGGAAAGCCGGCCACCGTTGACCGGAACCACGTAAGCCCCCTTTAGGTGGCGGATTGCATGGTATTGCCCGCCGTTTAGGATGCTTACCTGGGTCGATGTCGGGGAGAGGAAAGTATCGGGAGCGGCATCGCCGTAGCCAATTCCGGACATGCGGACGAGTTTTTCCCCGTCATTGACGTAAATGCCGGTTTGCGCCACATCCAGCCGCTCGGCGAGAAAGCGAGTGACTTCATTGCAGACATGCTCTGTTGACTGGGCATTGCGGAGCACGATGTTGAAATCCTTCAGGACGGTGTTTCTTGAAAGCTGCAATGAAATGCGCTGAAAAACTGAATTCAGCGAGTTGGCAAAATGGCCGATTTCCCCGCCTTTTGAACTGTCGAGGGTAAAGTTGAAGTCATCTTTTTCAACGTGGGAGACAACCTTTCGCAGTGTGCTGCTCATCGGAATGATGAATTGCCCGAGGAGCTTGGTAAATGACGTGACGATAGTGATGAGGAGCAGCCCGGCAAGCGACAGCTCCATTAGTTCCAGGCGATGTGCACTGTATTCAACCGAGTGAATATGGGAGTTTATTCTTGAGGTTATCTGGTTATGTGCCGCTGCAATCGACGACATGATCTTGGCTTTTTCATTAAAATATTTTTCGCTGTACAGCAGGGCTTGCCCGGCATTATCGGCAAAGAAAGGAAGCTGTTGCTTTTTAAGTTCATCGACGATGTTAAATGCTTCGACTTCAAGATTTACCAGTGATTCTGAAAGACTGAGTGCCTGGGTCAGCTTGTCAATTTCATCAACACTCATGGGTGATTGGTTGATTTTTTCGATAAGCGAAAGACCGCCGTTGGGATTGGGGGAAGCCGAAAAAAGGGAATGTTGTTTGGATGCTTGATCCCAGTAGTCGTAGTGAGCATTCTCCGGGAGGGAGAACTTTCCATTGCGTAAATCCAGCACCCGATAATAAAGTCGTTTCCATTTTTCATCACCGGTTGTGGCGTAGGCGCGGGCAAACTTCGTCAGTTGGTCGGAGCTTTGTCTTATTTCATGGGAAAGCCGGTAGAAAGAAGAGAGTTCGCTGTGTCCGTTTCTGTCCTCACTGAGCTTTTGAGTGGATAACAAAGCCGTGACTGTCATGGCGACAGTAAAAAAAATCATCAGGGAGAAAAGTACAATAAACGTGCTTTTAAATGTCCGCATGTTCTTTCCCGTAACGTCAGCCAGTCAAATATCGTCCTTGAGGTTGCATCAACGATCCATTCGCTTGTTGTGTATTATTTATGGAGCGATGTTATTTGATTGAGGCAACTATCGCTAAGTATAGACAAGTGGTTGATTATCGCCTGTTTGTTGATGTAAATACGCACATATTGCCTGACGGGGGATAAATTGGCTTTTGCCCCGGTTGGTACCAAAACAGACAATATATTGAGCTTGAGGATAATTTGAGGCCTGATTCATTTTGGATTCAGGCGTTTTAGGTTAAGGTTCAGGCATAATCAGGTGCTGAAATTGAAAATAACGACGTGCAGAAACAAGCGAATACTTACTCTTCATTGCCGGCCATATTAGCCGGGCCTATTCTTCGAAAAGTCTCTCCTTCAGAGGTGACGGTCTGGTATGTCTCCCGTGAACCCCTGAACGGGAAACTGGCGGTATACCATGACGGGATGCTGGTGGCTGATATGCCTCTTAGCCAAGGGCGTCAGGTCCGGATGGGCCGTAGTGCTGGGTTTGTCTAGTGACGCTGAAAGCGCAATTCCCGTCAGACACAGCGCTTGAATATGATCTTGAGACCTCTGACGGTAACCTGTCAGATCTGATGCCGGACCTTCTGTATGAGAACGAGAAACGGGTAGGGTTCTCTATTCATTCCCGGGCCAATTACCTGATGCATGGCTCTTGCCGAAATCCCACCCATTCGGGGGCTGACAGCCTGGTAGCCGCAGATCAAAAGCTTTCCGGGCTGACTGTTAGTGAACGCCCTTGTGCGTTGGTGATGAGTGGAGACCAGATTTATGCCGATCATGTTGCCGGCCCTCTTTTAGGCGCAATCCAGCAATTCGGGGAACAGTTTGGGCTGCTTGAAGAAACCTTTCCAGATGCCTGCGTCGAGGATACTGTTTCACTACGTCATGCTGTTGGCAACCTCTACGGTCGCAAAGCATTTTGCCGGTGAGTAAGGTTCCTGAAAAGCGTGCCATGAAATGGCGGGCGCAACCGGTGTTCACCTCAACAGACTGTGACAACCACCTGATTTCACTGGCTGAATTCATTGGGATGTACTGTTTGGTGTGGTCTCCAGCCGGATGGGAAAATATCGATCTGACACCCCCTCAATTTCTGACGGAAACGGAAAAAGCACGGTGGACCGAAGAAAAAGAGGCCCTCGATACATTCGTTGCCGGGCTTTCTAACGTGCGCCGGATTCTCGCGCACCTACCGACGTACATGATTTTTGATGATCATGACGTAACTGACGACTGGAACCTGACTGTTGGCTGGGAGCAGGCCGCATATTCGCACCCTTTCTCCCGCATAATTATTGGAAATGGCCTGTTGGCTTACTGGTTGTGCCAAGGGTGGGGGAACGCCCCGGAAAACTTCCCTGACGACTGGGAGCAGATGGCAGGCAGCATCTATTCGGAAGGTCAGGAGGGGTTTGCGTCTTCTGCTCATCACCATCAACTTATCGATACGCTTTACCACTTTAACCACTGGCACTATGCGGTGGAAACCTCACCGAAAATACTGGTGATGGACACCCGGACCAACGCTGGCAGTCAGAATCCAAGATGAACAAACCGTCCGGCTTGATGGATTGGGAATCCCTGATGGCGTTTCAACAGGCGACTATCGGGGAGCAAGCGGTCATTGTGGTCTCGGCGACCCCAATGTTCGGCGTGAAGTTTATTGAGGCGATTCAGAGGGTTTTCACCTGGTGCGGGCAACCGCTAATGGTGGATGCGGAGAACTGGATGGCGCACCCTGGCTCGGCAAATACATTGCTGAGCATCTTTACCCATACCAAGACACCGACCAACTTTGTTGTGTTGTCTGGGGACGTGCACTACTCATTTGCCTACGATATCCGTTTGCGTTTTCGGCGTAACAGTCCACACATTTATCAAATCTGCTGCAGCGGGATTAAAAACACCTTCCCGGAAAAACTGCTGCGGGTTTGTGAGTGGGCTGACCGGGTACTTTACGCACCTTATTCCCCGCTAAACCTGTTCACCAAGCGAAAGCGAATGAAAGTCCTGAAACGCGACCCGGACTTACCGGGCGGCAACCGGCTGGTAAACTCGACAGCAATCGGTGAAGTGCGAATTGGTGATGACGGCGTACCAACGGAAATCTCATTGTTGACCGGTGAGGGTAAACAGGTACATTTTCCGCCGCCGGAGGATGACTAGCGACAGCACCGCAAGCGCGGAAAGGGATCAGGATGATACAGCTAAAGAACCGCAAAGACAGGGCAAAGATCCGCCGAATTGCTCTTGCATCCCAAGGGTTGCTGCAAACCAACCCTTTTGGTACTGGCCTTGCCGGTTCGCGCAAGGCCATTGAGCACCTCGGTTACATCCAGATAGATACTATCTCTGTCGTGGAGCGGGCGCACCATCATGTCCTTTATAACCGGGTGCCAAATTTCAACAATCAAATCATCAACCGACTGCTGTTAAATCGTGACATATTTGAATACTGGTCTCATGCTGCAGCCTTTCTGCCAATAGACGATTTTCGCTTCTCCTTGCCATATAAACACGCCATCCGGGACGGGCAAGTGCACTGGTACAGAGATTGCGACCGAAAGCTGATGACAGAGCTTCTTGCAAGAATCCGTTCAGACGGTCCACTGCGCTCCCGGGATATTGAAAACCCTGATACCAGGCGTGCCGGTTGGTGGGACTGGAAACCGGCGAAAAAGGCGCTGGAACAGCTCTATATGGAAGGAGAGCTGATGGTTTGTGACCGGGAGGGGTTCCAGAAAACCTATGATCTCACTGAACGGGTCCTGCCGGACAGTGTAAATACCGATGTGCCAAGTACAGGCGAGTTCGCACAGCACTTGATAAACCAGCACTTGCGATGTCATGGTGTGGTATCACTGAAAGGCCTGACTTACCTTCGCCGAAACAACGCATTGAGAAAGGCGGTAAAATCGCTGACCGATGAGATGCTGAGTGAGAAGGTGTTGGAGGAGGTCCAGCTCGATACCGGTGAAAGCTTTTTTATCAAGACCGGAGCATTAGAGCAGAAAGCGCCTCGCGTGAGTCATAGGATGGCCTTTCTTTCTCCGTTTGATAACTGTGTTATCCAACGTGAACGCTTACATTCATTGTTCCGGTTTGATTATCAGATTGAGTGCTATGTGCCGGAAGCTAAACGCAAATTTGGCTATTTTTGTCTCCCCTTGTTGTACAAGGATGAGTTTATCGGGCGAATGGATTGCAAAGCGCACCGAAAGACGTGTCATCTGGAAATAAAAAGCCTGTATTTAGACCATCAAGACCTTGACCCTGATGCCCTCATTTCCGCTTTTGTTTCCGAGCTTGAAAAGTTTTGCCGGTTTCAGCAGTGCGATTCGGTATCCATTGGCCGTATTGTTCCTGACCATCTGGCTCCCCCTTTCCGTGCGGCATTGGCGCAGTTTGGGTAATACCAACCGGCTTGCTGACAGACAGAGCAAGCCGGGTTTGGCTTCAGAGACAACTGTAGCGCTGTCTGCCGTTCAGTTTGCGGTTTAGAATCAGGCTGCTGAACTGCCTGTCCTGCATCTGTTGACAAAATATGGTGCGCTCATCTTCGGTATCCAGTTTTTTGAACGGGTATTCCACATGGAGTACCGGTTTGCCCTGATCGATAAAGCTTTTCAGCCGGTCGCATTCTTTATAGCGAAAACACGATTCATTGACAGCCAAATCAAAATAATTCACCAGATCTGGAACCTGTCCGACTGCGTTTTTCAGAGCGACAGCCATCGAGCGGTTGTGCGCCTCGTTTGCCAGCCAGCGATTGAAAGTAACTTGATCCTGATAGGTCAGCGGAAAACCGGAAGGGTTGGCGTAGGCATCGACGTTATCCGGCTCGACACCGTCACAGCCTTTGGATGCAGCCAAATCTAACCGTTTTAAGAGTATCGGACGAATATCCGGGTTCCGGATGTCCAGCCAGCGCTCACCTTCCCAGTCGGCCAGGGGTTTGCCAAGAGAACTTGCAGGAAATTGAGGAGCGTCTGCTCGCCAGTTTTCGTACGTACCGGCAGAAAAATAACAAAGAACGCGTTTACCACGTTGCTGGAGGGATTGGATGGTGGTTTTGGGTGTATCCAAAAGATCGATGTCGTAAATATCAACGGCGTAATCCGTATCAAGCTGACCTTGTAGCTGCCAATGCCAGGTCGACATTACCGGTGGTTTATACCATTTACCCTGCAAAATGGGCGGCGGGATTTGTGTCAGAAGCGGTATATCAGTTTGCGGCACGTCTGGAACGCTGTTATCCGAATGCTGGTGGTTTGAAACAGGCGGGTTTATCTGGGGTGTGACGGGTGCCTGAGCATTAACAGTATTGTGGCATCCGGCAAGGGTGAACACGAGCCCAAGGCAAGTGGCTTTTAAAAGTTTCATACAACTCAACTGACACGATAAAGCCGGGTAAACGATGTTTCGGCAAACCCGGCGGGATTTGTTCACAAGGCGAACATGTCGCCTTACAGTCATAGCAGTGCCTTCAGTGCCGCTCGAACAAATCCATTATGGCTGGCCAGTGCTTCCCGTGCTGTTTCGGGACTGCAATCGGCGAGTATTGTAAGGATTGCTGTCTTACAGTGAAGCCCTGTTGAAGACAATGCGCCCAAGGCTTGATCTTCGTCACAACCTGTCGCGTCCATGACAATGCGAACCTGGCGTTCACGCAGTTTGGCGTTAGTTGCCTCAACATCCACCATCAGGTTGCCATACACCTTTCCGCTACGGATCATGGCGGCTGTTGTCAGCATATTCAGGATGAGTTTTTGCGCAGTACCCGCTTTCATCCGGGATGAACCGGTAACAACTTCCGGGCCGACAACGGCAACCATCGGGAAGTCAGCGTTATCAGCCATGACGCATTCAGCGTTACAGCAAATAGCACCAACTCTGGCACCTTGAGACCGTGCGTAATCCATCGCTCCCACCACGTAAGGTGTGCGGCCACTTGCGGCGATGCCAACCACCACGTCATGCTTGTTGATATTGAGAGCTTTGAGATCGTCGCGGCCGGCTACCGGGTTATCTTCGGCATTCTCAACCGCGCTGAAAACGGCCTGCTTCCCCCCAGCAATAACGCCAACCACTTGTTCTGGCGGGGTTCCGTATGTTGGTGGACACTCACTTGCATCCAGAATCCCAAGCCGGCCAGATGTACCAGCGCCGACGTAAATCAGCCGGCCTCCGGATGCAAAACCTTCAGTAATGGCATCCACGCAACTGGCAATCTGTGGAATGCTCTTAGCAACAGCTTGCGCCACCAAGGTATCTTCGCGGTTAATGATAGAGAGAATAGCTTGTGAATCTAACGTATCGATTTGAAGACTGGCCGGGTTACGGCTCTCTGTCACCAGTGCAGCTAGGTTTTCTTTCATGAGGATCTGCAATTAAAAAAATCTCTCCCAATAATACGTTGAGTCGATAGTCTCCTCCAGCACAGAAATTTGTATTGACAGTGATCGCTGGCTTTAGATCATCGTAAATAGAAATGTTACCGAATTCCTCGACGGTGACGTTTCTGCAAATACCGTTTAACTTTATTGCTGGTGAAAACCAGCTTTTTTTGCCTTCGAATTACCAAAAAACAGACATTCTCTTATGCCGTTAGGATGAAAGCTGGCCTCTCCGGCAGGTTGAAATGACGCATTCCCGACCGAAGTGTTTATCCAATTGGTCAATCCCGCCGGAGGTTTGTCACAAATATTCATTCCACAGACCTAATAAGAATCAGATTTCTTACCGATGAGACCATCACTGCTAAGCTAAATTTAAGTGTTGGGATTTCTGGAGTATTTGGTCTGAATGAACAAAGAAAAACCGGTTGTCCTGGTTGTCGATGACGCCTCAGACAATATTGCGATAGTTAAGAGCATATTGGGTGATACATTCCGGGTTAAGGCGGCGTTGAGCGGAGATGTAGCCCTGAAAATTGCCCGTTCTGCAAACAAGCCTGACATCATCCTGTTGGATGTCATGATGCCGGTAATGGATGGCTACGAAGTTTGTAAGGCGCTCAAGGCTTCAGCGGATACAGTTCATATTCCCGTTATATTTCTTACTGCTAAATCGGGCCAGGACGAAGAAAAAAAGGGCCTGGAGCTTGGTGCGGTCGACTACATCACCAAGCCGTTCTGCTCAGTAATTGTCAAAGCGCGGGTAAACAACCACCTGGCACTGTATGACCAGCGCGTACGCTAGAAAAAATGGTGGATGAGCGCACGTCTGAGATTAACGACAACTTTCTCCAGATGGTGCATATCCTTGCCCGGGTGTCGAGCCTCAAAGACGATGTATCCAGTTTCCATGTCATGCGGGTTGCTGGTACGCCAATTTAATTGCAGAAGAAATGGGCGAGCGCAAAGACTTCTGCGAATGTATTTTCAGCGCAGCAACACTTCATGATATCGGCAAGATTGGTATCCCAGATTCCTTGCTGCAAAAGCAGGGAAAGCTCAGCGATGATGAGATGATCCAAATGAGACGCCATGTGGATATTGGGTTGGAAATTATCGGAAATTTCTCGTCGACACTTTTCAATATGGCGCGTGAGATCATCATGTATCACCACGAACGCTGGAATGGTTCCGGTTACCCGGTTGGCCTGGAGGGGGATGAAATCCCGGTGTCTGCCCGGATTGTAGGCGTGGCAGACGTATTTGATGTCATAACGTCATCACGCCACAAAGACGGATTGATGGATATTGATGATGCGGTCGAATTTATAAAAGACCGGGCCGGGATCAAATTCGACCCTGAAGTGGTAGACGCACTGGTTAAAGCACTGCCGAAAATCAGAGATGTGAACATTCAGTTCAATGGTTGACACTTCAGTGTAAGGTGGTGTTGGAGGGGGGCCTCGTTGTATTTAAGCCAAAAAACCGGATTTGATAATCCGGTTTTTTCGTATCGTGACATCAGTTTACGCTGAACGAGGCAACAAACCCCGGGGGAGCAAGACTGCCATCCAGGTTTGCATCCCTTATTGTTTGGTCGGTGAGCAACTCCACTTTGGCACTGATGTGCGTTGGAGTATCGGGGTGCTTTTCCAGTATCTTCACGGCAAGATCTACAGCCAATTGTGCCTGGTAAGCTGGGTTGTCTGTCGGGGATGCCTGCACATAGCCCCTTAGCATGGCCCGGTATACGCCGGGCGAGAAATAGTAGGAGATAATTCCCGGCGGGGTGTTTTCACGTTTACGGACTTCTTTTAACGCAGCTTCAACGGCGACGGCATTCCCACAATAAAATCGATTTTCGGGGTTTGATTCAGCCCCTCTTTGATGAGGTTGTACTGGGTATAAAAGCCGGTATCTCCCCAAAGCGTCTTGGTTATATTGACGCCAAAGGGTGCTAACGCATTTTTAAACGCTTTGTCCCCAACCTTGCTCCAGCCGGCATCTTTTGGGCCAGGCAACCACAGCACGTTTGTGTTCTCGGCGTTATCCATACGGGTGATGTAGCTGGCGGCGTTTTGCGCCATTTCTGAAAAATCAGCGGCTACCCGGCCGGAGATAGAAGGGGAATCAATCCCGTTAATCAGGTCAATAATTGGCTTCCCGGCTTTGCGGTAGGCATCAAAAATGTCGTTGAGTTCTGTCGTAGAGACAGCTGAAACAATCAGGCATCGACGTCTTTACGCAGGCAATCCTCCAGGTGCTGTCGCTGCCTTTCCAGTTTGTCGTAACCCCCGGCTGAAAAAATCTCCATTTTGAGCGCTAAAACGGATGCGCGGTGCACAAGCCCGTAATTTACCGCCAGCCAGTAGGCATCTTTTAAGTGCGGAATACTTGCGCAAATACGCCACTTCTTAGCTGGTTTATCAAGGAAGGTGTAACTCGCTGATCTGGCTTTATCAGCGCCTTGAAATGGAGGTTCCCAAATATCGATTTCCAGGTTGTCAATCGCATCAGCGTGGGAATGCGCAAAAACATGCCCTGCCGGAAGGGAAAGCAAAGCAATAAATAGTAATGCAATCGAACGCATGACAGCTCCTTTCATATGAAACTACTGTCATTGAGTATGGTACATGTGTCTATTTTTGAGAGATTTTACATCCGGTTAATTTTTGCGAAGCACACCATTGAAACAACACTTGACTGTCGTGCATTCTGCTACGCTTTGGAGTAATAAACAGTTATCAGGGGTTGTTTAAATGGCAGGCAGCAAAGGATTGGTCCGCTTTTTATTCGTATTATTGGCGGGTTGCCTGGCAAGTTACTCCATCTCCTCTTACCTGGAAAAAAGAGCAGAAGTTAACTGGAAAAACGCCTCATCACAGCAAATCGTGCTTATTTCCCTGGAATGGCTTCGCTGGCTTGAAGGCAGTTACGCCACACTATCCGGCCTTGCTGCATTGGTGGGCACTAATGAAAATGTGTCGGAATACCAATTTATCGATGCGATAGAAGGGCTCGAATCGCGGTCAAAGTTCCATTTTCTCTCTTCCACTGCAATTTATGTTCGAAACGGCAGTAAGTGGAAATTGCAGCACATCACCTCTTTTGGCAGCGAACCTGAGCAGGGGATGCCCGCTGATCCCATTCTCTCTGAAGCGTTGTCAGAAGCCTCTCTTCTGGCTAACGACTGGATTATGTCCCCGGCGATTGACGGGGAAAAAAGCTATCTTGCCCTGGCTCTGCCTTCCAACCCTAATATCGCCATTGTGGGGAGATTGAGCTGGTCAACATGCTCAAAAGCCTGATTTTCTTTATGCGCTCAGACGGTTTGGGCGTGGGCATATCTATTACGCCCAACTACCTTGATTCGAACCTGCTGACTGAGTTGAACCCTATTTCTATTGATGAACCGGTTGAGTTTACCGTCAGTGAAAAAATGCGCGTTGGCTACGCCGATGTTGAACTTCACTGGCAGATTTCCAAGCGCTTCAATGGCGGACCGGATTACTCCCTGGCGACCGTTACACTGGCTGGCGGCATAGCTTTCAGTTGTTTGCTGGCCTTAGTATTCAGCATGCTTTTGGGCACCAACACCCGGATTCGCGAACGAGTTAAAATTGCTACCCGGGAGCTTCGCCAGAGCAAGCAATTGTTTCAGGATTTTCTGGACAACTCTCCGGCGGTTGCGTTTATCAAGGATAAAAGCGGGCGGTACCTTCTGGTCAGCCGAAGTTTTGAAACAGCGCTCAATGTCCGTAAGGAAGACGTGCTGGGAAAAGTGGATGCATCCATCAACAGCACAAACCGATTGTTGGAACAGCTAAGCCGCAGCGACAAGGAACTGTTCGACAAAGAAACGTCGTTGGTGGTGGAAGAATCAGTGGTGACAGCCGATGGGCAGCACCGCAGTTTCCTTACACACAAGTTCCTATTCGGGACGAAAAAAACCAGATTTACGCGTTGGGTGGGGTGTCCAGTGATATTACCGCCCAAAAACAACAAGAGCTGATTCTGGCCAACATATTCACCAATGCGTCTGAGGGGCTCGGGCTTATTGATGAAAACGGGTTTATTGAAGTTAACCCGAAGCTGGTTTCGTTGTTCGGATTTGAACATGCGTCGGAATTGATAGGCCGAAGGCTGGATGATGCCAGTTTGTCTTTTGACAATATTGAGCCAAGCCGGGACAGCGTGACCATGATAAGGGCAAACATTACCAAGGCCCGGTATTCAGGGCTGCCTACGCGGTTCAATGTTGACCTGACACGCAGCGACGCGCACTGGATAGCGGAAGTGACACTCGCTCCAATTGAAGTGGAAGGGCGAAGTGCCTTTGTCTGCATGATGCGGGATGTCACCGAAGTCACCCGGTATCAGGAACAGCTTCGGCGATCCCAGCAACAACTGAAATCACTTTTTACCGCGTTGCCGGTAGGCATAATGATGGTGTCCCGGGCCGGGGTCATACTCCAGGGTAACCGGATAGCGCGGGACATCCTGCGTATCCGGGCAGACGGTACGGAATCCTTGCAGGAAAGGCTGCAGATTTGGCGTGCCTATAACCCCGATGGTTCCTCAATGGCGGTGGAACATCATCCTATCTTCCGAGCGCTTCACAAGGGAGAGACCATCCTCAACGCGGAAATAGGCATCCGGCGGCCGGATGAAGAGATCATCTGGCTGAGTATTTCCCTCTCTCCGCTCAGCCAGACGGGGATGTCGCCGTCGCACTGGAAGATATTACCCAGGTGAAAAAAGCAGAGCGCGAGCTTGCGCAGAGCCAGCGACTGTTTAAAGAGTTTCTGGATAACATGCCGTCGCTGACGTATATCAAAGACCCGGAAGGGCGGTACATGCTTGTTAACCACACATGGTGTGCGCTCACGGGTATCGAGGAATCCCAGGCTATCGGTTCGCAGGATGTAACGTTGTTCGGGTCGGAAATTGCCCATAAAACCGGCCTGACGGATAACAAAGCGATGCTGAGCATGCAGCCGATGGTTTACGAGGACAATTTCGCGTTGGGTGGTGGCGACCTCCGTGATTATGTCCAGCACAAGTTCGCTATCAGGGATGCCAACGGAGACCTGATGGCAATGGGTGGGGTGGCGGTTGACATCACTTCCATGAAAGAGACCCAACAGGCGTTGGAGCTCAGTGAAGAACGCCTTAATCTGGCCATGTTCTGCTCCAATGCCGGGATGTGGGATTGGCATACTGATACTAATGAATTAGTGACCAATGACATCTGGGCGTCCATGCTGGGCTTTACGCTCGAAGAGCTGAATGAGCAATTCCCGCTTACCGTAGAGCGCTGGCATCAGTTGGTCCACCCTGATGATTTGAATGCCGTCCGGGAGGCACTTACCCTGCACATGCGCGGGGAAACCGAGTCTTTTCAGGCTGAATTCAGGATGCGGACCAAATCCGGTAACTGGAAGTGGATCATGAGTTCCGGTAAGGCGACAGAACGGGACGGCAATGGCCGCGCGGTCCGTCTTCTGGGTATCCACCTGGATATCGACGGCATGAAACAGTTGCAGTCAGATCTTGAGGAAGCGCGGGATGTGGCAGAGAAAGCAACGCTTGCTAAATCGGCTTTCCTCGCCAACATGAGCCACGAAATTCGTACCCCAATGAACGCCATCCTTGGGATGAGCCACCTGGCGTTGCAAACCCAACTCAACAGCCAACAGCAAAGCTACATCAGCAAACTTAACAGCAGTGCAGAGCTTTTACTTGGGGTTATCAATGACATTCTGGACTTCTCTAAAATCGAAGCCGGAAAACTCGATATGGAATATACCCAGTTCCAGCTTCAGGATGTCCTTGATCACTTTGTTGGTCTGATTGGTATGCGCGCCCGGGAAAAGCACTTGGAACTGCTTTTGGATATGGATACAGATATACCCGGTGCATTAAAAGGTGACCCTCTGCGCTTGGGCAGGTACTCATCAACCTTGG
Organism: Photobacterium sp. JCM 19050; assembly: GCA_001310455.1. Classification (GTDB taxonomy): domain Bacteria; phylum Pseudomonadota; class Gammaproteobacteria; order Enterobacterales; family Vibrionaceae; genus Parasalinivibrio. The sequence continues at coordinate 27,082 of BAXG01000034.1, forward strand.
TAACAACGCCGTGAAGTTCACCAATCAGGGTGAAGTCCTGGTTGGTGTGAAAGTAACGCAAAACGATGATCAATCGGTGACCTTGCAGTTCACTGTGAAAGATACCGGCATCGGTTTGAGCCCGGAAGCTCGGGAAAGGCTGTTCAGCTCCTTTGAGCAGGCTGATTCATCAACGACACGAAAATACGGTGGAACCGGGTTAGGGCTGGCAATTTGCGCCAAGCTGGTGGAAATGATGAACGGCGAGATATGGGTTGAAAGTGAGGAGGGCAAAGGCTCCAGCTTCCACTTTACCGCCCGGTTTGGCATTGCTGATAACGTTACCAGCCTGTTTGGCAGCCACACAATCACGAAAGAGACGTACAAAGTGCTGGTGGTCGATGACAACAACACAGCCCAGGATGTTATGCGCAAAATCCTGATCGCACTCGGAAGCGAGGTGAACGGAGTATTGAGCGGCGAGGATGCCCTGTCACAGATGCGTACAGCAATCTCCCACAATGTACCTTACCAGCTGATCTTTTTGGATTGGGATATGCCCGGTAAAAACGGACTGGAGACGCTGAAAGATATCCGCGAGAAGTTTGGCGGGGAAAATATGCCGGATGTCGTGATGACAACCGCATTCGATACCAGTGAATTGCTCCTGCAACTGAGAGAAGCCGGATTTAGCGGTGTCCGTGTTGTGGCGAAGCCGGTGACGCCAGGTTGCATGGCGAAACTTCTTAAACAGTTGGATGATGGCGTGTTCCAGGAGCCGGACATCAGGGCACTACGCCAAAAGTACCGCAGGATGAGGTTGATCTGTCTGGTACCACTGTTTTGTTGGTTGAGGACAACGAGATTAACCAACAGCTTGCCCTTGAGCTTCTAAAGCGCCGGAATATCAGCGTGATTCTGGCAGAAAACGGTCAGGTTGCGTTAAACAAACTGACTGCCGGGCTGGTGGTTGATGGCGTACTGATGGACTGCCAGATGCCGGTGATGGACGGCTATACCGCGACAGAAAAAATTCGGGCGCTGCCTGAGTTTGACAAACTGCCGATTCTGGCGATGACGGCAAATGTGATGGCCGGTGACAGAGAGCGGGCCTTAAATTGCGGGATGAATGATCTTATCGGCAAGCCGATAGATGTCGGCGAGCTTTTTGGCACACTCGGTAAATGGTTAAAGCCTGTGAAACGTGAAACGTCGCAACCTGTTCTGGTAGAGAGTGTACCTCCGACTGACATTGAGTTGGAGGTAGAAGGCCTGGATAAGATCCGGGGCATGGAAACGGTCCAGCAGGATAAGGCATTGTACCTTGACCTCCTTCGCCGTTTTTCCTCTTACCAGGGGGCATTTAACACCCGTTTCAGCGCAGCCTGGGAGCAAGGCGACAGAAAGACGGCAGAGCGTGAAGCCCACACGCTGCGGGGGAGCGCAGGAACACTTGGCGCAAAAGATATTGCCCGGTTAGCGGGGGAGCTTGAACGGGCTGTTCGCGATCAAAGCGATAATGACGTCCCCAATCTTGCCGAGCAAGTGTGCGACCAATTGGTGGCGATGCTCAGTAGCCTGAACCGTCAATTGGAAAGCACTGAACAGGTTGAAGAGCCGATAAGTGTCTTAACAAATCGGGAGCTTGGGGAAGAGTTGGACAAGCTATCACTGTTGCTGGATGACTTTGACAGTGAAGCACTGACTGCGATGTCGGCATTGATGGGCAGGTAGACAGGGATACCGCTGCCAGGCTCGAACCCTTGGCTGATGCCATCAATGAATTCGATTTTGAGCTGGCAGGGTCGCTTCTCAGGGAGCACCGGAAGGTAGGGTAGCCCCCGGGTTACCGAACCCGGAGACCGTTATTTTTACCCGCACCGGGCAATTTGTTCAGCATCGTATTCTTCTGCTGTCACCTGTTTTACCGGATTCGCCAGTGCGTAATAGGGTGGGCGTTTATCAATGAAAAGCTCCGAAACCAGGGTAAATGTGCGCGGGTCAACATCATCAAACAATGAAACCGGCAAGTAGTGCTCGCCTGTTTCGGTATCGTGGAAATACAAATGGGTACCGCACTCTTTGCAAAATGCCCTGGTAGCTCGTGAAGACGACGTGTAAATACCCACGTATTCGCTGCCTTCAATACATATACCGTCTCTTGCCAGTGCCGCAAAATCAGGGCCACCACTCCATTTCAGGCAGGTGTGACAGTGGCAGGCGCTGATATCCAATTCCAGCTCATTCGCCGTGATCCTGACATGTCCGCACAGGCAGGTTCCGCTTGCTGATACCGTCTGTTCCATGTTGAACTCCTGATGAGGTCAAGGGTAAATCCAAGCTAAGGCCATACCCGCCATTTCGCGCCAATATCCGGGTCAGGTTCTGTGAAGTGCTTGGGCTAATTGGTGTGCTTCACTAAAATGTCTTTAAACTGGCTTTCAGGTGTCATTTTGTGTTTTGGGAAACATGACCCGAATAACGATAAGGAAAATTAAGATGGAAGAATTCACAGTTAACGGATACACGTTGCACCACGATCACGAAGGGCGAACCCTTCTCATTGATATTGAACAAGGCTACCAGGCGAAGGTGACATATCGCCAAGATGGAGCGGCGTGGCAACTGGTGCATTCCGAAGTGCCGCCGGCACTGCGTGGTAAGGGAGTGGGCAGCATTATGATGGAAACTACACTGGGTTTTATCAGGGATAAAGGTGTCAAGGTTGTCCCGGTTTGCAGCTACATCGTCCATTACATGGAAAAGCATCCGGAATGGGATGACCTGCGTGCCTGAATAAATACACAAGCGGGGTTCTTAATCTTGAAATAACATTTCAAAAGTTCATAACCGCTGCGTATGTCTCATTTGTGAGTTGGTGATAGGGTGAATGTTCGGATAAGCTCAATGCGAAATGTTGCGCAAAGGTTAAAAAAGATGTGTACCATATTTGCAGGGCAGGATCCCGCCAACTATGAAATGTTATCCCGTTCAGTCCGGCTGGGCGGCCATTCCACCAGCGTCCGGCTGGAAAAGAAATTCTGGCAAATCATCGACCACATTGCCGGTTCGCAAGGGATGAATACCGGTAAGTTCCTGACAACACTTTACGATGAAGCGCTGGACATTAATGGTGATGTCACCAATTTCGCCTCTTTGCTGCGCTGCAGTTGCATTCTTTATCTCAGTGAACCGCATGGTGTGCTGAATCTGGCAAACGCCGAGCTTCAGGCAAAAGAAGCGTTAAATAAAAAAGCCAGTTAGTTCGTAGCTTGGAAAATAACAAAAAATTCACATGCGGTAGCATGATACCACCCCGGAAGAAGAGCCTCTCGTTATATTGAAATTACTCAATAACGAAGGGAGGCGCTTATGACCAAGCTCATCCATTCTATGATCCGGGTATTGGACCCGGATTTATCCATCGACTTTTACAAGACTGCGCTCAATTTGGACGTTGCTCAGCGATTTGATTTTGACGGGTTTTCCCTGATTTATCTGCGCAACAGCGAAAACGATTTTGAGCTGGAACTGACCCATAACCATGATCAGGACGAACCCTACACGCATGGTTCCGGTTATGGGCATCTGGCGGTTTGTGTGGACGACCTGGCGGACGTTCACCGTAGAGTGACCGCTGCCAACCTGAAACCTACAGAGATGAAAGCCATGTCTTACAACGGACAACCGATGGCACGATTCTTTTTTTTGACCGATCCCGATGGATACAAGATTGAGTTCCTTGAGCGGTTTGGACGCTTCCAATAGAAGAAGCGCCACGCCACCAGAAAAAAGGACACTGGAAAGCGAGGAATGAAAGATGAATAACCCAACCTACTCACGAAGAACCATCCTGAAAATGGGCGCCCTGACCGCAACGGCTGCTTATGCCTATGTTGTGGCGGGTGTTTCGTTGTCCGGCAAATCCTGGGCGCTGACGGTAAATGCACTCGACAGCGAAACAGCCAATGCGCTGCTCCAGGTTTGCCGAAGTATTTACCCCCACCCCGGGCTGGACGACCTTGTCTACGCTGTCAGTGTAGAAAGCATTGATGCTCAGGCTGCACAGAATCCGGAGCTCAAAGCGGCGATTACACGAGGAATTGCCGCGTTGCAGGAAGCAGCAGGTGGCAGTTGGCAGAAAGCCAGCACTGAGAAGCAAATTGCGCTGCTTCAGGGCGTGGAATCGGATGCGTTTTTCCAAACCATTCGCGGGAATATGGTGGTTTCGCTCTATGACAACCCCAAAATCTGGCCGGAATTTGGGTATGAGGGGCCGTCCTTTGCTAAAGGCGGTTACTTACACCGAGGTTTTGATGATATCGATTGGTTGCCGGTTTCTGAATAGGGGTAATGAATATGGCGAAGCAATTTGAACTTTCCGACAGCAATGTGGTGGTAGTCATTGGCTCTGGTGCCGGCGGTGGCACACTGAGCAACGAACTGGCGCAGAAAGGGGTGGACGTTGTGTGCCTTGAAGCCGGTACCCGTCTTGATTACCAGAAGGACTTTGAAAACAACGAATGGAAGATGTTCGGTAAAGAGGCCTGGCTTGATCCCCGGACGACATCCGGCTCCTGGGAGGTGGCAAGGGATTTCCCCGGCCTGCCTGCTTGGATATGTAAAACTGTAGGTGGTTCAACCCTTCACTGGGCCGGAGCCAGCCTTCGCTTCCAGGATCATGAGTTCCGGGCGCGGTCTGAGTACGGCGATGTAAATGATGCCACGTTGCTTGACTGGCCGATCACCCTTGCTGATCTTGAACCGTATTATGACAAGGCCGAAGACAAGATGGGTGTCACCCGGACCCATGATATTCCGGGTCTGCCGGGTAACAACAACTTCAAAGTGTTGCAAGCCGGGGCGACTAAGCTGGGCTACAAAAAAGTGCATACCGGCGGATGGCAATAAACTCACAGCCACGGGACGGACGGGCAGCCTGCCAGCAATTGGCTTTTGCTTTCAGGGATGCCGCATGGGTGCCAAGTGGTCAACGTTATATACGGAAATACCGAAAGCCGAGGCTACCGGACATTTCGAACTTCGCCCCGGCAGTCACGTACTGAAAATCACCCATAACGCAGCCGGTAAAGTTGACGGCGTGCTTTATGTCGATGCTGACGGAAACGAAAAGCACCAGAAAGCAAGGGTAGTGTGTGTGGCAGGTAACTCCATCGAAAGCCCGCGCATTTTGCTGAATTCTGCATCGAACATGTTCCCGGATGGACTTGCAAACAGCTCCGGCCAGGTTGGGCGCAATTATATGCGCCATGTCACCGGCTCAGTTTACGCCGAGTTTGAAAAACCGGTGAACATGTACCGGGGAACCACCATGGCGGGATAATCATGGATGAAGCCCGGCACGATCCATCACGGGGTTTTGTCGGTGGCTATGAGATGGAAACGCTGTCGCTTGGCCTGCCGTTTATGGCTGCATTCCTTCGCCCCGGTGCCTGGGGACAGGACTTTGCCAAAGACATGGAAGGTTACGAACGCATGGCGGGCATGTGGATTGTGGGTGAGGACATGCCAAGAGCAACGAACCGGATAACACTGAACAGTGATGTGAAAGACAAATTTGGCTTACCGGTTCCTAATGTTCACTATGACGACCACCCGAATGACGTCGCAATGCGAAATCACGCTTACCAGCAAGGCAGTGCGGTTTACGATGCAGTTGGCGCCACCAAAATTCATACGGTGGTTCCGTATCCGTCTACCCATAACCTTGGCACCAACAGAATGAGTGCCAAAGCGGGGGATGGAGTGGTGAACCAGTGGGGGCAATCCCATGACATCGACAACCTGTTTGTGTCAGATGGCAGTGTGTTTACCACAGGTGCCGCTGAAAACCCGACGCTGACGATAGTTGCATTGGCTATTCGGCAGGCAGACTACATTGCCGATGCATTGAGTAAACAAGCCATCTAGCACGCTAATCCCGGTTTCGGCCGGGTTTTTCCTGTTTGCTTTCTGTACCGATGAAAAGTGATGAATGTCACACTATTTTTACCCTCAGATTCAAACTAGGAAATTTTCCTAGTTTTCCTAGTCCATGCTCTCAAGCCAGCCGCCCCTTCCCTTCATAGAATGCATGCCATCGCGGAGAGACAACCTCCGGCTCGTTTTCGCTGCTTGCCTGAATACTCAGGAGGGCAGTGTTTCCCGTTTCTCTGATTCTGGGGATTGCCGTTTCCGCTCCGAAATCTGAATTATCAAAAGGAAACACCATGCTGAACTTTCTGAATCAGGTCAGAAAGCCAACGCTTGACCTGCCGGTTGAAGAGCGTCGCAAGATGTGGTTCAAGCCGTTTATGCAATCTTACCTGGTTGTATTTATCGGCTACATGACCATGTATCTGATCCGTAAGAACTTTAACGTTGCCCAGAACGACATGATTGATACCTACGGCCTGTCGATGACAGATCTGGGTCTTATCGGCCTTGGCTTCTCAATCACTTATGGTATCGGTAAGACTGTCGTGTCTTACTTTGCCGATGGTAAGAACACCAAACAGTTCCTGCCATTTATGCTGATCCTCTCAGCGCTTTGTATGCTGGGCTTCAGTGCATCTATGGGTGCGGGCGGTGCAAGCCTGTACATGATGATTGCTTTCTACGGCCTGAGCGGTTTCTTCCAGAGTACCGGTGGCCCTTCAAGTTATTCCACCATCACTAAGTGGACCCCACGTTCACGTCGCGGTACTTACCTGGGCATGTGGAACCTCTCCCACAACGTGGGTGGTGCTGGTGCAGCGGGTGTCGCCCTGTTTGGTGCTGATTACCTGTTCGACGGCCACGTTGTTGGTATGTTCGTGTTCCCTTCAATCATCGCATTGATTGTTGGCTTTATCGGCCTGCGTTACGGCAGCGACTCACCTGAGGCATACGGCCTGGGTACAGCAGAAGAGCTGTTCTGTGAAGAAGCGAGCGAAGAAGACCGCGGTGCCGAAGAAAACGAAATGACCAAACGTGAGATTTTCGTTGAATATGTACTGAAGAACAAAGTTATCTGGCTGCTGTGTTTCGCCAACATCTTTCTGTACATCGTACGTATCGGTATCGACCAGTGGTCAACCGTGTATGCCTACAAAGAACTGCACCTGTCAAAAGACGTCGCAATTTCTGGCTTTACCCTGTTCGAAGTGGGTGCCTGACCGGTACACTGCTGTGGGGTTGGTTGTCTGACCTGGTGAATGGCCGCCGCTCTCTGGTTGCCTGTGTTGCCCTGATTGGTATTGTGTTCGCATTGGGTGTGTACCAACACGCAACCAACGAATATGTGTTCCTGGGCTCACTGTTCGTACTGGGCTTCCTGGTATTTGGCCCTCAACTGCTTATCGGTGTTGCCGCTACCGGCTTCGTACCTAAGAAAGCTATCAGTGTGGCAGACGGTATCAAAGGTACCTTCGCTTACCTGATTGGTGACAGCTTCGCAAAACTGGGCTTGGGTATGATTGCAGACGGTACGCCTATATTTGGTCTGACCGGCTGGGCAGGTACCTTCGCAGCACTGGATATTTCTGCCGTAGTTTGTGCCGGCCTGCTGTTCCTGGTTGCCCTTGCAGAGGAACGCAAGATCCGCCACAACAAGCGCCTGAAAGCACAAGCTGCTTAATCAGTAAAACTGAACGGAATATCAAACGGCTCCCAGTGAGCCGTTTTTTGTGTTTGTTATATATCCAAAACCTGATTCACGGCATCAGGTTTTAAGGCCACGTCTAATCAAAAACGCGTAAATCAAACAAGAAAACACTTCTTTAAACAATGTCTGAGCCTCGACAGCGGGCTTATCACTCCGTTTACTCCCAATAGCTCGCCTAAGTGTTGCAGCATCAATATGGTGCCGACGAATACAGCCATTTGCAGGATCTTTGGACAATACGTTTGATGGGAAAAGGAAATGCCGTTCCAAATTGTCAGAGTAAAATAGTCGAAGTCGATATCCTGAACCCAAAGCCTCAGCAATTCAGTCACCCGCAATCCACTGCCATACAGAATCTGTGTTTGTAGTTTGTATCTGTGTTCCATCGCCAGCAGTAAATCGTTTACCTCCTGATGGGTAGCGTTTACCGCTGTAGATGATAAAGAACTTAATCCAATAAAGGTACACGTCGACCGTCCGCTTTGCATTGCGTCGGGTGTACATGAATTCCCGAATGTATTCCAGATAAGGTGAGGACATAGCGATATCCACAGTTTTTATATGCGGCCATTATCGTAGAGTAATTTTTTGGGAGACTATCAGGCGTATGCACGAAAACGTGAAATCACTCCGAATGTGAATGTAATTATCTTTATGATAAATAAGCATAAATACGACATTGGTGTTACAATGTCACGAAACAATACGACAAAACGAAGGTAGAAAATCGTGCGTGACGCCTTCTATTAAATTGTTATACGCTTTATTGCTCATGAGTCAAAAGGTGGTATAATCCACCACAATTTTAACCCTTTGAAAAATATATGGAAAATATTGACGTTATACTACCTAGTATCATACTTGGCATGTCGTTTATTTTGAAAATGTCAATAGATCGTAATGTGGATCTACCAGCATCCATTTAGGCGGTATTGGAATTGCCAGTAGACGTTTTTGTTCTAGCTACATCTTTTATTGCAGCTTACACGATCTCGTCACCAGAACACTTTGAGTATGGTATTACTCAGTTTGCTCTATACATATTCTTAGTCTGTGTTGCTGTATTGATTTGGCGTAAAAGCTGTAAGTGTTTTGAGAATAGTTGTTATGTATGGGTTGGTGCTTTGGCAACGGTTAATTATGGCATATGTATTTATGCATTAAAGAAAGCAATTGAGTTGGTGTAAATATGGAATTTACTGATATCGTTTCAATAATCTTGCCTACATTGTCTATAGTCGCAGTGCTAGTTGCGCTGCTAAGCAACTACCGATCGAATCAACTTTCTCAGAAGTACAATGAAGACAGGAATCGTGCTGAGATTGAAATGCTTCGTGCTAATTTTGAGGCAAAAATCTATTCTCTAAACGAACGTCTGGTTGCAAAAGAGGAGCGTTGGGTTGATTCCAATCATTTACTTGTCAAATCCTCAATTAACAAAGCTGATAACTATTTTGATAGTTCAATAGTAGACCCTTTTAAGTTTCTCAATGGTATGGGTATTGAGAAAGATGAAATACGTATTAAAAAAGATCAGGCTTTTATCTTAACTCCATTTCACAATATGTACGAAAAGGAGTTTTATATCATCGACAAAGTTTGCCATGAGTTCGGTTTTGATGTTACTCGAGGAGATGAAAGTTTCATTGAGGGAGATATTCTCAGTCATATCCTTAAAAAGATATGCGAGTCAGAACTGATTATTGCGAATATCAGTGGTAAAAACCCTAACGTTTTCTACGAGCTAGGCTTAGCTCATGCTTTAGGTAAGCCAGTCATTATTATAAGTAAAGGAATAGATGAGATTCCTTTCGACCTGAGGACTAAGCAAATAGTTGTGTTTAAAGATAGTCTTGACCTTTCAGAGCGACTGAAAGTTGCACTATTAAATACGATTAGGCGAAAGCGCGTATAACACATATGAGCCCTTCTCCGGTCAATAAGCAATAGTATTCTTTTGGCTGCGTCAGCAGCCAATGCTTTCGAACAACAAAGCTGTCTACTTCGTTTTGTCATTTCCACCATTAAGTCATTGCTTACGGCAAACACATATAGAGGGTCTCTTACTGCGGTCTTACCGCTGCCTGCTAATCAAGTAACAGGGCCAGACTAGGCGTCCCCCACAACATTCATCGGTTAACCCAGGCTGGCACTATTCAAAAAGAGGGGTAAACAGCTGGTTACAACTTATCTTCATTCGTGAGCTGACCAGAACACAGCGGGTGTTAGGGCATTGAACCGCTTCACAGATAGCCATGGCATCATTGAGGTTGTTTTTCCCTTTTGTTCGGTAAGGGCTGACATACTTGGCTGCCATGATGTGAGCGTCATGACCTAATTTAATGAATTCTCTGGCCAAGTAATGTGCCCCAGAGCATGCTTCAAGCCCTATGCGCATTGATGGCATATTTACTAGAGTAGGCAGTAACTTAGCACGGGAAACAGACTTATGTAGGATGAACTTCCTGATCATCAACAGCGTGTAGGGAAAAGTGGCGTTTGGCGAGGTCAACGCCGCAAATGAATTGAGAAGACATGGTTACCTCCGGTATTTAAAGCGACACCTAAGTGTGGCAAATCCTCGTGAGGGGGAATCCATGTCATTCGTGAGCTAGGAGGGAATTTTAAATGGAATACATCATCAGATCGGCTTCAGAATCGGATGCCACTGGTATCAATAAAATCTCAAAACACCTTGCTATTCTCAGTTATCCTCCACTGAGTCCACCACAAAACTTCAAGAATTGCTCAATTCTACTCAAGACCAGGTGTTTGTAGCAGAGTGGCAAGGTCGAGTTATTGGTTGGCTACATCTTGTCTACGCTAGACGCCTCGCATCAGAAAACTTTTTTGAAATTGGTGGTTTAGTTGTTTCTCCTGAAAGTCGTGGTCACGGTGTTGGTCGAGCTTTAGTCCAATATGCTCGAGCTAAAAATTTAGGTAAATTCAGAGTACGCTGTAACGAAAAGAGACTTGATGCACACAAGTTTTACGAAAGTATCGGCTTCGGTAGCTGTAAGATTCAGCGGGTGTTTCAAGTGCGCTCATAATGGTTATCTCCGGTATCTAAAGCGACACCCAAGTGTGACAAATCCTCGTGAGGGGGAATCCATGTTATTCGTTAGTTTTCTACAAAGAATCGGGAAGTATTGTGGAAAATATTAAAGTAGATATTAGACCTGCCAAGGAAGACGAACTTGAGCCTCTCCATTCTTTGATCATTTCAAATGATGAATGGATGAAGTTCAATGGCCCTTACTTTCCATATTCTCACCCATCATTAGAGCAGTTTGAAAGTTCTTCATTTCAGCGTTTATTGGCTGGCTCAGACTCACAATTAATTACTGTTGGCGATATTCCTGTTGGAACGGTTAGTTGCTACTGGGAATGCGAAGAGACTCGTTGGCTAGAGGCTGGTTTAGTTATTTACGATGCCAAGTATTGGGGTAAGGGAATTGCTTCGGTTGCTCTGCCTTTATGGGTATCGTACTTGTTCGAAACTAAAGAAATCGAGAGAGTTGGTTTAACCACTTGGTCGGGTAATCCTCGAATGATGTCTTTGGCTTTGAAACTGGGTTTTCAGCAAGAAGCAAGACTCAGAAAGGTTCGTTACTACAACGGTGAGTATTATGATTCTGTCAAATATGGGGTGTTACGAACAGAGTGGTCAGAACGCAACTAACACATATGAGTCCTTCTGTCAGCAACAGTGCTAAAAGTCTGTAAATCGCCGAAATAGAATGTCCACTCAATCCAGCAGGAACTTTCCCTGTAGCTTGCGAGCGACGAAAAGTAGAAAACGGCTCATTGCGAGCCGTTTTTGCGGGTGCCAGTCTGATCAATCAGGAGAGCCTGAAGCTATCCCGAACCACGAATTCATGACTGATGTAGACATTCTTTCTGCACTTCCGCCCGTTTTTCAGTTCTATCACCAAATCAACAGACGTTTCCCCCATTTCAAAAGGAAACAAGCGCATCGTCGTCAAACTGGGACTCATATGACGAGCAGACGAAATATCATTGGTGCCAATGACCTGAATATCATCAGAAACGGACAGGCCGTGCTCATAAATTGCACGGTATACACCAATGGCGACCATATCGGTTGCTGCGTATACAACATCGGGTATCTCGGCAAGCTGAAGCATTTCACGCATCGCTTGATAACCAGACTCTATGCAGTATTGCTCGCTCGCTTTACACAACTCATCCCGAAAAAGACCATTTGATTTCATCACGTCCCGAAACACGTGCAGGCGTTCTTCATCGTTGCCAATAAACGCCGGACGCGAGCACCGGGCATCCAGAATTTGTTGCATAATTTCCGTTGCCAACGCCACGCGATCTATGAGAACGGCGTCTGTTTTGCTTCCCAAAGGGTTGGAATCAACAAACACCAAATTGCGGTTGGCTTGATAGAGAGTCGCGGTGTCCTCATCGTTAAAATGCCCAACGGCGACTACAGCAACCGAATTTTTTATCAGGTCTAGATTGGCTTGTATTTGGTGGATATGGAGAGTCCGAAGCGTTATTTCGTCCTTCAAGCAGCGGCTTTGAATACCCGCTCGGATAGAGGTGAAGTAGGGGTCATCCACTTCTTGAGTTGGGGTTAAGAAATTGACCATGACCAACTCAAAACAGGTATCTTCCTCGGCCGGTTGCACAACCTGGGCGCTTAGGTACTGTTTCTTGCTGCGTTTTGGCGACTTGTAACCCAAAGATTCGACAGCTTCGAGGATTGCCTTTTTCTTGTCGTCGCTGACTGACAACGTAGGATCCTCGTTCAGGAAACGCGATATGGTTGAAGTGGATATGTTCGCCCGCTTTGCTATATCTTTGAGTGTAGCCAAGTGCTCACCTTCTTTTCATATCTTCCAATATTGCTGGGAACCCAACTTTCGCTTTCGGACTATCCCTTATCAAGCCTCAGAGTTTATCAAATCGAAATTGATAATGTTCTCTTCAGAATCAAAAATATGTAAATGCGAAGTAGAGGTATAAAGTGAAACCTTTTCACCTGGTTGAACTTGATTGTCTCCGTGCTGAAGGTATTTGAAGTTATCAATGCCACCGCATTGACCGAAGACATAGGACATTCCTCCCAGTTGCTCAATCACCTCACACTGAAAACCCAACTCAATATCATTTGATTGGATGTACAGGTGCTCCGGGCGAATTCCCAGGGTAAGGGGAACACCAAGTTCAATTTTTTCAGCTTTTACCGGAAGTGGAAGGAGGTCGCCGTTGTCGAGTTTGACGGTGATTTTATTTTCTTCCCAAGCAGCGACTGTGCAGGGAATAAAATTCATTTTCGGTGAACCAATGAAACCCGCCACAAATTGGTTTTTGGGGTGGTGGTAGAGATCCATCGGAGAACCAACTTGTTCTACTACACCGGCTCTGAGAACGACAATCTTATCGGCCAAAGTCATGGCCTCAACCTGATCGTGCGTTACGTAAATCATTGTGGACTTAAGGTCTTTATGCAGTTTTGCGATGTGGAGGCGCATGTCTACGCGCAATTCTGCATCGAGGTTTGAAAGGGGTTCATCAAACAAAAATACTTTTGGATCTCGCACAATGGCACGGCCTATTGCCACTCGCTGTCGTTGACCCCCTGACAGCTGAGCTGGTTTTCTGTCAAGTAAACGCTCCAGTTGAAGGGTTTTTCCAACAACCTTAATTTTTCTTTCCCTTTCTTCTTTCGGGACATTGTTTACTTTTAATGAATACCCCATGTTTTCAGCAACGGTCATATGCGGATACAGGGCGTATGATTGGAACACCATAGCCACACCACGCTCTGAAGGTGGCGTATCGTTGATTACGTTCCCTGCAATTGAAATAGTCCCTTCACTGATATCTTCCAGCCCGGCAATCATACGCAAAAGTGTAGATTTTCCGCACCTGACGGGCCGACAAAGACTACAAATTCCCCCTTATCAATGGAGAGATCAACATTGTGGATAGTGGTTGCAGTGTTGAAGCGCTTAACGACATTTGAAAGTTGGATTGAAGACATTTCAGATTCCCTTTTTCTGGTTGAAAAACGTTCGACTTCACGTGATGAACATCAAATAAATTTAGTAAATTTTATTTTTCGCGTGTTCAATTCATCACAGAAGCTGAGCGAAAACTTGATCAATATCTCATTCACAAATCATTTACATGGTAAAAATAACACAGGCAGACATATTTAGAACATAAAATTTACACAAACACCAAAAAAAGGCGACGAAGTTTATGTTCAGAGTAAAATTTAGTAAATATTTGAATATGCTTGCGGGTGCAGCAATGTTTTGTTCTCCATTATCACTGGCTCAGCAATCCCTGTTGGTGTGGGAGGACATTCAGAAGTCAGTGGGTAATGAAGAAGCTGTAAAGGAGTTCGAAAAACTAAACGATGTTAAGGTTAAAGTGATTGAACTGCCTTTTGGTGGTCAGATTGAATCACTCCGTCTGGATGGTCCTGCAGGTACCGGTCCCGATGTTGTACTCATCCCCCACGACCAAATCGGTGGTGCGGTAATTCAGGGGCTACTCGCTCCCATTGAATCAGACCAAGAAGTGGTAGACACCTTCAGTCAGTCTTCGATTGATGCTCTGACATACAACGGTGTTTTGTTCGGCTTACCAAAATCAGTTGAAACTGTATTTATGGTGTACAACAAAGCTCTGATTTCTGAAGTTCCAGGTTCGCTTGAAGAAATCTATGAACTGTCCTTAAAGTTTCGTAAGGAAGATAAGTATGGTTTGCTCGCCAAGTGGGATGAGTTTTATCACACCTACGGAATACTCAGCGCTAACGGTGGTGATGTATTTGCAAGAAACCCAGACGGTTCCTACGATGCAAATCATGTTCTCCTGAACACCAAAAGTGCCGTTGAAGGAGCAGAGTACATCAAAAAATTCTATAAGAATGATGTATTCCCTACAGGCATTCTCGGAAACAATGGGTTGAATGCGATTGACTCATTATTTACGGCAAACAAGGCTGCCATTGTTCAAACTGGACCTTGGTCTTTGAAACCTTATAAAGATGCGGGAATTGACATTGGTGTTGCGCCATTACCAACACTGCCTTCCGGTGAGCAAATGGGTTCTTTTATGGGAGTTAAAAGCTACAGTATTTCCACTTTCTCAGAAAACAAAGAACTTGCTCAGAAATTTATAGAATTTATCAACAATTATGATAATTCGAAGCGCCGATTTGAATTAACCGGTGAAGTACCTGCGGTCACTAAACTTGCCGACGACCCGGTAATTAGAAATGACGCAGCAGCAAGTGCTATTGCAAATCAGTCTGTGTATGCGACGTCAATGCCTTCAATTCCAGAAATGAATGAGGTATGGGGTCCTGCGAATAACGCCTTGCAGTTGATAGCGACAGATAAGCAGGATGCTAAATCTGCACTCGATTCTGCTGTAGAGAGTATTAATATGCAAATTGAAGCCAATCATGCATTGATGGGTCAATAAAAGAACTATTGCAATATTTTAAAGTGTGACTTTTAAAACTGCCTACCTGTGACGGGTAGGCAGTGCATAGCCAGAAAATTACCCAGTTGGAGTAATGTCATGCCTAATATGAGTGAAAGCTTAAGATTTGGCTCGGGGATATATCGATCTCACCGTTTTTTCGCCACCTTATTATCGTTGATCCCGGGATTCGGACAGTTTTATAACCGACAGTTTGCAAAAGGAGCAATTTATTTTGTTCTGCTGATGAGTTTTTATAGCACAAGCCATGAATTTATTGCTCATGGGATGTGGGGACTCGTTACCCTCGGAGAAAAGTTACCTGAAGATAACTCTATCTTTTTATTAGCTGAGGGCATTATTGCATCATTGGTTATAGCCTTCGGCATTCTTGTTTATGCCCTTAGCATCAACGATGCGTACAAAAATGGAAAACTTCTTGATGAAGGCAAACCGCTGAATTCAATACGCGTGCAATACAGAAACCTTATCAATGATGGCTTTCCATATTTGATGATTAGCCCGGGTTTTGTATTGTTAGTGTTCGTGGTTGTTTTTCCAATAATCTTTGGGTTTGCAATAGGTTTTACGAATTACAATCTTTATAACTCTCCCCCTGCCAAATTGGTTGATTGGGTAGGCTTTAAAAACTTGTTTAATATTTTCCAGATTAACCTTTGGAGAAACACATTTTTTGATGTATTACAATGGACAGTAATATGGACATTACTTGCATCCACTTTGCAATGTACCGTGGGTGTTTTGCTGGCGATCTTGGTTAACCAACAGGGGTTGCGATACAAAGCACTAATACGCACGATATTTATTTTACCATGGCAGTTCCGGGCTTTGTTACCATTCTTATATTTACTGGCATGTTTAATGACAGCTTTGGGGTGATAAACAACGTAATCCTGGATTTCTTTGGTATAGAACCAAAAGCTTGGCTAACCGATCCTTTCTGGACGAAGGTAGCCTTAATAATGGTACAAACCTGGTTAGGTTTCCCCTTTGTATTTGCGATGACAACCGGTGTATTGCAGGCAATACCTAATGATTTATATGAAGCGGCTACTATGGATGGGGCAAGCAAGTTCCAACAACTTCGAACTATTACTTTGCCGTTGGTGCTTTATTCCATTGCCCCAATTTTGATTACCCAGTACACGTTCAATTTTAACAACTTTAATATTATTTACCTGTTTAACAATGGTGGACCAGCCGTTGTGAACAGTAATGCGGGTGGTACAGACATTCTGGTTTCATGGATATATAAACTGACAATGGTTTCATCGCAATATGCAATTGCGTCAGTGATTACTTTGCTGCTCTCTATCTTTGTTGTGAGCATTGCATTGTGGCAATTCCGAATGACGAAGTCATTTAAAGAAGCGTCGAGGTAATATCATGGGTATTAAACGCAGCAATCGCATCCGATTGACATTGAGTTACGCTGTAATTCTTTTCGTTTCGGTAATTATAATTTATCCGTTGGTATGGACTGTTGGGGCATCTTTTTACCCGGGAAACAGTATCATGGGAGACTCAATATTCCCGGACAATCCAACGCTCGTTCACTACGAAACATTGTTCGCGAACGACAGAGTTGCATATCTTACGTGGTTTTGGAACAGCTTAAAAATCAGTTTCATGACCATGGTTCTGACTTTGATTAGTGTTTCATGTACTTCGTACGCATTTTCAAGGTTTCGTTTTAAAGGGCGTCAAAATGGGCTAATTCTCTTTTTGCTTCTGCAAATGATACCGCAGTTTTCAGCACTTATTGCCATATTCGTACTTGCGCAAATGTTAGGACTTTTCAATAGCCATTTTGCTTTGGTACTTGTTTATGTTGGTGGCATGATTCCAATGAATACGTATCTAATGAAGGGTTACTTAGACGCAATTCCGAAAGATTTGGATGAGTCGGCGAAAATGGATGGTGCCAGCAATATACGTATTTTCCTTGAGATAATCTTACCAGTTTCAAAACCGATCATTGCGGTTGTTGCGTTGTTTTCATTTACCGGTCCATTAGGCGATTTTATTCTTGCGAACATCTTATTGAGAACACCTGAAAATTATACGTTGCCGATTGGCTTATATAACCTTGTTGTCGAAAAAATGGGTGCAAGTTATACGATGTATGCCGCAGGAGCAGTATTAATTTCTGTTCCTGTAGCACTGCTATACCTTTCACTGCAGAGGTATTTTGTATCTGGCTTAACAGCTGGCAGTACTAAAGGTTGAGTTATGTAAGGAAAACCTATGAATAAAAAAATATATATTTCATTACTGTTTATATTGGTGGCGACATTTGGGTGCAATGTAACCTCGGTAAATCCGGGTAATAATGTAACTTCAGCAAAACCTGATGATACTATACCCACCGTAAATTTACCTCCAATGAAAGACAGTTTTATTCGAGGTGTAGATATTTCTATGATTCCGGAAATTGAAGCGCTTGGTGGGAAATATTCCAAAAATGGAACAGAAAAGGATATTTTTAAAATCCTAAAAGAAAGTGGGGTTAATTCAGTTCGTGCAAGATTATGGGTAGATCCCAAATCGCCAACCGGGGATGTTTATGGTGGTGGTAATAATGATCTCGCACGCACTATAGAACTGGGAAAGCGGGCAAAAGAAAATGGCATGTATTTCCTTTTGGATCTGCATTACAGCGATTTTTGGGCTGACCCCGGTAAACAGTTCAAACCCAAAGCCTGGGATTCGCTGACATTCGAAAACCTTACCCAAAAAGTCTACGACTACACCGCCGATGTCATGAAAGCCCATAAAGCCGAGGGTGTGGTACCTGATATGGTGCAGGTTGGTAATGAGCTCAATAGCGGAATGTTGTGGCCTGATGGTAAAAGCTGGGGTCAAGGCGGTGGCGAGTTTGAGCGTTTATCGACACTGCTTAAATCGGGTATCCAGGCGGTTCATGACAACGACAGCGGCAAAGACATTTTAATCATGCTGCACCTTGCCAAAGCGACTGACAATGGTTTGTTCCGTTGGTGGTTCGATGCAATCACTGATAACAACGTCGAGTACGACGTCATCGGTATGTCCTACTACCCGTGGTGGCATGGTTCAGTTGCTGATGCAAAAGCCAACATGGAAGACGTCATCAGTCGGTACAACAAGCCCATTGTATTAGTTGAAACGTCTTTCCCGTTCACGGATCAGAATGGAGACTCCCTGGCTAACAGTTACGGTGAATCTGGCCCGATTGAAGGCTACGCGGTTTCTGTGGAAGGCCAGACTCAATACCTGAAAGATATCTTCCAGCTTATGAGAGATCTGCCAAGTGACCAGGGAATGGGCGTCTATTATTGGGAGCGGCTTGGTTACCCGTATTCGGTGCAACATGGGCGACGGACGCCGGCATGAATTATGTGGAAGAAACCGGGAGTACCGGTAGTTCATGGGATAACCAGGGACTATTTGATTTTGAAGGTAATGCACTTCCTTCTCTTGATGTATTTAAAGCGAAACCCTGAAGGTAGGTCACTCCCTTCAACTGAAGTAATCAAAGGACAATAATGAAAAACGGCAAGCATATTATTCCCAAGTTAAAGGCACTGCTTCACGGTGCGGACTATAACCCCGAGCAATGGTTAGACCGACCGGATATTTTGGAGAAAGACATTGAGCTGATGAAACAAACCCGATGCAATGTTATGTCTGTGGGGGTGTTCAGTTGGTCAACGCTTGAACCAAAAGAAGGGGAATTCCAGTTCGAATGGCTTGATGACGTCATGGATCGCTTAGCTGAAAATAATATTTCAGTGCTTTTGGCCACGCCAAGCGGAGCCCGGCCGGCGTGGTTGGCGGAGCGATATCCAGACGTACTGAGAGTTAACAGTAAGCGTGAGAAGCACTTATTTGGTGAACGCCATAATCACTGCTACAACTCACCTAACTACCGTGAAAAAGTGAACATCATTAATACAAAGCTGGCTGAGCGTTACAGCCTCCATCCAGCTGTTGTTGGCTGGCATGTATCTAATGAATACGGTGGAGACTGCCATTGCAACTATTGTCAGGAAGGGTTTCGTGACTGGCTAAAACGTAAATATGGCACGTTGGAAACGCTCAACAAGCTTTGGTGGAGTGCCTTCTGGAGCCATACCTATTCGAGTTGGGACCAGATTGAATCGCCTTCACCGCTTGGGGAAAACTCTGTTCACGGATTGAAGCTGGATTGGCGACGCTACTGTACCGACAGTGTTTCTGATTTTTGCCAGCATGAAATTCGACCTTTGAAAAGGGTGAATCCAGACTTGCCGACCACGACGAACTTCATGGCTTATTTCAATGATTACAATTATTGGGAGTTAGCCAAACACATTGACGTGGTGTCCTGGGATAATTACCCGCTTTGGCATCGTGATAAGGATGATGTAGGAGAGGCGTGTTATATCGCGATGTATCACGATTTGATGCGTACTCTCAAAAAGCAGCCATTTTTACTGTTGGAATCAACGCCCAGTCAGACGAACTGGCAACCGATTACCAAGCTTAAAAAAGACGGCATGCATGTGTTGTCCTCCTTGCAGGCGGTCGCTCACGGTTCCGATTCGGTGCAATACTTTCAGTGGCGAAAGAGCCGTGGTTCGGTGGAAAAGTTTCATGGCGCAATTATTGACCATGTAGGACACGCTGATACGCGAACCGGCCGGGAAGTCACCGAAGTAGGTACATACCTGAATAAAATCAGCGACATTGCGGGCAGCCTTACATCTGCCGAAGTAGCGATTATCTACGACTGGGAAAATGTCTGGGCGTTGGATGATGCATCAGGGCCGCGAAATGAGGGAATGTACTATCAGGAAACGGTGTGCGATCACTACCGAGGTTTTTGGGAGCAAGGGATAAACTGCGACATCATTGAGCAGTTGTCTGACTTTACGCCGTACAAGGTGGTTGTTGCTCCTATGTTGTATCTCATAAAACCGGGTGTTGCTGAACGGCTTGAAGCTTTTGTTGAACACGGCGGAATTTTGATTGCCACATACTGGACGGGCGTCGTAGATGAAAACGATCTCTGTTTCTTGGGAGGGCTGCCAGGCGGAAATAACAGCCCGCTGCGGCGTACACTGGAATATGGGCAGAAGAGATTGATTCTCTCTATGAAAAGGAAAGGGTGACGTGCGAAGTTGCGCCTGACAACGGATTGAACCTCAGAGGTTCGTTTGAAGGTAAGCACTTGATGGAGCACATACACCTTGAAACGGCCGAGGCTATGGCACATTACACGTCTGATATGTTCGCTGGCCAACCTGCTGTGACGAAAAACAGCTATGGTAAGGGCTGTGCTTACTACATTGCAACGCGCACTGACACAGCCTTTAACCGGTCTTTCTATAGAGAAATCGCAAATCGCCACCAAATCACCAAAGTTGTGCAAGAAATACCCTATGGCGTATCGGTGACACAACGTGAAGACGCAGAATACCGATATTTGTTTATTATGAATTTCCTTAATGAGGAAAATAAATTACTTCTTTCTGATAACCATTGGATTAATTTAAGAACAGCAGAAAATATAGGGAGGAAAATTACGATAGAACCATATCAAGTCATTGTAGTAAAAACACAAATATAGTTTTTAAAATTTAATTATTTAGACTGAATAAAACCCAGCAGGGAAATGTTCGGAGAATTCTTCCGAAGGGTAAGTAGTGTCTAAAAAATTAAAAAACTGATGTGTGGAATTCTCATACGTTAAAGGATTAAAAAAATGAAAAAAACCATGCTTGCAATTTCTATTTTAGGTACCGTTCTTTCTTCGCAAGCCATTGCAGTGGATTTTAACGGATATGTGAGAGCCGGACTGGGCGCCAGTAAAGACGGAGGCGGTTTACAGAGCGGCGATGAATTTAATAAAACCAAAGTGGGTCGATTAGGGAATGAGTACGACACCTATTCAGAAATAGGCTTAGGCCAAGAGTTATTTAATTCTGATGGTCGCTCAATGTACTTTGAAAGCATGTTTGAAATGTCTTCAGATGGAAATCTGGAGTCTGAATCAACTTCAAAGAAAAGTGCGAACTTTGGTATCAAGCAACTTAACATTCAGGCAAAAGGTTATATTGCATCATCGCCTGAAGCGGTTATCTGGGCAGGTAAGCGACATTACCAGCGCCATGACCTGCATATTATTGATTCTAAGTATTGGAATATTTCCGGTTACGGTGTAGGTGTAGAAAACATTAAACTTGATACTGGGGCTATTTCCGCAGCGGTTATCCGCTCGGACAATGAACTCTGGGATAATGGTACAAGCTTGGTGACCTGAACGCATTCTACTTGGATCTGCGTTATGCAGGCTTTAGCCCTTGGGAAGGCTCCTGGACAGAGTTTGGGATTGATTACGCGTTTATCAATCCTACAGACAGTCAAAAGTCTGCGTCAGAAAACTTTGACAATGGTCTGATGTTGACAGCAGAACTGAGCCAGAGCTACTCACTGGGTTGGAATAAATTCGTGCTTCAGCACATGGACAAGGGTCTGGCTCAGAACGCAATATCTCAAGGTGGCGGCTGGTACGATATCTGGTCCGGTGATGTGAGTGATGCAAAAGGCTACCGATTTATCAGCACCGGTGACATCAACGTAAATGAGAACTTTTTGATTAACCATGTTCTCACCTACGGTAAGGCTGAAAACCATTCGGACAGCTTGGATGAAGAAAAGCTGTTCTCTGTTGTTGCCCGCCCGACGTATGTTTGGTCTCCGTATAACAAGACCATGTTTGAAGTTGGCTATTTTAGTCAGGAAAAGACAAACGGTTCCGGTTCGGTAGAAAAATCCGGTGGCAACAAATTCACCTTAGCTCACGCAATCTCAGCGGGAGAATCTTTCTTTGCCCGACCTGAAATTCGCTTTTTCGTCACTTATCTTAAAGATGATGAAAACAAAGCGAAATTTAACAACGGTAAAAGCGATGACACCATCAACTATGGTGTTCAGATTGAAGCCTGGTGGTAATACAGCATTGCGCTGATATTACCTTACACATTTGTTTTACTCAAAATAGTTAATCCCTCCCTAAGTAAGACTAACCCCCAAGCTATTTCGATAGCTTGGGGATTAGATTCTGACCACGCAATGCAACACCTCCGACGGCGTGACATACTTTGCAAATGCGCTGGAAGCCTTTTGAGATGCACCCTCCAACAAAAGCGCTTCAGTATCTTGTTTGGTGGTTGAGTTGGTGTTTTCAGTAGCCTAGAATAGCCCACCAAAATCAAAGACTAGGTCATACTCATGAGCGACAACATTTCAAAACCAGAACTGCCGGATCACCTGGCTGGCAACCCACGCAGCCCCCATTACGTGGCAGAGTGTTTTGAACACCCAATTGGTATTCGCCTGAATGGTAAAGAGCGCACCGACGTTGAAGAATACTGCATCAGCGAAGGTTGGGTGAAGATTGCGTCACCGAAAGCAAAGGATCGCTGGGGCAACCCTATGCTGATCAAGCTGAAAGGTGAAGTTGAAGCTTTCTACAAGTAATCTCTGGCATACAATCCCAAGCATAGAGCCGGCTCTCCGGTTCTATGTTTCTTCTATCTCCTCATCTATCTCCTCATCTATCTTTTCCCCTTATTAAGTGACTCAATAAATTGATGTAGAATGGGCAAACAGCGCGTTTCGCATTGAGATGTTTTTATCAAGGAGGGGGAATGTATAAGGGCAGTTGTTTGTGCGGTTCAATCCAGTTCACTTTAAAGGGTGGCGTGACCGATATTATTCATTGCCACTGCTCGCTGTGCCGTAAGGCCAGTGGTAGCGCCTACGCAACCAATGCATTTATTAATGCTGATGATTTCGAATTAACAGATAAAGACAACACCCTGACGTATTACGAAAGCAGTCAAGGGAAAAGGAAATACTTCTGTAATAAGTGCGGTGCTCCCATATACAGTGCCAACGCTCAATCTCCGGAAAGGTACCGGCTTCGCCTCGGTGCATTAGACAGCGATATTTCTGAGCGACCTATTTCACATAATTTCGTGACGTTAAAAGCTAACTGGGAAGACCTGGATGCTGAATTGCCCCGTTACGAAAAATATGAACCGGGCCGGGTTTAAATCTTATCGGAAAATACCAAATACAACTTCGAAGTGAGCTTCACTATTGTGCCTGAGTTTGAGGTTCCTGAAACAGGCACAAAAGGGCGCACATGACATACTGCTTCCCCCTGACGCGTCTATTCATACCACAATGATATTACGTCTGTTGAATCGTCAAAGAATGTATTGATACCGTTTTCTTCCAACATTGAGCGTATTGTTTTAAGTGATGGCCGGCTCAACTGCTAGAGTGATTTGGGTATAAACGCATTGGTTGTTAAGGAGAGTCCATGAAAGGCGAACAGTATATACCACCAAAAGTCTGGGAAAATGAACCGAGTAGCGGTAATCAGTGGGCGAATATCAACAGCCCGGTGTCAGGCGCAAGATATGACCGCGAATTGCCGGTCGGGCAACATGCATTGCAACTTTACTCGCTGGCCACACCGAATGGGCAAAAAGTGACGATCTTGCTTGAGGAGTTGTTGGCGCTGGGAATTAAAGAGGCTGAATATGACGCCTTCCTGATTAACATTGGTGAGTCGGATCAGTTTTCCTCCGGGTTTGTGGGTGTGAACCCGAATTCTAAAATCCCGGCACTGGTGGATAAATCAGGCGATGAACCTGTTAACGTATTCGAATCTGCATCTATCCTCGTTCATCTGGCTGAGAAGTTCGGGCAGTTTCTCCCTAAAAGCGGACCTGAGCGTACGCAAACGTTGAACTGGCTATTCTGGGCCCAGGGATCTGCCCCATTTTTAGGCGGTGGTTTTGGGCACTTCTATGCCTATGCTGATGAAAAGCAGGAATACCCGATTAACCGGTTTACGATGGAAGCAAAGCGTCAGCTTGATGTCCTGGATAAACAACTGGCAAAAAATACCTATGTTGCCGGTGAAGAATACACCATCGCGGACATAGCAATTTGGCCTTGGTATGGAAACCTTGTTCTTGGGGCGATATACGATGCAGCCGAGTTTCTGCAAGTCCATACCTACACCAACGTTGTGCGGTGGGCAAAGCAGATACAAGCACGTGAAGCCGTTCAGCGCGGTCGCATTGTAAACCGTTCATTCGGTGAAGAGTGGGAGCAACTGCTTGAGCGCCATTCCCCGGAAGATATCGATAAGGTGTTAAAACAGCGCCCTTAATACGCAAGCAAGCGTGCTTTTCAGTGGCAAAATAGCAACCTTCGAGTAAACCCCGGAGGTTGCTGTTGCGCTTTTAACGCGAGAAACGGACTTCAGTGCGGCGAAAAATGATCCCCAAGGCCCCCTATAACCTTAATGTCTTTAGGTTGAATTTCCATTTCAGTCAGTCACTATTTACTTTGTACTTACCAACACTAAAGAACAATTAATCATGTCTTTGGAATGCCGAGTTGTTCCCTCAATTGAAGAATTTGGTGAAGCAGCCTGGAATGCGTTGTTGCCGGACGATTTCCCCTTTTTGCGTTTTGAGTTCTTTGAAGCCCTTGAGCAAAGCAAGGTGTTGGGAGCAAAACCCGGGTGGTTGCCTCAATATATCGGTGCGTACCGCAATGATGTGCTGGTAGGCGCAGCACCTTGCTTTCTAAAAGGGCATTCCTACGGGGAGTACGTGTTCGACTGGGCCTGGGCTGAAGCCTATGAAGATGCAGGGCTCGAGTACTACCCGAAAATTGTCTGTGCCATACCATTTACTCCTGCTACCGGCCCGCGATTGTTGGTTATTGAAAATGATGACAAGGAAGAAATAGAACGTTATCTGTTAGGTGGCCTGCTTTCGCTCACCGAACAACTGGAATGTTCTGGTGCCCACATCCTTTTTCACCCTAAGTCCGATTCTGCAAGTTGTGCGGAAGCCGGGTTCCTTGAACGTTGCGATGTGCAGTTTCACTGGTATAACCGGGGTTATCAGCATTTCGATGACTTTCTTGCTGCATTAACTTCCCGCAAACGCAAAAACATTCGTAAGGAACGAAACAGCGTTATCGCTCAGGGGATAACCGTGGAAGTTGTCGAGGGACAGGATATTACCGACCAGCACCTGTCGCGTTTTTTCCAGTTTTACCGGCGAACTTACCTTAAACGCTCTGGGCATTCCGGCTATCTGAATCAGGCGTTTTTTAACCAGCTTGGCAGGTTGATGAAAGAGACCTTGGTATTGGTTTTTGCCAGAGCGGGAAAGGAGTATGTCGCCGGAGCGTTATATCTACGGTCATCTGAAACACTGTACGGGCGTTATTGGGGATGCTTGTCGGAGTTTGAAAACCTTCACTTTGAGCTCTGCTATTACCAGGGGATCGAGTATTGCATCCGGCATGGGTTGAGTAAATTTGATGCCGGAGCCCAAGGAGAGCACAAGCTGCTGCGAGGCTTTGAACCGGTTCGTACATATTCCGCGCACTTTCTACACCACAACGGTTTTCAGGATGCCATTGCCGACTACCTGCGACGGGAAAGTAAGCTCGTTTCCCAATACGTTGAAGATGCCATGGCGCATTTGCCTTTCAAGCAGACTTGAATGTTTATACCAAACAGAAATGAATTCTCCTCTGGCCAGAAAGTGAGAGTGCATTCCCATTAATGCGATCAATAAAGTTCGTGTTTGATGTGCAGTTGAAAACCTCTTTGCGGTCCTCATCTTAGGGTTGTTAACTACGGGGAGAAAAGCATGAGTCCGACCATCGTTACCATTATTTGTGCGTTATTGAGCGTGTTTTTTGTGTTTGCCAGCTCAATTAAAATTCTGGGTTGGCAGAAGATGATATTTGAAACGCAACTGGCGTTTTTTATCAAATATGGTCTGAACCGGGCAGTGATGATGCTGGTTGGGTTTGTTGAACTTTTTGGTGCTATCGCGATTTGGCTGCCGGGGTATATCGGGTTGGCAGGTGCTTTGGCTCTGGTGGGAACGTCCGCGGGTGCTATCTTTTTCCACTTGCGTTTTGATACCTGGAAAGACGGTATTCCGGCGATGGTAACGTTGACGTTGTCAGCACTGGTGGTTTTTGCCTGTATGAGACGATTACCGGTTGATCGGAAAAGCCCTCATCCTTGCAATTGCCGGTTGGATGAGGGAGCGGCGGGCCACTACCCGTTCAGTTTAAGTATCGCCTTAATGTTGTCTTCAACATCCTTGGCTTTCTCGGCGTTTACACCATCCGGGTGGGGGGACGTAAACTGCCTGAGTCGTTGTCGTAATATTCACCGTTTGCTGATGCGAATTCTTCAGACAAGGCTGCGCGAGACAGAATATCCGCACCGATGCGCAGATCGCCGCCGGCCACGCCAAAACCTTCCTTCACCATTTTGCTTCCCAGCATAGAACCGGGGTTTACGGCAACAATAACTGGGCCATTTGATCCCAGCGTCTGAGCCATTGTCCGGGTCCACATGGTAATCGCCAGTTTGCTTTGGGCATACGCGGAGAAGTGATCAGAAATGCGCGTTTTGCCGGTTAATGTGTTCAGGTTTACCGGAGACTGCGCTGCCGACGAGAGGTTTACAACCCGGCTTCCCGCGCCCATCAGCGGTAACAGCCGCCGTGTCAGCAGATAGGGTGCCAGGGTGTTTACCGCAAAACGTACATCCTGGCCCTCTGCAGTAACCGTTTCGGATGTCTTAAAAATGCCCGCATTGTTAATAAGAACATCGAGTTTGTTGTGGTTGGTGGTGACAGCAGCTGCCAGTTTTTCAACATCTTTCATGTTCGAAAGGTCGGCCACGTAGGTTTCGACAGACCCCACTCCCGGCTCATTGGCAACCTGGGCTCTGGCGCTTTCGAGTTTTACGGCATTTCGACCATGCAAAAGGATATTGTGGCCGAGAGACGCCAGTACCTTCGCAGTTTCCAAGCCAATGCCATCTGTAGAGCCTGTGATCAGAATGGTTTTTTTCATGTCGTTTTTCCTTAACCTGTAAAGTCCGGCAGGATGTCTTCAGCCAGGGTATTTAGCGTGCTTTCTATGTCATCCTGATTAAATCTGAGGTTCAGGGCAACATGATTAATGCCCACTTCCTCAAGAGATTTTAAATAAAGCCTCAAGTACCTGATGCCTGCCCGGAAGCCCAGGTGAATCGGCTGAGGAGGTGCATCAGGGTCCGGAGACAAGTCGATATACAAGGGCTGCATTACCGGTTGTTCTGGCCTTCCGGCCTCATTGAGCCGCTCCCGCCAGCCATGTACAATCTGCGCCTGCGTGGAAACATCTCTCGGGTAAATCATCCAACCATCTCCGTTTTCTGCATTCCAAGACGGATCTTGCTGGCTTCCTCCGGTGATCAACAAAGGCAGTTTCCCGGAGACCGGCTTGGGTAGCATATCCATCCCCGCACCCGGATGGCCAAATGCGTTATCAAATTCCGGGGTCATGGACGACATTTTCCGTATGTAGTGGAAACTGTCCCTAAATCGCTCACCCCGGTGTTCAAAAGGCAGATTCAGTGCCGGGTATTCTTCCGGCCGATCACCGGACGCCACACCTAATATCAACCTTCCGCCGGAGAGTACATCCGCACTTGCCGCCGCTTTGGCAACATGGGCAGGGTGGCGCAACGGCAGCACAATACTGGCAACACCCAATGCAATTTCTTTCGTTTGTGCAGCAAGCCAGCCGAGGTAAACAAAAGGATCATAAAGCTGACCGGCATCGCTGAATGAGGCACATTGAACGGGACATCCCTCAACCAAACGGCAGAAAACCCCAGTTGTTCCGCAAGCAGGATACGCTTTGCCTGGCGGGACATGTCCGGAACTGGGCTGGAAGGGTAGGCTTCCAGTGGTACCACCAACCCAAGGCTTAGTTTTCCTGAACGGAATACGTTGTTATACCCACGGTTGATGGGTTGGAAACCGGTCATATCATTTACATTTTTCATATCGGCTCCTTGTCTCGATTGAGGGTGCTCGGCGTGCTTGGTTATTGCACTGAGTTCAGGCTGTCAGATATCGATGACCACTTTCCCCATTCCTTGCCCGCTGCTGAGGCGCGAATGCGCAGCACCTGCCTCACCCAGTGAAAAGCGCATTTCATCCAAAACGGGGCGCAGTCCTCCTTCTTCGACAATCCGGGCAATGTCACGCAGAATGTCACTATGCTCAGCACGCTTATGGTTGTGGATCATCGGGATCAGCATAAACACCACGTGAAGTGACAGACCTTTGAAATGGGCGACAGATAAATCGAGCTCAACCATCGAAACCGTTGATGCAACCTGACCGTTGAGCGCTGCTGCCTCAAAGGAGTTTGCCATGTTGGCACCACCTACTGAGTCGAACACCAGATCAAATCCGGCGCCATCGGTATATTGGGTAACGTATTCCGATACCGCTTCAGTTTTGTAGTTAATGCCGGTAGCGCCCAATTTTTCAATCAATGCCAGTTGGTTGTCGCCGCCGCCGGTAGCAAAAACGTCAGCCCCGTAATAGCGTGCAAGTTGCAGGGCAACGTGTCCGACGCCACCTGAGCCGCCGTGTACCAATACTTTTTGGCCTTTGTCTATTCCTGCGCGTTTGAGTCCTTCATAGGCGGTGATGGCAACCAAAGGAAGTGCCGCGGCTTCTCGCATTGAGAGGTTCTTAGGCTTGAGGGCAACAAGGTCAGCGTCGGCAACCATGTATTCAGCCAGCGCACCGGGCAAATCTCCCAAACCGCCGGCGCAGCATAAACTTCATCACCAACCTTAAATTGAGTGACGCCTTCACCGATTTCTTCGATGGTTCCGGCAAAGTCCATACCCAAAATGGCCGGTAAATCTGGAGACAGTGGCAAATCCTCACCCAGTTGGCGAATCATAGTATCAACGGTGTTAACACTGGTCGCTGCAATGCGAACCATGACATGACCGGGTTTGATTTCAGGCTTAGCAATATCGGCGGGCTCAAAGTTCTCTGGACCGCCGTACTGACGAAGAATCATTGCTTTCATAAGTCGTTTCCTCTGACTTGTTGATGCTGATAATTTTATTTACTATGTTGATGTTTGATAATCGCGAAAAATTAATAATCACTTTTTAGATTTTATTGATAATCAACCATGAATATTGACCACATAAAGCTGTTCGTGCGGGTGGCTGCGACTCAGAACATCAGTGTTGCGGGACGTGAACTAGGGCTTTCTCCCGCAGTGGCGAGTGCACACATCAGCCGGCTTGAAGAAACTCTGAGTGTCCGGCTTATTCACCGCACGACACGAAAAGTGTCCCTGACGCAGGAAGGGGAAGCGTTTTTGCCGTATGCGGAAGATGTCTTGGCGAGCGTGGATGCGGCGTGTGCCGCCGTGGGGACAGGGAATTCGTCTCCACGGGGGACGCTGCGTGTTGCTGCTCCTGCTTCATTCGGGCGAATGCACCTGGTTCCGGCGTTAAAGGGCTTTCTTGAGCAATTCCCCGAGTTGGTGGTTGACCTGAGATTGTCAGATACCATGGTGGATATGGTTGAAGGGGGCTTTGATGTGGCGATCCGAAATGCGGAGCTCAAGGATTCCAGCCTGATTGCAAGAAAGCTGGCTGCGGATCACCGGATTGTCTGCGCTTCACCTGACTACATTGAACAGTTTGGTGAACCGGCGTCACCGGAGGCGTTGAAAAAACACCAATGTATCAACCTGATGAACATTGACCATTGGACGTTCAAAACGCCAACAGGCCATGTTGGTATCAAAACCACCGGCCGGTTGCGAACAGACAACGGCGAAGCGTTGAGGGATGCGTGCGCAGAAGGTATCGGGATTACGATTAACTCCACCTGGAGTGTGTATAAAGCGCTGATTGCGGGAGAAATAGTGCCGATTCTGAGGGGGTATCCACTTGTCTCAGAAACGGCTGTCTGGGCGGTTTACCCGAGTTCGCGCCAACTTGCCCCCAAAGTGAGAGCATTTATCGATTATTTTGCTAATCATTTTGGTGAGAACTTATTGGGATAAAGCGCTGGCTGAACGTTTCCCTGAGTGTTTTTGATTGTGCTGTCCTGCAAATGACAGCGCGATGGTCTATTGTTTCTGCGAACTGAGATATCTGAGGAAACTGAAATGAGTATGCCGTTAACTATCGTTGCAAGAATTGAAGCCAATGCTGATAGTGTTGAACTGGTGAAATCTGAACTAATCAAACTGATTGAACCGACGCGAAACGAGTCGGGCTGCATTCAATACGACCTGCACCAGGACAATGACAATCCGGCGGTATTCCTCTTTTTTGAAAATTGGGAAAACCGCGAGATTTGGCAACAGCATATGCATTCGCCTCATATTGTGGACTATCTGAAAGCCGTCGAGGGGGCTGTCGCCTCATTTACGGTGAGCGAAATGACCAAGTGTTGAAAATGCCAATGAAGGAAACCCGGTTTATTTTGATAAATAAACCGGGTTTTTGATTATCAGTCGCCAAGATTTTCTTTTGACGATGCCCAGACATACATAAGTTCCAGGGCTATTGTCGCACCTGCCAGCGCGGTGATATCACTGTGATCATAGGCGGGTGACACTTCTACCACATCCATTCCAACAATGTTCAGGCCCGCGAGCTTTCGGATAATTTTCAGCACTTTGTCAGAGGTAAGTCCACCACAAACCGGGGTTCCGGTTCCGGGAGCGTAAGCCGGGTCGAGGCAGTCAATATCAAAGGTCAGGTAAACCGGCTTGTCGCCAACGGTTGTCCGGATGGCTGCAACAATGTCATCCGCAGTCATGTCGTTCGCCTGCATCGCATCAAGGACGCGGTAGCCGTGGTTTTCCCGGGTGTAATCGGTGCGAATTCCAACCTGTATGGAATGTTGTCTGGATATCAGCCCTTCATTCGGGGCGTGATAGAACATGGTACCGTGGTCATAAGCGCTGCCATCAGCATAAGTGTCAGTGTGGGCATCAAAATGAACCAGAGCCATTTCACCATGAAGGTTGGCGTGGGCACGGAGCAGCGGGAGGGTGATGTAATGGTCTCCCCCCAATGAGAGAAGCGTTTTACCGCTTCGGATAACAGCCGTTGCAGCGGCTTCAAGACGTCGCGTGAGGTCATTGCTGTCCCCGCTGTCAAA
The DNA here is from genome assembly GCA_001310455.1 of Photobacterium sp. JCM 19050. GTDB lineage: Bacteria > Pseudomonadota > Gammaproteobacteria > Enterobacterales > Vibrionaceae > Parasalinivibrio. The sequence continues at coordinate 58,288 of BAXG01000034.1, forward strand.
AACCAGGTCTCCGGCATCGACGACATTGATTCGGTCAAGCAGGTTAAAACCCCAGGGAAATTTATTGCCCTCCCAGGCCAGATTTACCGAGGCTTTGCGAATAGCATCCGGACCAAGCCGAGCACCGGGCCTTCCGGAGGTTGCCATATCAAAAGGGACGCCCATTACCACCAGATCAGCGTTGGATCCCAGAGGGTTTCGAAGGTAAGGCTGACGGAGAAACGTCATTGCGTTGGCAAAGAGTGATGTATCTTCTTTCGTGAACAAATCATCCATTTCTTATTCCTCACCGGATGGGAGCCGGTGTCATTGCGAATTGTTTTTTAGAGTGTTTGATATATCAATCATAACGACACTGTTTCCATCCTATGAACTGATTCAAAGAAATCTGTGATCGGGAAGTCATAATGCAAACTTCTTGTGCTTCCGAATATAGCTAATAGTGCGGTAAATGGCGGATTTTGGAGGGTTGGATAAGTGGGGACGGTGAATTGAATCGATGAGGTCTGAATTAGGATGACTGAATTTGTGATTTATATGAGTTCAATATTTCACACACTTCCGTTGGGCTGACGGTGTACTGATCGGCAATGGCTGCCTCGACATCCGTTATGTCACAACAGTGCTTCAGTTTGTTCCTTAAAACCACTCCGCTATCTCATTTTGCCGGGAGCATCAGGGTGTACACTCGTTAGCCGCCCAGGATACTCCACATGTTCTTTGAAGGAGCAAAAACGTGTATCAACTTTATTATTATCCCAATACTGCCAGCCTGGCTCCGCATTTTCTCCTTTACCAAATGGGGTTGGATTATGATCTGTTGCTGGTAGATAAACGTGCGCAGGCGCATAAGTCGGAAGATTACCTGAAGTTAAACCCGGCAGGACGAATCCCTACCTTGATTGATGATGGGCAGGCAATTTTTGAAAGCCCGGCTATCTGCATTCACCTGTGTGAACAGCATCCTGAACACGCGCTGATTCCAGCGTTGGGGGCGAGAGAAAGGCCGCAGTTTTTTCAGTGGTTGGCATATCTCAACAATACTCTGCAAACGGAAATACTGGTTCGCTATTACCCCCAGCGCCATACCACACAAGAAGGTGCAATTCCCTCGGTTATTGAGGCACAAAACCGGTTGATTACAGATATTCTGGATGTCATTGATCGCCAGCTTGAAGGTCATGAATACCTGCTAGGTGATAATCTGACCGCCTGTGATTTTTTCCTGTTTATGTTGGTCGGCTGGGTGCCTGACTTACAAAGTGTCGATGGCCGGTATGGGAACCTGGCAGCGCATACACGCCGTATGATGCAGCAAAGGGCGGTACGCGCAGTCTTCGAAATTGAAGGGTTGGATATAACCAAATTTGCTGCATGGTTGTTGAAATGATAAGTGCAGGTCCCTATTAACCGCCCACGACGATGAGGGCGGTTAACAGTTTAGGTTTTTATGCAGGTGTTCTCATCGTGCCGGTCCAACTGGGAGCTTAAAAAGGGCAGAAGCAAGAGACCAATAATGGCTGCCGACACCGTAATCACGACAAAGAACCCTGTCCATTCAAAGTTTACGATGATCTGGGAAAGGGGATAACCGGCCAGAGATGCCCCGAGGTAGGCGAAAATGCCGACAAAACCGGTTGCTGCACCTGCGGAGTCTTTGTGGGAACATTCGGCCGCAGCCATGCCGATTAACATTTGGGGGCCAAATACAAAAAAGCCGATGCAGAAAAACGCGGCGCATTGCAGCGTATATTGCACAAACGGCATTAACCACAGCGATGCGACTGAGAGGAATATCCCGATAGCAAAGATTATATTCATCGGCCCGCGGTTTCCACCGAACAGTTTATCAGACCCCCATCCGGCAACCAGCGAGCCAATAAAACCACCTGCTTCAAACATCGAAAGGGCAGTATTAACGGCCATCAGGTCGTAGCCGAAATTCTCCTGGAGATAGAGATTTCCCCAGTCGTTGATTGCAGTACGAACCACGTACACCAACAGGTAACTGACCGCCAGCAGCCAAATGTATTTGTTGGTCAGCACATACTTCACCAAAATTTCCCGCTGGTTTAGCCCTTGTCCGTCGTTTTCCTGCTCCAGCTCCAGCTGATCATTTCGCCACTGGCCGACGGTGGGCAGCCCCATGGTGACCGGCCGGTCCCGGAGGCGCCAACAAAGGAAAAGCCCGGCAATGACCGCCAGAATACCGGGGATGATCATTCCCTGTCGCCATCCATGGTGGAAGGTGAGGTATCCCACCAGAATGGGAATCAATGCACCTCCGGTGTTGTGTGCAGTGTTCCATACTGACCACCAGAACCCCCGCTCTGAGCGGGAATACCAGGACGTCAGTAACTTGGAGCAGGCCGGCCAGCCCCAACCCTGGAATATGGCATTGGCTACCCAAAGCGCAGCGAAGGCCGGGACGGAACTGCTGAAGCCAAAGAGGATATTGGTGACGCCCGTTGCTATCAGGCCAAGCCCCATAAAATAACGGGGGTTACTGTTATCTGATACCATGCCGGAGATGAATTTCGAAAGCCCGTAGGTGATGTAAAACAGGGTTCCCAACAGGCCAATGTCACCTTTACTGATACCCAGGTCGGCAATCATAGCCGGCATGGCATAGTTGAAATTTTTACGGGTAAAGTAGAAAAACGCGTAACCCACATACATGGTGAGCATGATATGGAAGCGCCAGTAGTGATACTTATGGTTAATGTCTTTGGAAACTGTCATGTCTGCCCCTTATTACATCAAGGGCAGGGACGCGGAGATCACTGTACCGCTGTTCCCGGATTGTGAACGAATGGAAAGCACTCCCCCCAGGGCATTGACCCTTTCCTGCATCCCTTTAAGGCCATAACCCTGACCGCTGGCGGCGCGTCAATGCCAACACCGTCATCGACAACGGTGATTTCACAACGAAGGCTGATTTTAACAATCACTTTGATGGTGCTGGCATTTGCGTGCTTCGCCACGTTATTGAGTGCTTCCTGACAAAGGCGGTAGATGGTTACCCGCATAGTGTCTGTTAGTGGCTCCTCACTTTGCGTCCATTCCACCTCACAAGAGATGCCCTGACGGTCAAATTCCAGATCCCGGGTCAGCTGGATGACGGCGTCTTTAAGGGGCAGGTCATCAAGTACCTTAGGCCGCAATTGGCTGAGAAGGTGACGAGTGGTGTCATAAATGTTCAGAGACAGCTGCTCAATGGTATTGGCGCAGTGATTACCCATGTCGCTTTGTTCAATACGCTTCAGGATTGATGCCTGCGTTCTGATTGCCGTGATGTTCTGGCCGATGTCGTCATGCAGCTCGCGGGCAACATTGCGGCGAACGGCTTCTTCCGCCTCGACGAGCTGGGTGGAAAGCTTGCGGTTACGTTTTAGCTGTGCGTGAAGGGCCCGGTTCAGTTCTCTCTGACGTTGTATGCCAATGCCAAGGAGGATGCCGGTCAGGCTTTGGGCAGAGAGCGTCAATAAAAGATCGGTAGAATGAAGGGCTGATTCGTGGGTGCCGGCTGCAATCAACGCGACACTGTTCAGCAGTGTTCCCAGAAGGGCGCCTTGCCAGCCATAGCTGAAGGCGAGCAGCACAATCGGGATCGCGAGGCAAAAAGGTGCAAAGATCCTCAGTTCACCCGGAAGGCCAACCTGGGCAAACAGACTCAGCACCAAAAGCAGTGCGTACTGGGCCGTTTGCCCCACCCGCAAACTTACGCGGTTTCCGGCCAGACCGGATGTCAGTGGTAACCAATTTCGGGCGAACAGGTAATCCCACACCAGGTAACAGGCCGGTACCACCATCAAGCCGCCGGTAATACTGACCAACAGTACCATCCAGGCGGACTGCCCGGTCGGGGAATAGCTGAGCATATTGATGACGGCTGTAAAAATCACCAGTCCGCCGATAATACTGAGGCGCTTCCACTCCGGCCCGTCAAAATAGTGCTTGGCGATAAACAATGCGGGCAAGCTGAGTACGCTGGCAAGCTCAGCAAATTGCCACTCCGGTTGTCCCAATAGATCCGCAATGACTGCCATTAACACCCATTCGCAAAGATAAACACCCGGCCAGAATTGAATGGGGGAAAGCAGGCAGACGCCAAGACGCAGTGCAAACGGAAACAGCAATACGGCCAACTGGTCACTGGTTGTGAAATAGGTGGAAATTACCCAAAGAGGAAACCAGGTACAGGAGACAATGAGGATGCTGCAGCAGAGTGAAATCAGGTAATTGCGCATCAAACTGCCTCATCACGAAAGCAATTTGCCAGCTCCACATTATTGCTGACACCCAGCTTATCCATGGCGTTTGCCCGGTGGACATGGACGGTTTTCGGTGACAATCCCAGTTCAGCTGCGACGGATTTTACGTCCAGTCCCTTTGCCAGCCATTCCGCTACTTCGCGTTCACGCCGTGTCAACTGGTTAAGTTTTTGCAGATCCTGGCTCGGGGTGGCCAGCTTGCGGGCGATATCGGTGGTGAGGTAGCAACCTCCGGTCGCGGCTACGCGGACCGCCTGAACCAGTTCTTCGGGGCTGCACCGCTTACTGAGGAATCCCTTTGCACCGGCAGCCAGCGCTTTTTCAATAACGGAAGAGGCGTCGTGGACGCTCAGCATGATACACGCGAGCCCTTTGGGCAGACTTTCCAAAAGGCTCAGCCCACTTTCGTCGGGCATGGAGATATCAAGAATCACAACATCAGCCAGGCTGCCGGGCAATCCCCGGCGTGCTTCTTCGGCGCTGCTGTATTCGCCGACAACCGTGATGTCTTCTTCAAGACCGAGCAGGAAGGCAAATCCGGAACGGACAACCAGATGGTCGTCGACCAAGGCTACATGAATCATTGAAATCTCCCGAACCCCTGCAGGTATAAGGGAAGACGCATCCATGGTCGGTGGTTATTGCTCCGGTAAATCTTGATAGGGCAGGGGATAAGTGTTCTGAATAATCGCGCGGATTCTAGCATAAGTTATCGGTGGATTTTTAGTCTTATTCTTCTGCGTAAAAGATTTAGAAATATTTGTGCTACAAAACTCTCAGTTCACTGTTTTTGCCGGTGTTAGACTCAGCGTTTTTAGCTGGGAGTCCGGGTTGATGGTGAGTGAATTTGAAAAAATGAAGCGCGGTGAAGTTTTCAATGGCGCAGATACGGAAATTGACCAGGTTCGGAACCGGGCTGCGCGGATTTTGCAGCAGGTAAATCAGGCAGAGCCCGAGAACAGGGCGGCGCTTTTTAAGGATTTGTTTGCTTCAATTGGTGAATCGAGCGTCATCACCCCGCCCTTTAATTGTGAATTTGGCAAAACCGTATCCATTGGAGAGCAGACCTTTCTCAATATGGGGGTGATCATGCTTGATGGGGCCGAAATCAAGCTTGGGGATCATGTATTGGTCGGGCCCAACGTACAGTTTTATACCGCCTCCCATTCTCTGGATTGGAGGAGCCGGCGTCGTTGGGAAACGTATTGCAAACCGATCACCGTTGGTGATGATGTTTGGATTGGCGGGAATGCGGTGATTTGCCAGGGTGTGACCATCGGTGCCCGTTCAGTGATTGCAGCCAATACGGTGGTGACTAAAGATGTGCGCCGGATGTGCTGGTGGCAGGCAGCCCGATGCGCATAATTCGACGGTTGGATGAAGAAAACCAACCTGAAAGTAAAGTCTGACGACCTCATTCCAAAGATCGCCAGAGGGTTGTTCCAGTAAGTGTTTTTAAGGTTTGGGTATATACCAAACCACCTCAAGGT
>BAXG01000035.1 GCA_001310455.1 Photobacterium sp. JCM 19050
CCCCAAAGAGTTAATCGACTGTGCAGACAAACGGATGTACGGCCACAAGAGCGAATGTAAGTCTCGGCTGTTTGAAATGCAGCTTTGATACCAGTCCGTATTCAGGTGCATCGATCTGGTGCGTAGACAAAATGCCCGTCATATTTTTTTACAAAGACAAAAAATAAGGCACCTGGTAGAAAAACAACCCATTAATTATTAGTCTCTTAGCCATATGGCATATCTGTTGCTTAATCGCAGGAATAAGAAGTCCGCAAGTATGCCAGCAAGCACATTGAAGCGGACCTCGTAAATTCAAACTGAAACCCCTTCCATCACTGCCCCTCCCGTAAGGGGCATTTTTTCGCTTGTTCTCAACAGCGGATCAAAGAAAACCAAACACAAATCAACCTGCATGAGCAATGCGTTGGCCTCACTTAAGCCCCAACCGCTTTGCCAACCGGTGAAGGTTGCCGGCATCAATTCCCAACTCTCTTGCCGCGGCAGACCAATTGTTCTGGTTCGCCGCCAGGGTGTTTTCGATACGGAATTTCTGGAAGGCATCCGTCGCTTCCCTTAATGGCATGGCAACAAGTTCAGACGGGAGGTTAGCTCTTGACACGCGAATGCCAGCCTCAGGCAACGATACCGTGTACTCAGAAACGTGCCCGGTGATCTTTCCCAAATGAATCGTCTGTATCTGGACGATGCTGCCGTCTGTCTGGGATCTCGCCAATACAGCCGCCCGGTAAATGGTGTGTTCAAGCTCCCGGACGTTTCCCGGCCAGTTGTAGGCGGTTAATGCTGCGATGGCGTCCGGGGAAATTTGCAGTTGGGTAAGATGAAGTTTTGCCCGGGTACGCTCGGTAAAATAACCGGCAAGCAATACAACATCGTCAGCCCGTTGCGACAGCGGAGGTACAAACAGCGGAAATACACTGAGGCGGTGATATAAATCAGCCCGGAACCTGCCTTCAGATACCTCGGCATTTAAATCCCGGTTAGTGGCCGCTATCACACGAACGTTGACTTTTAGCGGTGTGTCATCTCCTACTCGCTGTAAATCACCGTATTGAATAACCCGCAACAGTTTCGCCTGCAAACCTAGTGGCAGTTCCCCAATTTCGTCCAGAAACAAAGTTCCGTTGTCAGCCAGTTCAAATTTGCCCTGCCGGTTACTGATAGCACCGGTAAAAGCCCCTTAACATGACCAAACAGCTCACTCTCGGCAACAGACTCCGGCAGTGCAGCACAGTTTAGGTACACCAATGGCCGGTTGTTCCGTGGCGACCCCTCATGAATTGCCCTGGCGACCAGCTCTTTACCAACACCGGTATCCCCCTGAATGAGCACGTTGAGATCGGTGTCTGCAACCACTTCAATACTGGTTTTCAGAGCCATCATCGCCGGGCTTTCACCGATTATTTCAGAGGCGGGTCCCAGAGCGGGTACTGGCATTGTCGCATGATCGTCGTGCCCTCTTTGCTCCAGTCGCTCCAACAGAAGGGCATTTTGCAATGAAGCCGCAACAAGGGATGAGATGGTTCTCAGTGCATCGTCACTGAACCGTTCTGACAGGGACGGATCAAACGCGTCAATCGTCAGCGCACCAATCAGCCTTTCGCCGGCTACCAGTGGCAACCCGATGCAGGCATGGACATGCAGACGACCGGCATGGTTGGGAATCAGGCCGTCAAAGGGATCTGGCAGATCACTCTCGTCCGGGAATCGAACCACATCTCCGGCTCTGGCAATCGCCTGTAGACGGGGATGCTCATCAATATCAAAACGGCGCCCCATAACATCCGGAGACAGGCCGCTAATCGCCAATGGGATAAATTGCGCCCCCTGATACATCAACAAAGACGCAGCATCACAGCTCAAAAGCTGCCTGAGGCTCTGAACCATATTTTCAAACCGATTTTCCCCTGACAATCCCTCTGTAAGGCTAAGTGCCAGGTCGGCGAGTTCTCTAGCTAAAAGCATTGATTTGCAACCATTAACTGGCAGTGTCATTACGACAGTGATATGTCTTTTCGACACACCAAAGTCATTGTTAAAATGACACTGCATGAATTTTTATTTCTTATATATCAATGAATTAAATTCTGGCACACCCGTTGCAATATGCAGTGAGTACCACGCATTCAAGACAACAGATTAAGGTGTCATTATGAGCATTCATGTTAAGAACAATATCGACTGGGTTGGCCAACGTGACTGGGAAGTTCGCGACTTCCACGGTACCGAATACAAAACAACAAAAGGTACCAGTTACAACAGCTACCTCATCCGCGAAGAAAAAACGGTGCTTATTGATACTGTTGACCATAAATTCAGCCATCAGTTTGTCTCAAATCTCGAATCCATGATTGATTTGAGCACGATCGACTATGTGGTAATGAACCATGCTGAAGAAGACCACGCTGGCGCGCTGTCTGCACTGATGGCAAAAATTCCGGGTACCCCAATTTATTGTACCCAAAACGCCATTGACTCCATTGTCGGCCACCACCATCACCCTGAATGGAACTTCAACGTCGTGAAAACCGGTGACAGCCTGGATATTGGTAACGGCAAGCAACTGGTGTTTGTCGAAACCCCAATGCTGCACTGGCCAGACAGCATGATGACCTACATGACCGGTGACGCTGTGCTGTTCAGCAACGATGCCTTTGGCCAGCACTACTGCGACGAGCACCTGTTCAATGACGAAGTGGACAAAATCGAGCTGATGGAACAGTGCCTGCGTTACTACTCAAATATCCTGACACCATTCAGCGCACTGGTAACCGCAAAAATTAAAGAGGTACTGGGCTTTAACCTGCCGGTAGATATGATTGCCACGTCTCACGGTGTGGTATGGCGCGACAATCCGGTTCAAATCATTGAGCAGTACCTGGAATGGGCCAATGACTACCAGGAAGACCGCATCACCCTGTTTTATGACTCCATGTCAAACAACACACGCATGATGGCCGATGCTATCGCACAAGGTATCAACCAGGCTGATCCTCGCGTGAAGGTGAAAATCTACAACGTGTCCCGTCACGACAAGAATGAAATTCTGGCGAACGTGTTCCGCTCCAAAGGCATCCTGGTGGGTTCCTCTACCATGAACAATGTAATGATGCCAAAAGTGGCGGGCATTTTGGAAGAAATTACTGGCCTGCGTTTTAAAGGCAAAAAAGCAGGTGCATTCGGCAGCTACGGCTGGAATGGTGGTGCGGTAGACCGCATTCATGCTCGCCTGACCGATGCCGGTTTCCATACCACCGTCAGCCATAAAGCAAAATGGCGTCCGGATGGTTCTGCACTGGAAGCCTGCCGGGAATATGGCCGCCATGTAGCGCGTGAATGGGCGCTGAGCCCTATCCCGGCAGACCAAGGCATGCCAGCCCGTGAAGAAAATACCAGCAACGGCGTAAACGTCGTGATTCCTGATGCAAAACCAGCGTCGCATCTCAGCCGTCATCCAATGCAGCATCAGCAGAAGCCGGTGAGGACAAAATGCTCTGCACCATCTGTAACTGGGTATACGACCCGGCAATGGGTGAGGAAAATCAGGGCGTTGAGCCGGGTACAACCTGGAGTGATGTACCGGAAACTTTCCTCTGCCCGGAATGTGGCATGGGTAAAGATGTCTTCGAACCTTACAAAGGCTGAGTCCGGAACCATTCAGGAGAAAACCATGAACGCACCTATCGTCATTATCGGCAGCGGTTTTGCTGCCTACCAACTGGTAAAGAGCCTGCGCAAGCAGGCTCCGGATACTCCTGTCACCGTGATTACAGCCGGTAACGGAGATAACTACAATAAGCCGGATATCAGCCATGTCTTCACCAAAGGCCAACAGGCTGCTGACCTGGTAAAGCAAACCGGCGCAGCTTTTGCTGAAGAGAACCAGGTTACGCTTATTCCGCAAACCCGGGTTGAGTCAATCAATCCGGTCGAAAAAACGGTGACTTTTGGCAATACCATCCTGCCATTCAGTAAGTTGGTGATTGCCAAAGGCGCCAGTGCATTTGTTCCTCCAATGGAAGGCGAAGCAACCCAAAGCGTACTGACGCTTAACAGTATTGAAGAATATGAGGCCGCCCAGGATCGACTTTCAGACGCCAAGCGCGTATTGGTCATGGGAGGCGGCCTGATCGGCACAGAAATCGCTATGGACCTGGCAAGCAGCGGCCGTTCAGTAACTCTCGCCGATCCAGCAGACAGCCTGCTTTCCAACCTGTTACCGGATGTCATTTCTGCCAGCTTGTATAAAACTATGGCGAAACAGAATATCCACCTGACCCTGAATGACTATGCTGTCGCGATGAATCGCGTTCCCGCGGGCGTGAGGTAACACTTAAATCCGGCATGACCCTGGTGGTAGATGAAGTGATTTCAGCCGTTGGCCTTCGCCCACGCACCCAACTGGCCAAAGATGCCGGACTGGCAGTAAACCGGGGAATCATTGTTGACCGCCAGATGCAAACGTCTGCACCGGACGTTTATGCCCTCGGCGACTGCGCTGAAATTGAAGGAAAAGTGCTGAGCTATCTGCAACCCATTCTGTTGAGTGCAAACGCGTTGGCTAAAACCTTGGCCGGACAGCCAACCAACGTCAGTTTCCCCCCTATGCTGGTCCGGGTAAAAACACCTTTATTGCCTATCCAGTTGAGCGGCATTACCACCGGTGATTCCCTGCGCTGGGAAATTCACGCTGATAAAGACGGCCTGGTTGCCAAGGCGTACAACGTGCTGAACAAAATGATTGGCTTTGTTGTTACGCAAGACCATATGAAAGATGCGTTTCCACTGCTTAGGGAACTGCCACCGGTACTATAAAACTGAGACAAGGAAAGCCGGCATGTTTCGGCTTTCTTTTTTAAACGAATGGCTACTGCTGAAACAGTTTCCCGCGCATCTATTATGCCAAATAGTCATGTCTTAGCCCGGATGACTTCTCAGCCCAATCAGGTTACCGAACGGATCTTCGACCTGACACATCACCACCCCGCCTTCAATTTCCATAGGCCCCCTGTATAACTTCGCGCCAATATTTTCGAAATGTAGAATTGCTTTCGGTAAATTGGGGACAGACCAATACAGAACACTACCCGCTTTCCCACTTTTCACTTTTTCATCTGCCTGTACAATTTCCAATGAAAAACCGTTTATCTCAAGCACGGTAAAATCACACTGCTCAAGGTAAACAGGAACAGCATCTGGAAACGCCCTTTTATACCAGTTCAATCCTGCTTCAACATCCGGTACATGCACTAATAGCGCTGCCGGGTGGTAAAAGTGAGTCTTTGTCATCAAGAAGCTAATGTTTGATAAAAACTGAAGGCAGGCTCAAAGGAGCCTGCTCAAATATTTATAATCTTAGTTCAACAGTACATTAAACTGCGCCAGCCAATCAGGGTGGGCCGGCCATGCCGGAGCGGTAACAAAAATGCCATCGGTTACAGCGGCATCAATAGCAATATCAGCGTAAGTCCCGCCGGCAGCTTCTACTTCCGGAGCACACGCCGGGTAGGCTGAAATGGTTTTACCCTCAATCACACCGGCAGCAGTCAGAATCTGCGCCCCGTGGCAAATCGCCGCAACTGGCTTGCCCGAAGCCACAAAAGCCTTAACCATATCCGTCACCGCCGGATTTAAACGAAGATATTCTGGCGCCCGGCCTCCGGGAATCAGCAGCGCATCATAATCCGATTCAGACGCATCCGAGAATGTCGCATTTAACGTGAAGTTATGTCCGGGTTTTTCAGTGTAAGTCTGGTCGCCCTCAAAATCATGAATAGCCGTTCTAACAAAATCCCCGGCTTCTTTATCCGGGCAAACGGCATCCACACTGTGTCCCATCGCCTGCAGTGCCTGAAAAGGCACCATCAGTTCGTAATCCTCTACAAAATCACCGGCAATAATCAGTACCTTTGCCATTGTTCTCCTCCATGCATTGGGTGTGTTGGATGGGTGCGAGTCACAAAGCACCCTTAACCTTAGCAACATCGAACGGGAGGCAGGTGGTGCAGTAATACCACAAATTAAAAACGGCTCCAGAATCACTCCCGGAGCCGTTTGATTAAATTCCTGCTGGTGTCAATTAGGCGCTAATAACCAACTCAATCCAATAATTCGCGCCGGTTACCAGATTGTCATCATTAAAATCATAGTGAGGGTTATGCAGCGACGGGCTTTGTTCTCCGTTACCAATCCAGATATACGCACCGGGATGCTCTAGAATAAAATAAGCAAAATCCTCCGCCCCCATGCTCGGGGGAAGATCCACAATAACAGCCCCTTCTCCCGCAACCTTCTTCGCTGCACGAATACAGATTTCTGCATTGTCGGCATGGTTGATGGTCGGCGGAAATCCCGGTCTGTAATCAAGTACAACTTCCACGCCGAACATTACCTCGATACCCGCACAAACCTCTTTCATGCGCGTAATGACTTTCTCCCTCACTTCCCGGGAAAAGGAACGCACTGTGCCAGACATAGTGACAGAATCCGGGATGATATTATCTCCGTCACCGCCGTGAATTTGGGTCACGCTGACAACCGCCTGTTCAAGCGGGCTGACGTTGCGCGCCACGATGGTTTGGAATCCGGAAACAAGCTGCGCGGAAGCCACGATAGGGTCATTGGCAAGGTTAGGTATTCCACCATGTCCGCCCCGACCTTTAACTTCCAAAGCAAAGGTGTCCATGGCCGCCATTACCGGGCCGTGGTGAATACCAAAGTGCCCCTGCGGTAACCCCGGCCAATTGTGCATGCCATAGGTTGCTTCTACAGGGAATCGCCCAAAAAAGTCTTCCTCTTCCACCATTACCCTCGCACCACCTTCCCCTTCTTCAGCCGGCTGGAAAATGAAATAGACCGTGCCTTCAAACGCATCACGGTTTTCGCTCAGCCAGCAGGCGGCGGTGAGAAGCATGCTTGTATGCCCGTCATGCCCACAGGCATGCATTTTTCCCTCATGGCGAGATGCGTGGTCAAAATGGTTCAATTCACAAAGCGGCAATGCATCCATATCAGCCCGCAACCCGATATGTCGACTATCCGGGTTGCGTCCCTTCAGCACCGCCACAATGCCGGTTACCGCCTGGCCGCGATGAATGGCATCAAGGTTAAGTGTTTCCAGCACCTCGGCAACTTTGTCTGCGGTCCGAAATTCTTTAAAAGCAAGCTCTGGGTGAGCGTGGATATCACGGCGGAACTGGCGCATACGCGCGATCAGATCGGACTCAAGGGTCAGGTACGGGTTCATCTAAAATCCATTTAATAACAAGGGGGAATACCCCCTGTCTTATCACGCAATGCTGGACTTGAAAAGTGATTAAACCTCTTCTCCGTCTGTAATTTTTTCCGCATACCCTTTAGGCGGAGGTGTCCATCCACGTTCCTCGGTGTTATGCCCATCCATCCGGTCTTTCTGCATGGCATTGGTGATAGCATCCTCAAGCTGCAAAAAGAGTTCGCGATAGGTGGCGTTGAACCGGTTATCTTCTGTCGCTTCTTTCCAAGTTTCGTATAGGGTTTCCTTGCTGGCATGTTCCATTTCCATAAAGGCTTTGCGTTGCTGCTCCGCCTTGAACGGGTGCATCCCCATTTCTTTAAGTGCTTCCGTACCCATTCTGAGGCTGAATGGAAGGTTTCACTGAACACCAAATCAGCGCCGGCAAGCCGCAGCGCGTATAGATGCCCACGGTCGAACGCCCTGGCAAGAATCTTCACATTGGGGTGGGATTGTTTGACATACTCCACCAGCTCAATCGCCCTCTCACGATCGTCAATGGCGACAACCAACATTTCCGCTTCATCAATGCCCGCAGTGTGCAGTAAATCCGGTCGGGTGGCATCGCCAAAGAAGCTTTTGATATTTATCTGGCGCAACAGGTCAACCTGCCCTGCCTGATGGTCAAGAACAACGGTTTTGTAACCGTTAGCCACCAGAAGACGGTTAACAACCTGACCAAAGCGACCGATACCGGCGATGATAATGGTCCCTTTTTCATCAATTTCATCCGGCTGTCGGGCATTCTCATCCCGCTCAAAACGAGGCAGTACCACCTTGTCGAACAAAATAAACAGCCCCGGCGTGAGGAACATCGAAAGCGCAACCACCAGCGCCAGAATCTGGGAAAGCCCCTGAGGCAGGACGTGATTCTGGACGGAGAAACTCAGCAGCACGAAACCAAACTCACCGGCCTGAGCCAACGAGAGCGTAAAGAGCCAACGGTCACTGCCCCGGACTTTGAACACCAAAGCCAGAATAAACAGCACGGCGGCTTTTAAAAGCATCAAACCCAGTGTGATACCGATAACGACAAAGAAGTTATCGAGAAGCACGCCAAAGTCGATACCTGCGCCCACTGTGATGAAAAACAGCCCCAATAAAAGCCCTTTGAACGGCTCGATATTGGATTCCAGTTCATGTCGGAATTCACTGTTCGCCAACACCACCCCAGCGAGAAAAGTGCCCAATGCCGGGGAAAGCCCAATCAGGCTCATCAACGCGGCGATACCAATGACCAGCATTAACGCTGTCGCAGTGAAAATTTCTCGAAGTCCGGATTCCGCCACAAACCGGAACAATGGCCGGCTGAGAAAATGCCCGCCAACAACCAAGCCGACAATGGCAACCACGATAACAATGGCGTATCCCCAACCGGGCAGCCGGCTACGAGGCTCATCTCTTCATGGTGCTCTGCGGCTTCCGAGGCTAATGCCTGTGCTTTTTCAACCAGCTCCGGCATTGCCATCAACGGGATCAGCGCCAGCATTGGAATCACGGCGATGTCCTGAAACAGCAACACAGAAAACGCTGTCCGGCCACCGTCTGTTTTTGCCAGCCCTTTTTCAGCAAATGTCTGGAGCACTATCGCTGTAGAAGAAAGGGCAAAAATAAGGCCAATGGTCAGGGCAAAACTCCAGGGCTGCCCGAAAGCCATTGCAATTGCTGTGACGGCTGCGGTGGTCAACCCAACCTGCAAACCGCCCAATCCCAGCAGCCGGTTTCGCATGTCCCACAACATTTTGGGGTTGAGTTCCAAGCCAACAAGGAACAACATCATGACCACACCAAATTCAGCAAAGTGCTGAATGGTCGAGGTTTCCTGCCCAACCAGACCCACAACCGGCCCGATAACAACACCGGCTATCAGATACCCGAGAACGGATCCAAGGCCAAGCCGCTTGGCAATAGGCACAGCAATCACTGCCGCGCACAAGTAGATAAATGCCTGAAGAAAATACAGTGTCATGGCATCATCCCCCAATCAATTCCGGCAGTTTTTCATTGAGCTTTGGCAAGTTCGCCGCAGCGGTTTTGTCAAAGGTCCCTAAAACCAGAGATTCCAGTAACTTCACCCAGTTATCGATATGCTCAAGGTGACGCGATTCTTCCACCGCGGTTCGTGCACCAAACAAAGCATACGGTGGCAAATATTCCATACCCGTAAGTGTTGCCATCTGCTCTAAAGGGCGCAGCAGTTCCCGGATGGGGAAATGGTTGTAACCTTCATGTCGGTAGGCTTTCTCCCCGCCTCCCGCGGTCAGGGCGCAAAGGAAAGTTTTTCCGTGTAGAGCCGTCCCCTGGGAACCGTAGGCAAAACCATATTCCAGTACCAAGTCCTGCCATTCCTTCAAAATCGCCGGGGTGGAATACCAATAAAGGGGGAACAAGAAAATAATCACATCGTGCTCCACGAGGCGTTGTTGTTCCCTGTCGATATCGATACGAAAGGTGGGGTATTCGCCATACAGATCCACTGCCGTCACCCCTTCTAACGATTGGGCGGCATTAAAAAGTGGCAGGTTTATTTCGGATCTGGATTGGGAGGGATGAGCAAACAGGACAAGGATTTTATTTTTGTTCTTCGACATACAAACCTTCACTGCTCCAGTGACAAAAAATGTTATGGAATCATGCTACCAGTGATAAAAGCCTTTGCCGATATTTTCCTTAGCAATAATCTCAGTTCTGACACACTCCGGTTCAAAAAAGAATTCAACCGCTTACCTGCATCTGGTAGGCGACACAGGGATCGACTGCCAGTACGAGTGCTCTTACTTTCATTTCTATGTCTGGGTCATTAAAAAGCAATCCCCCAACCATCTGTGAGAGGCATCCCCCGGGGTGAAAATTCCACTCAGTCGGTGCAATAATCTGATAATTAGTGACGGTGTCACGATGCAATTCAAGCCGGTGTAACAAACATCCCCGCGCTGACTCAACAGTGCACAATGCACTGCCGTCATCCTGTCGCCCAGTTGCTGACAGGCCATATGGAAATTCAATATTGGATTTATTGTCATCAAAGGTGGTGAACAACCAATCCAGGAGCATCCGGGTTTCCAGTAACGGCGCAAGCAACGGCTGTACAGCCCGGTACCGTAGACGCTTGTCCAAGCATTAAACGCCGGGTCCTGCAACATCCGGGAAAAAGGCCCGGTCTCATGGGGAAGTCCATCCCACTCTGGCGCAGCGATAAAATCGTTGGCATCGCGCTGAGCAAGGCGCGCTGACAGCTCGGCAAAAGATAAATCACCAAGAGGCCGTTCACATCCGTCTCCGAGCCGATCCCATTTTCTGGCCAGCAAACAGGTAAACGCCGGATGTTGCTCTCCGGGCTTTCTCTCTAACAGAGGCTGGATATCGCCAAGTGATGCTTCCGCCTGGGAATAAAAATCCTGAAACTCGCGCCTGATGCTCCTAAGATTGATCACCGCACCTGCTGCCGGGTCTGCCATCAGACGGTATCCGGGATTAATGCTGTTAAACAAGATATTCGCTGATGCATACAACGCCTGGAAACGCGAAATGTCCGCATCCACACCAAAGAGTTCACGCCAGTGAACCAGTTTTCGCCAAAGGTGCTCACGAATTGTTTCAATGGCAACCAGAACTTCCCGCTGCAGGCGGGCTTCAGTGTCTGAGCCCGCGCCAAGTGCCGTTTCCGTTACAGTAATGGCAGCAACACCCTGAGCAAGTGCACAAAGGGAATAGAGTCTGGGAACAAGAGCAAGCGTGGTCCGGCAGGATTTATTGCGAAACAGGTTGGCTGTATGTACCGGCCGGGTTGATGTTGTGGACAAGACACAACGCCCGTCACTTCCCCGTGAAAGGCGAAACAACAACTGTCCGGAGAACTCTGGCATTAACGGGGTTCCTCATCCTTGGGAACAAATCGACGAAATAGATCACGCCGGCTCAATGGCTCAGCCGGGTTTCCGGTATGGTCTCTTACATCCTCTGATGAAGGCATCACCTCTGCGGGTGCAGGTGCATTCAGTGACGCAAAACGAAGTTCGTCGTCATCAGCCTCAGCATCTTGCTCTCCATCAAACAAAAGCCCGGCAATCTCGCCAGCCACATTATGTGCATCCTGATGTGAAGAAAATTCGAACATCGGCGAAAAAAGACTGCAACTCCAGTATGGACCGAGAACGTCATCATGCCCGACCACACATTCAACGTTTCCCGACGGCAAAGCCAATACCTGAGTTGAACCAACCTCCCGTTGTTTGTTTCACTTTCGGGGAAACAGTAAACAGACATAAACCAGGGGGTGATAAGGATACCGGCCAAGGCGCAGGGAACCGCTCTGCAAAAACAGAATTCTACGCGGATTTCGTGGTTGAGCACGGGAACGTCAGCCATACGGTTGAGGGCGATGTCATTGAAGCGGGATTCAACTTCCTGTTTTAAGGTATGAAGGAGATCTTCACCACGCTCATCGGTGGCAATTTGTCGATTGGTCTGCACGGAGAAACCTTCCTTTGTTTCACCCTGTCTGGAGGTAACTGCTATTTCTGACGCAGCAGCACAAAACCGGACTTGGGATTGTCACACTCAGGACAGCACCAATAATCGGGCAGTGCATTAAATGGCGTTCCCGGTTTGATCTGCCAGTATTCGTCACCCCGGGAGGGATCATACAAATACCAGCAGATCTTGCATTCCATACAGTCGTTTTCACTTATTTCATCATTTTCAACATGATAGCCGGACTCAAACAGCCTCATCGATATATCCTTAATATCTCCTCCAACCGGTCAGCGCTGTCAGCAATATCCTCCGGTGCTGCCAGTGCCACCGGCGGGACTTCACAAATTTCTATGGTGTTAAGGATCAGCTTGTCTTCCGAATTGAAATACTTAATCCACCACACGTCCCGCAGGCGGGTACTGCCGATACGACAGTTGCCGTAACCCCGGGAAAGGATATTGACAGGGCCGGTTCCGAGGTGGTGACCAATAAGCTGCAACTCCAGATCGCTTAGGGGAAGCAATGTCAGGTTAATCACATAGGGATCATCTGACGGTTGTTGGGGTTCCCGGCTTTTTTGCTCAATTTCCACCAGAATCGGGGCCACATTACCCATCCCAGTGCTTTCCTGTTCTATTACAATAGCGTTACCGGTACTTTCACCGTTTCGCAGATCTCGGACAAACTGCGGAATGGGGCCGGTTTCCAGGTAGTCGGTCAATAATTTGTCGTTGGTGTCTCGAACCTGAACACGCCAGACTCCGGCGAGCACGGATTCCTGCACCAGCGTTTTCAACTGGCCTTCCCGTGTAATACTGACCTCACCCTCACCCAGTATCTGGTTAAGAAAATGGTTTTCCTCGTCTGCCAGTGCATTGAGGGAAAACTTACCGTTAGTGTCCTCTTGCGCCCCATTCTCCAAAGCCGTTTTCACACTCTCGAGCAGGTTCAGCACAACCGGGCTTTCAGGTTGCTCCTCCGGCTCGGGAAGAATAGGAGGGGTGAAGGTTTCCATCCCACCGCTTGGCATATCCAGCAGCCGGATTTCACCTTCGGGATCCAATGCCTGTGCCAGACTGCGGCCGGTGATGTCCACGACATTGATATTTTGCCCACCATCAAACTGGGTGACACCAAGGGCATTTTGATCATTGGTTAGGTTGTTATTTCCCGGATTGTTTTTCATCTCTCGTCTCCCTGAACAACGGGAATGCGGTTCAACGCATCTTCGCGGCTGCCTGTATCCGGCTCGGCTTCCAGAATCCGGGTAATTTCATCGTGGTAAACAGCCCAGTCCTGAATCCTTGAAATGGTGCCTATGCCCTTCCCCGATTTCACAAACACCAGCGAAGGCCACTGGCTCACCTGATAAATCGGTGAAAGCAGATCCTCGAGATCCCGGCTTACAACCGCTGCTGCAAACCGATTACCAAACGCAGCAACAAGTTCAGGCAGAACTACCGCTACATCCAGGGTTTCCGGATAACGGCTGGCATCTTCAGTAAAAAACAATACTGCGACCGGGTTGGCCTGCAAAAACGCTTGGTAGGTGTCTTCATCCACAAAAGGGTAGCCAAAGTCCCTGTTCAATCGCTCGACAAGTGGGTGGTGGGACATCGTTAGCACTCCTTACCATTTTGTTGTGAAACTACGTCTGAAAGATGTGGCGGGAGGTTATTCTCCGCGGAGCCATCCAGGTCCGTAAAATAGCCAGAAAGTTGTGTTTCCCCGCCCATTACCGCCGCAACCGCACTCAAAGCATCTTTCATCAGCATGGCTTCCTCTTCACTGAGGACGCTTCTCGCCGCACCCAGAAAAACCATCAGCCAGGTTCCCGGTTTCTGCTGCCCCACCAACCGGCAATCCACGGTCTCTTCCCGGCCGTTGTTGTCACAAATAGCTTCGTAGATACCACAGGTTATGATTTTCATTGGCGTACCAATACACATTCAGTCCTGCCTCCTTTTATCAAGAGACACCGAATATGCATCCGAATCAGAGAGCACGCGCTTGGGCTCAAAACTGGCCTCCGGGTTAAGCAACACCCTTTCATCCCCTACCCTGCATGCTGATATTTCATCCGGCCTTTCAGCTTCATAGCGCGAAATATCCAGCTCTGCTGCCGTCAAGGCATCATCAGAAGAAACCGGTACAGAGCGTGGAAAGGCTTCGACACCAAAGCGTTGAAGATATTCAATTGCTGCGTCACCCGCCGGATCGAGCTTGTTTTTAACTTTCTCTGTCAGGCTGCCGCCGTAATCTTCCATATTCACCGGCTGAACACCCACCAGCATGATGTGCTCCGGTGATTGCCCCAGCATGTCAGCCAATGCCAGCACCTCCTGGAACCCGGTCTGGTGAAGGCTGACTTTTTTAGCACCGAGGTAGCTGGGTACATCTTTGTCGTAATGGAGGGTCATTTCCCCGCCTTCCATACCAAAATCCACTGCATCCAGCACAATCAGGACATCGGCGTCCTGCACATGCTGGATCAGGTAAACACCCTGACACCCACCATCCATCAGTCTGACGTTATCGGGAAACGCGAAACGCTGCTGTAATCGCTCGACAGCACGCACACCAAACCCTTCATCAGCCCAGAGCAGGTTCCCGATACCGAGAATCAATATGTTAGGCATTGTGCTGTTTAACTGGTCAGTCATTTACCACTCCCTGCTTCTACCTGGTTACTGGCTTGCCGTTATTTTTCCTCTCTGTTGATAAAAATCAGCAAACATAATGCCAAGGTGCTGATTTCTCCCGAAACACCATCCGAAACACTGATTCCCAGCTTTTTCGGGCTTTTTACATCCTTTTCACATTGACGCCGAAAAGTGGATACCGTTTTTCCACTTCCCCCTTCCAGACGGAAAGCAACCTTCCAAAAATGCTGTCTCTCTGTCGGGCGGTTTTAACCGTTCGTAAACATTGTTTGCACGACCAGACTGTTACAGAAAAACGATCCGCAATCGCCCTGCTGTCGCGAGATTGCAACTTTTCCGGGAATGTCAGACAACCGCGCTTTTCCCATTGTTTCACCACATTTATTTGAAGTGGCACGCCTCTTGCGCTTTTAAAGAAAATCAGCAGCAGGCTCATGATGCTGCCGGCGAATACACTGGAAAGTAAGGAAAAGAGAATGACGGAAACATTCTATGAAGTGATGCGACGCCAGGGGATAACCCGGCGGAGCTTCCTGAAGTACTGCAGCCTTACCGCATCGGCGCTGGGGTTGGGCCCGGCTTTTGCCCCACAGATCGCCCATGCGATGGAAACCAAACCGCGCATTCCAATCCTGTGGTTACACGGTCTGGAATGTACCTGTTGCTCAGAGTCCTTCATCCGTTCAGCTCACCCGCTGGCAAAAGATGTGGTGCTGTCGATGGTGTCTCTGGACTATGACGACACCCTGATGGCCGCAGCCGGACACCAGGCCGAAGCGATCATTGATGAAGTCATTGAGAAATACAAAGGCAACTATATTGTCGCCGTGGAAGGTAACCCGCCACTTAATGAAGACGGTATGTACTGCATTGTCGGGGGGAAACCTTTCCTGGACCAACTGAACAAGGCTACCCGTAACTGTAAGGCCATTATTTCCTGGGGCTCTTGCGCCTCATACGGTTGTGTGCAGGCAGCCGCCCCCAACCCCACACAGCAACACCGGTTCATAAAGTCATTAGAGACAAACCCATTATCAAGGTACCGGGATGCCCGCCAATCGCTGAAGTAATGACGGCCGTCGTCACCTACATGCTCACCTTTGACCGCATCCCTGAGCTTGACCGCCAGGGAAGGCCAAAAATGTTCTACAGCCAGCGTATCCACGACAAATGCTACCGCCGGCCACACTTTGATGCCGGGCAATTTGTTGAAACCTGGGATGATGAAAGTGCCCGCAAAGGCTATTGCCTCTACAAAATGGGCTGTAAAGGGCCAACCACCTACAACGCCTGCTCGACAGTACGCTGGAACGATGGCGTTTCTTTCCCCATTCAGGCCGGTCATGGCTGTATCGGTTGCTCGGAAGACGGTTTCTGGGACAAAGGTTCCTGGTATGCGCGGCTTACCGACATCAAGCAGTTCGGCGTAGAAAGCAATGCCGACAAAGTGGGTGGCACAGCCGCCGCCATCGTTGGCGCAGCCACTGCTGCCCACATGGCTGCCAGCGTGGTTAAACGCATCCGCAGCGGAAACGGAAACAAGGAGAATCAGTCGCAGAACGGGGGAGATAACGTATGACGGTCATCAACACACCCAACGGGTTTAAACTGGATAACTCAGGGAAACGTGTCGTCGTAGACCCGGTCACCCGTATCGAAGGCCCACATGCGCTGCGAGGTTAACGTTGATGAAAACAACGTTATCCGGAATGCTGTGTCTACAGGTACTATGTGGCGGGGGCTTGAAGTTATCCTTAAAGGCAGGGATCCCCGCGATGCCTGGGCGTTTGTGGAGCGAATCTGCGGCGTTTGTACTGGGTGTCATGCCCTTACGTCAGTTCGTGCCGTGGAGGATGCCCTCGGCATCAAAATTCCACCCAATGCCCACCTCATCCGGGAAATGATGGCGAAAACCCTCCAGGTCCATGACCACGTGGTTCACTTCTACCACCTTCATGCACTCGACTGGGTAAACCCCATCAATGCACTGAAAGCCGATCCCAAAGCGACGTCCACGCTCCAACAGACCGTTTCGCCGTCACACCCGAAATCCAGCCCCGGCTATTTCCGGGACGTACAAACCCGCATCCGCCGGTTTGTTGAATCCGGCCAGCTTGGTCCGTTCAAAAACGGCTACTGGGACAACCCGGCGTACAAATTGCCGCCAGAAGCTGACCTGATGGCCGTTGCTCACTACCTCGAAGCGCTCGATCTCCAGAAGGAGTTTGTAAAGGTTCACACTGTATTCGGCGGAAAGAACCCGCACCCTAACTACCTTGTCGGCGGCGTACCCTGTGCGATAAACATGGACGGAGAATTAGCTGCCGGTGCCCCGCTCAATATGGAGCGCCTGAATTTCGTCAAAGCACGTATCGACGAAATGGTAGCCTTTAACAAGAACGTCTACATCCCGGATGTTATTGCCATCGCCAGCTTCTATAAGAATCAGCTTTGGGGCGGCGGCCTGGGTGGCCTGAGTGTGATGGATTACGGTGCCTATCCAAAGGTGAATTACGACAAATCCACTGACCAGCTTCCCGGCGGCGTTATCCTTAACGGGAACTGGGATGAAATCCACCCCATCGATCCGCGCGATCCGGAGCAGGTGCAGGAGTTTGTCAGCCATTCCTGGTACAGCTACCCGGACGAAAGCAAAGGCCTGCATCCGTGGGACGGTATCACTGAGCCAAACTACGAACTCGGTACCGGGACAAAAGGAACCCGGACCAATATCGAGGCGCTGGATGAATCGGCCAAATATTCCTGGATCAAAGCGCCACGCTGGCGTGGACATGCCGTGGAAGTCGGCCCGCTTTCCCGCTACACCCTCGCATACGCACAAAATGTCGACTACGTGGTCGAGCAGGTTAACCGAAGCCTCGCCGCATTCAACCAGCTCGCCGGCACAAATCTGGACGCAAAAACTGCCCTCAACTCCACCATTGGCCGGACGCTTGCCCGGGCGCTGGAATCGGAATATTGCGGTGACATGATGGTTGATGACTGGAACGAGTTAATCGGCAACATCAAAGCCGGTGACACGGCCACAGCAAACATGGAGAAGTGGGACCCGTCAACCTGGCCAAAAGAAGCCAAAGGCGTTGGCACGGTTGCTGCCCCTCGTGGTGGTCTCGGGCACTGGATAAAAATCAAAGATGGCAGAATTGAAAATTACCAGTGCGTGGTGCCAACCACATGGAACGGCTCACCAAGGGATCCGGCTGGCAATATTGGTGCCTTTGAAGCCAGCCTGATGAATACCCCGGTTGAACGGGCAGACGAGCCGGTTGAAATCCTGCGCACCCTGCACAGCTTTGACCCGTGCCTTGCCTGTTCAACCCATATTATGTCACCGGATGGCCAGGAACTGGCCAAAGTGAAAGTCCGCTAGGGAGGCCACCATGACCGGTCACAGTAAGCAAAGCAGCCAGCCTGCAGTGTATGTCTATGAGGCACCGCTCAGGATTTGGCATTGGGTAAATGCCCTGGCTATTACCGTACTCGCCATTACCGGCTATTTTATCGGCAGTCCGCTCCCCACTGTTACCGGGGAGCCGGTTGATACTTTCTGGATGGGTTACATCCGGTTTGCGCACTTTTCAGCAGGCTACATACTCGCCGTCGGCTTTCTGTTCAGATTGTACTGGGCGATTGTCGGCAACGAGCATGCCCGGCAACTGTTTGTCCCTCCTCTGAATGACAGGGAATGGTGGCGCGGCGTCTGGCATGAAGTGAAGTGGTATGCCTTTATCGAAAAGGAGCCGAAAAAATATGTCGGCCATAACCCTCTGGCCATGCTGGTGATGCACTTTGTGTTCCTGTGGGCGACGATATTTATGATCTTCACCGGTTTTGCCCTGTACGGAGAAGGAACCGGAATGGGTACATGGCAGTATGAGATGTTCAGCAGTTGGATGCTTCCCCTGTTTGGGCAGAGCCAGGACATTCATACCTGGCACCACCTGGGGATGTGGGTAATCATCTGTTTTATCATCATGCATGTTTATGTCGCGGTAAGGGAAGACATCATGTCTCGCCAGTCACTTATCAGCACCATGGTCAGCGGATGGAGAATGTTTAAAGATGACCGGCCACCGGAGGAAGACAAGCACACTCCCTGATGGTTTTATACAAAATTCGCAACTCCACTTGCCGGGTAAACCCCGGCTTTTTTCGGTTTGAGGCCGCCCCCATTTCCCTTTATGCTACTTGCCAATCAATCGGTTAAAAAAGGCACACAGCGAGATGAAACTGACCAAACTTACCCCGGCGCTTTACCAGAAACTTTACGACGACATTCACGAGTTCCGGGAAACTTTTGACCTTCCGGTTGATGATCCGGCTTCGCTGGACGAAGGCACTGACCGCCTCCACACCTCCCTTGCCATTGAAGAGCTCACCGAACTGGCAGAAGGCCGTAGTAAGGCAGATGAGGCCGATGCCATCGTTGATACGGTTTATGTATTGATGGGTCGGGCCGTACACCTCGGTGCAAGGGATGCCGACCTATGCTTGCCCGTCTCTTACCTGGTTGATCTGCTCTTGCATGTTGCGGCCAACCGAAGCATCGATTTCATTGCTTGCTGGGATGAAATACACAGTAGCAATATGAGCAAGGTATGCCGCAATCAGCAGGAATATGAAGATACTGAACGTCATTACGCATCAAAAGGCATGCCGGTTACCCAGACCCGGAAAGGGGAATACCTGATTGTGAAATGTGCTGAAGATGCAGAGCTTGGCGGGAAACTCATCCGTAAAGGCAAAGTGCTGAAATCCGTTTATTACCGTCCGGCAGATCTGTCGTCGCTTGTTTAACCTCCGTTGGATCTAATTAACTCATCGGCCGCAATAAAGTGCGGCCATGGGGAATATCTCATTTCCTTTCATTATTTCATTATTTAGGGTTATCACCCATAATTCTCATCTATGATTAAGGAGTTGGATCATGCAATCCGGCGCACGGTTTCATCATAATGGATGTCTGAATGAAGCTAGCCAACCTGACCCTCAGAACACTGTCCCTGATTTACTCAGCCTTTCTGGTGGGTTTATTCCTTCTCTGCTACCTGGTGTTCTACAACTTTCTCGTCCATATCCCGGAAGTCGAGCTTGCTAAAAAATCCAAAAGCAGGAAGTCGAGCGGGTAGAAAGTGTATTCAACCTCTATTCATCCCAAATGACCGGCACCGTGCTGGACTACGGTCACTGGGACAGCATGCAACAATTCGCCAGCAATCCCACCAAAATGTTCATTCAGGACAATCTTTCGGATTACACCTTCGAGTCATTGGAGCTGGATGTCTTTGTTATTTACAACGAAAAATCAGAAGTTGTGTGGTACCACGACAAAGATCTGGAAACCGGTGAACAACTGGATATCACCACCCTGCTTGCCAATAATTTCGATTTTGACCAATACATTTCTAACCTGGACGACGGATCTTTCGGCACCGTTACACTTGCAAGCAACTCATTCATTTATGGCACCACTGACATATGCAACAGCAATGGAGACAGCTGTGGGGGCGGCCATATTTTAGCGCTCCGAAAACTCCGGCCATCAATTGAGGCGAGATAGAGCAACTTACCGGCCTGAAAGTAAATATTTTTGATGATGACAGGGCTCAAGTTGACACAAACAAAGAGCGGTTAAACGTAACCCATCTGGTGCTGACGAACGTTAACAACCAGCCCACGCTCGCCATTGATATCTTTCACTCAACCGTTATTCCGGAGTTTCTCTGCCTTGAAGAGATGATTGCGCTGGTAATAATCGGTATTGTCGTTTTCGCCCTGAATTTCGCGCTGGTAAGTGTGATCATTGTCCCTTTGCAAACCGCCACGATAGAGCTCAGAAATTACATGCTCTCCGGTGATTCAACCCCGTTTATGCAAAACTTCCGTTCATTTGAGTTACGCTATTTTGCGAAAACGGTAAGGGACTTGATTGAGAATCTTCACAATCAGAAAAAGCAGCTGCTCTATCTTTCCGAGCATGACACCCTAACCGGGTTAGAAAACCGGAGGAAGCTGGAACAGGAGCTTGAAAACATTCTTTATGGAAACCCCGAAACCGGGTTAGGCATTTTCCTGGTTGATGTTGACCACTTTAAAGCGTTCAACGACAACTATGGGCATACCAAAGGAGACAGAGTCCTGACGCTGGTGGCAGAAACTCTCGCGGTTGTATCCCGTATTCACGGTGGTTTTGCCGCCCGCTTTGGTGGTGAGGAATTTTGTATCGTCGTGCCTGTCGAACAAGGAATGGACTTCGAACCCGACCAGTTTGCCGAACTGATTTGCCAACGTGTAGAGCGTTGCCGTTTCCCACACGCCTATTCCCATACTGCTGATGTTATCACTGTGTCTGTTGGCGGACTCTATATCCCGCACATCGGAAGTTATGCCAACAGTAAAAACCTCATTCACTTGTTTAACCTCGTGGATTTGGCTCTATATCGGGCTAAAGACAGCGGCCGGAATACCTACAAAATCAGTCAGGGGGACGAGCCGGTCAGCGCTCAGGCAATTATCTGACCGAACTCGTAAGCTCTGCTTGCTAAAACCTCAAAGAATTCGCGCTGTTTCACGCTTCAGAAGCCTTGGTAACCGCACCTTTAGGATTTTTGTTTAAATATCCCAAATTCTCCTCGATTGGCGTAACCATGGTTGATTACCGCAAGCGATTGACACCAGTAATCCGGTACCTGGAAAGCAATTTCAATGAACCGTCCAAACTCGTTGATGTTGCCACTCAGGCAAACCTCTCCCCTTACCATTTCCACCGGATATTCAAAGCCGTTACCGGAGAAACCCTGGCTGACTATATTCGCCGGTTACGACTGGAAAATGCAGCGGATGATCTTTTCAAGAAAGAGTGTTCGGTGACCGAGGTTGCACTGAACTATGGCTTTTCCAGTTCGCAATCACTTGCGAAAGCATTCAGGCAACACTTTGGGCTCACACCCACTGATTTTAAAAACTGTCGTGATCTGAATGCGTTCAGCGAAATGTTGCGAAACAGCAAGATTGGACACACTCTCCGCAAGTCAGGAAACGCCGACTCCGATTCCCTGTCGTATTCTGACCACAACTCAACAACGGAGGGAAACAACATGGAAATGAAACAATTTGAACCTGGATACCTGGCGTATATTCGCGTTACCGGGCCATACGGTGAAAACTATGAGCCAGCTATTCGCAAGCTTTTCCAATGGGCAGGCGCAAAGGGTTTTAACGGCCTGCCAAGCATTTTTGTCTACCATGACAACCCCGAACTGACCCCGGCAGAGAAATGCAGAACAGACATTGGCATGCTGCTTCCAGAGCCAACCGAAACCGCGGGGGATGTTGAAATCGTTCCGTTTGAAGGAGGCAGTTACGGCGTTCTCCGTGGTAAAGCCTCAAATCACGAGGAATACGCAAAGCACTGGGTTGTGCTTACCAGGGAAATTATCGAATCCGGGCTGGAAACCGATGAGCGCCCCTGTTTCGAGCTTTACCACAGCTACGATCCCAAAACCCATGTGTCAGATGTAAGCTTCTGTACAGCTGTCAAAGTATAGAAATAGCAGGATGCACCTTCTTTTTTGGTGCATCCATCTCACTCCGCACCCGGTTTGACTTGCCCAGGCTCTTCGCCGATACTGCCGCCCGTATATTCCCGCAAGAGACTGCTATTATGGCTCGCCAGATTGAATACATTTATAAAGGCGTAACGAAAACTATCCCGTTTTCTTTCGGAAAGTTCCGTACTATTTATGAAGCTGCTGCTGCCGAGGAAGGGATCGATATCTCGAACTTCCTGAAAATGGAGCAGCAACTGGAAATGGTGTCTGACGGTAAGGCCGTTAAGAACCACCGTGACAGCTATTTTAACAAGCTGGGATTTGGCAAGATTTACCTGGTTAAGCAGGAAGCCAAATCTATCAAGACAACCACTAGTTTAGCCGGGGCCGTTAAGGTCCCAGTTTTTACCCGCGCAGCCAATCTCCTCTGGATACCTCAACGTCATCTGACTGCATTATCTTGACCATCGAGTTGTACAAATATTCCTTAGCTCTAATTTACTGAATTAGCAGGAAAACCATTGTCAGTTTTTTTTACACTATGCTATTCCCTTAAATTCGAAATCTCTTTATCTCTCTGATTTAATTAAATATTAATCAATGGCATCTATTTTGCTTTTAGTAAGCACGGAAGGGTAAGTCCTGTGCATATGCACTTGAATTTACTACAGAAGAAACACCCAAAATTCGAAATTAGTTGTGGTCAGCATTTGGGAACAGACGTATGAAAATATTAAAAACTTTATTTGCCGGGATCTTTCTTCTCGGTGTCACTAGCGCTAATGCAACCTTGATCGACGTAAAAACCATTATTGTTCAGCACTCCGGTATCAGCACGATTCCAACAAACCAGCGCTGGCTTCAGATTTCTGAAGTTGTTGCAAGCGAAACAGGAACGGGTGCAGACCTTGCCCTTGCATCTGCTGGTGCTACGGCATCCGGTACTGGTAATTGGAATGCAGCATCTAACCCGAACAATGCGATTGACGGCATTACATACGCCGCGTTTCCGGGTATCTACCACTCTAACTCTACCAGCCTTTCTGAAGCGCTGACGATTACCCTTGCGGTACCAAGCTCTCTGGATTTCATCTCAATCTTTGGTCGTCAGGGATGTTGTGAATATCGCGATATTTATAACGTTACTGTGCTGAATACTTCAGGTGACACCATCTTCCGTGCAACAAACCTTGATGCAGCGGGAGCAGCAGGAACCAGCATTGCAGTGCCTGAGCCAGCAAGCATCGCTATTCTCGGTCTTGGTCTGGTTGCCTTGGGTGCAACGCGTAGAACCATGAAAATCTAATTCTACGGTTTGTGTTATCAGTAGAAACAAGATACAAAAAAGCAGCCCGCTCAGATGAGCGGGCTGCTTTTTTCAGAACTAAATCGCTTCAGAACTAAATCAGACAGAAATTCATCAGATTCGGAATATACCGATAATGTTGTTCAGTGTATTCGCTTGCTTACTCTGTGTTTCGGACTGCTCAGCAATGCTTGCTAACTGAGAAGTGTTTTCCTCAGAGTTCTTGGTCACCCGTACCACATTCTGAGTAATTTCTTCAGCAACAGCAGACTGTTCAGTTGCAGCGGCAGATACCTGCTCGTTGTAAGACACAATGGTATTAATCGCCTGGGCAATGTTGTAGTAGGCTTTCCCGGATTGCTCAGATAGCGTCTGAACCTCCTGACTCCGCTCATTGGATTCCGAAATCACTTCAACCACATTGGCTGCGCCACCCTGAATGGTTTCAACAATTTCTGTGATCTCTTCTACTGACTCCTGGGTTTTACCAGCAAGAGCACGTACTTCGTCAGCAACCACCGCAAATCCTCGGCCCAGCTCACCAGCACGGGCAGCCTCGATGGCAGCATTCAACGCCAACAGGTTAGTCTGTTCGGCAATACCGCGAATCACGTTCAGAATGTTACCGATGTTTTCAGAATCACCCTTGAGCTTATCAACCGCAGAGGAGGCTTCAATCATGGCATGAGAGAGCTTCTCTATTGCCGCAACAGATTGTTCCAGCACCCGCTCCCCTTCTTGCGCTGCATTTGCTGCCAACTGACTTTGTTCGGTAGCATCGTTTGCATTCTCAGAGATAGACATCGCACCTGTGGTCATTTCAGACAGAGATTGCGCAATGGCGGATGTGTCATCCAACTGTTCTCTTACCGAGCTATTTGACTGATGAATTGACGTTTCCATCGTCTCGCAAGAAGCAGAAATAGAGGAACTTGCATGACGAAGTTTTCCAACAATATCACTGAGCGATTCCGCTGATTTATTCAGAGCGTTATTCAATACCGCGAATTCATCCCGCCCTTTAGTATCAATCCGTTTAGACAGGTCGCCCTCTGCAATGCTGCTGGCAAAAGCAATTGACTTGTTGAGCGGTGCCATAATGGTACGCACAATCCAAATGCTAACGAAGATACTGAATAAAATGGAGCCGATAATGACCATATAGGTCACTTTCTTGGCGTTATCACTGACAACCTGACCGTCTTCTACGTTTATTTCATTCAACATCTCGATATTTGCTGTGGTATTTAACGTTGCAGAAATCAGCAGGCTTTCAAGGTTTTTAACCGTTATTCGCTTCTTATTATTTTGATCTACCAACGATTTATATTCGTTATAAGATGCCTCAACAGTTTTAACTAATGCGTTGACTTCCTTACCTCGAGCAATCATTTGCACACCTTTTAATTTAAGGTGTAGCTTTCGCATTAGCTTGTTTATTTGTGCTCGGCTCGACCCGCCCTGGCCACTGTTCGACTTCAGTACCGCGACGACAAGATTGACAGATGATTCATACAAAGCCGAAGAAGAAACATACAATGAACGGAAAATCATGCTATCGCTATTTTTATCGTTCACATTGTTCGCAAAGGTTACCAGCTTTGCCGTGTTCTTCATCAACGCTTCGCCTTGTTTACTCTCCTCAACCAAATTGGCCTTGAGTGCAGAGTTTTCTGACCTAAAGAGCGAAAACTGTTCGTTGAAATTTTCCAAATTGTCGGCGATGGTCTGAAGAAGAATTAACTTCTCCTCGTTATCAATATTGTCCTTTGCACTCTGGAGCGCCTGCTCAGCTTGCAAAAGATAATCCTGAACTTTGGTTACAGACTCTTCGCTGCCATCCAACATGTATTGAACCTGATGGATACGAGCGCTACTGATGTCTTTGTCAACCTTATTCAATAAAGATGTTGTTTCAATACGACTGTTTTGCCACACCATGAGTTGATCGCCAAACACCCCAACCAAAACAATAACGGCGGACATCAGTGCCAACGTGATATATAACTTCAGCTTTATGGTCATGTAAAATCCTTCTAGTGGCCAACCCCAACCCCGAATAGCGATTATGAAACTTGATTATTATATTTTTATTTTTTAACTAATGTTCAGGTTATTAATAGTACGTATCAATGGCGAGAAAAAAAGCCAAAACCTTTCATATTTGCACAAAGCATCAAAAAAATGAATCCGCTTTCATTCAATATGAGTGCGGATTCATTTAAATTATCTTCGAATTTTCTATTACTTCAACATCTCATCACTGATAGAAGAAATAGCATTCAAACAGCCTTTCAGACCAGTATGCTGAATAGCGCCTTCCACTTGGTTTATTTTATTGTATAGGCGGCCTTTCCTGTCATGGATGAAGTCATAAAAACTCTCTGAGTAACGACAGGCATCCAGTCTTTCACATAACTGATGAAGTGAATCCAATGCCATATACAGTTCATTCAAACAGTCTTTGATTTCCGGGGATTGCACTCTTATATTCAACGATGTGAGTTGCCGTAATATCAGGTTGGATGCGCGGCAGCACAATACAATGGTTTCGGAAACATTCCCCTTCTGGCCTGGTTCACCTAGGTATCCCAGCCAGTTATCAAAGAGGTTAGTATCTTCACGAACACAGCGCTGGAATTTTGCCAACAGACTTCCGTAAGGGCTTACCTTTGTATCACTCTCGGATTGGTACTCCGCATATGCCTTTAAGTAGCGCCTGTAACTGTCAATGGTGGTATAAAGTTGGCCGGGAAACGCATCCTTTTGCCACACAGGAGATATCAACAAAAGCAGCAACACCGGGATAACAACACCTAACAGGGTATTTTCAAGTCGGGGCAATAAAATAATCGCCCCTTCCCCATTAAGGCAAAACCCATAAACACGTAGACGGTCACACAAAATACAGCAACACCGTAATTCCTGGCTGACGTGTGGAAAAAAATGATTGCCGCAAGACAAAAACATACCGGTAACAGCCAATGGGGCATATTCAGGTGCAACATCAAAGCCACGGTCATCAGCCCACCAATTGTTCCTGCGAGCCTGTGCAGGAGCCGCGGCCAGGTCATTGCCATTGTCGGCCTCAGTACCAACAAGCTGGTCATCAGCGTCCAAAAGCCAAACTCAAGGTGAAAAAGACGCACCAGAATAAACCCGACAGTCAGGCTGAGCGCGCCGCGTGTGGCGTGCCGGAAAAAACTTGATTGCCAGCTGAACTGACTGAATATCTTGTGCAGGCCAAATCGGAGTGAGAGTCCCAATGAAAGATGGTGGCCAACTTTGCGCCGTATTTCATCACATTGGGGCCGGTAATCATCGAGAGAGCGTATTGCAAGATAGATAAGTTCAAGCTTGTCGATGTACCCACTCGCCAATGCGATTTCATGATCATACTGGCCATCCACCTGTACTTGGCGTAATGACAGAAAATCTATCTCGGGTAACAGCGCCTTGGGCCTGTCCAACTTCAACCGGGCAAGACTGTCGGCAATAGTGCGTGTCACGCCGTCTATGTCAGCAAGCCAACGTGCGTAATGCTTTTGGAAACCGCCCCCCGGGGTAAAGTGCATCAAACGGGTTTGTTCTGAAATACTCTCCGCAACCTGGACATATGCCTGCAAGCGTAACAGTTGCTCACTACTTTCACCGGCTGCCAACTCCTGATGCACCCGGCCTTTTAACTGTTGAAGATTTGCAGCAAAAACTGAACGTAACCGCGCTGCGTCAACAAAGTCTGTACTCTTATCCGCATGGTGGATAAGTGGCCATGCATGAGAGAGCAACTTTTTGCTCAACGCCTGATTCACGTCAAAGAATAGATCCAGGTCTTCTCTATGGGGAAACCATTTGAAAGCCAGCCACTGCCACATTCCGTACCACAGGCATCCGGCAGCAAGGGCGAAAGGAATGTACCAATCCGGTCTGGTACCATCATGGAGTATCAGTGCATAAATCCCGGCCAAAATGGTCGCAAAACCGATAGCACCAAGCCGTGGGGAAAACGCAGCAAACATAAACAGCGTAAAGCTGGCAAAACCCAGATACAGACCAAACGCCGTGGTGTCGTGATACAAACTCGTCACAGCGAAGCAGTTCAGGAAAAAAGCGTCAAGGCAATAAAAAAGTCGATAGCCCGGTGTTTGCTGGCACTTGCCGTATCCGCATTACCACATGCAATTGACCCCAGGGACAATGCAATTCCCAAAGTAACCTGACCGAAAATGAAAAACGGCACTGAGCAAGTAATGAAACTCAGTGCCGCTGTATTTGCCCGCTGATTAAAAAAATTCATTGAAACAAGGCGCTTGTACAACGACCCCAGATGCAGGCTTTCTAAAACGCGATTCATAACGTGAAGCAATTATTGACCAGGAATGTATAGTAACATCCTGATGTAATATTTGTCGTACAATTATAGTGATTGCCGGAATAATGACAGTCCCAGCCACAGAAACCAGACAACCATCCCCAGCCCGAATACCGCTCCCAGATCTTTGAGGGGAGGAAACAAGGTCAGCACTGCCGACAAACCAACAATCAGCCCCAGGTAATGTATGCACCGGCTTTCCCGGGTCGTTTTCAACCCAAGCAGACTGATAAGCACAACCCAGATACCGCCTACAATCTCATTGCCCCCACCCAGGCCATCGGTCACAAAGCTGAGGGAATACCATACTTGTTCGGCTTTTTCGGGGTTAACTTGCGCCAGGCTAACCAACATCTCAGCACCAATATTCGCCACCATACCGGCCGCGATAACAAGGCTTGCCCAAATCAACCCAAATCCGGCGACAGCAGCGACATTGCCCGGCTTACATTGTAATACCGCTCAGACAGTGCTAGTGAAAGCACCACCAATGCACAACCGAAAACAACGTAAATAATGATGTTCCATGCGTACATCAACGTCATATTTTCAGCAAGAAAACCGATGTGTTCAGCGGCGGCTTTATCCATCTTCCCAAACCCGGCTTCTTCCAATACGGTAAAATACAGGGCGAGACCGATAATAAAAGCTAACCCCTCGTAGATAGCTGCTATGCCCCCGACTTTTTGTAACTTCATGTTTTCTCAACTCCATTTGAAAGTGTCGCACCAGAATACGGCTCCGGAACCGTCTTTTCTGTCGTTGTTTTGTAGGGAATTGTCATATTGCTTTTGGGCTTAACCGGCAGGAT
Source organism: Photobacterium sp. JCM 19050 (assembly GCA_001310455.1). Classification (GTDB taxonomy): domain Bacteria; phylum Pseudomonadota; class Gammaproteobacteria; order Enterobacterales; family Vibrionaceae; genus Parasalinivibrio. Next base: position 28,473 of record BAXG01000035.1, read on the forward strand.
GGTTACACTGTCCTTTTCCAGTGACACCGGACACATCAGATAACATGCTGCAAAAAGAAAACCTGCTAAAACTGGCTACAGTGAAAATGCCATTTGGAAAGTATGCGGGCCGCGTACTTATTGATTTGCCGGAAGAGTACCTACTGTGGTTTGAGAAAAAAGGTTTCCCGCAGGGAGAATTGGGAAAGCTGATGGAACTGTGCCTGGCGTTAAAAATCGAAGGGCTCGACGCTCTGGTGAAGCCTCTGAAATCACTCTGAATGACGTACATTGAGGGGGTTTGGGTATAAACACTATTGAGATGATGCTCCCAATTACAAGTATTTATTGTCAGTTTTCTTTACACCTGTCGTCTCACTATCTGAACGGATAAACGTATCTAACTGAATAATAACAAAATACAGCATTGGCATGAGGTGTGCTAAAGGAAACGTACGTTCACGGAAGAAGTAAGATGTACGTTAATGAAAAGGATGCCGTTTTTCCTCTATTTACTTTCGCTGTCCGGGCTATGCAGCTCTTGGGCCAATGCAGGTTTTCTGACGTTTGAATACCCGTCAGGCCACTTCCTCAACAACAGTTCTGTCACTGAGCAGGGCTACTCAATAACTCACGGAAGTACCTCTTCGCTGTTGGGCGCTTTTTCCATGATTCACAGCTCAACCGACCACTCAGGAAACGGCTCAAATATCGCTTACGCTTACAACAACACCTCATTGTCAATTCAGCGGACTGACGGCAGCACATTCAGCTTGAGTGGCTTTGATGGCGGAGAAACGCTGTTGTCTCCGACTACTGCTGGGCAGATCGAATCCAATTAACCGGTTACGACGCGTTGGGGGCGGTAGTTATCCAGTCGCTTTTTACGTTGGATCACCTCGTCTCCCCCATTTCAGGCTTACAGACTTTTACCACATCTGGTTTTACCAATCTCACACGAATCGAGTTTACTGGAATCTGCCTGTCCGGTAGCTGTAACAACCGCGAATTCTCCATCGATAATCTCGCCGTGATCCCAGCACCGGTTTCTGAACCCATGACGTTGGCACTGTTGTTTTCAGGAATGGCTTTTTGGCAAATACAAAAACGCCGGCAAAATTAGCCGGCGTCTCTATACTCAAACCACCTCAAGGTGCATCATTCAGCGTGATTCCAGTGCGTTCAATTCAAGGAAAATACCTGAAGGAATGGCGGTTCCCTTTCACAAACGGTAACGTTCAAGAAAGCCAGTCAAACTGTCAACGCTGGTGATGTCACCTCTCTGCTCAGCGAGCAAGAATTCGTAAATTGCGTTTTCATGGTCACTGACCAGCGTAAACAACGGCAAGTTTTCGGTCGCATTGTCAGTATCGGACTGATAACGCTGCTGGTAGGGTTGCACCCATAACACCATGGTATCGATGAGCGATTTCCACGGCAGATGCAGCCACTTTTGCGCATCGGCCGCCCCCTTTTCTTCCATCATTACATCGCGCTCAGGTACATCTTCGCCCAGAGCAGAAAGCCCTTCCACCAGCAAATGGGCTGTTAACCCCTCTACATCCCGCAAAACCCGGAAAATAGGGACTTTGGAAGAATCTGTGTAGCGTTGGATAAAACAATCAAAAAACGCCATTCCATACAGCTCACCCAGGTAGGCTGACTTCAAAGGTGCGATCATGAAAACGTCTTCTTTCGGAAAATGTTACGAATTGGCTGACTTCCCCGGTAGATCAGTAAGGAGAATAAAATCAGTGTACACCCGGCGATCTTGTGTACCGGCATGGCCTCATGATACCAAATCACACTCAGTACCACAGTCCAGACCGGCTCCATGATCATAATGATGGCCGCATTCGCGGCGCTGGCACCTTTTTGTCCCAGTGTTTGCAATAAATAACGCAGGCTGGTTGCCACCAGTACACTCAGGCCAAACCATCCCCAGACCGACGTGGCTACCGCATCCGGCCATGTTTCTGTCAGCAGAGAAACAGTCAATGCAATGGCACCGGTTGAGAACAATTGCACGCAGGTGAGCACTAACGTTGGAATCCTCTGGCATATCGGCTGTTCACATTGAAGTGGATTGCCAGAAACACAGCAGCCAGCAAAAACCAGATTTGGCTTGCCGACAATTGCCAACCTACTCCGCCCAGAGAAAGCATCGCCAAACCAGCTACCGCAACTGGCAGGGATACCCAGAAAATGCGCGGGGGAGCCTGTCGAAACAACACCCAGGCAACCGGCGGAACGATCAACATGGAAAGGCTCATAATAAAGGCCCCCTCACCCAGTGACGTACTTACCGACATGGCATAAATCCAGAACAGCAAGGCGGTCGCCAGAAAACTGCCTACCCCGGCAGCCCGGGCGAGATCGCCACCATTAACAGATTTAAGCTTGGGTAAACAAAACGGTAAAAGGCATAGAGAAGCAACCAAAAAACGCAGTCCGATAAACCCGAATGGCGGCAAGCCCTGAATCGCTTCTTTGGAGAATATCCAGCCTAACGCGGCCAACACAGTGGTAAAAAGCAAAATGATTGATGCACGGCGTTCCGACAACATTACTCACCAGGAAAAAGTAAACAGGAAGGTAGTTTTGAAGCGGCCATTATTTCATTAGATTCTGCTATTGCACATGACAACGTCACAGAAAAAGCACAAAAAGGCAAAATCTCTTTATTGAACATATACAAAGCAATTGCCGGTCTATAGTTTGACTTACTTACATCTGCGGTATAGATAAAGCCTCACAGATTATGAACGATAACATTACATTAAAAACCAGCTGTCGATGGCTCACGACACTGTTTGTGTATTTCTCATTGAGTGTTCACTCCGCCCCTCAGGTCAATGTGCACAAGGAAATGATCGAGGCTCTTGAAGCGTACGCGGATTTTAAGATGGGAAACCATCAAAAAGCCTTCAAGGCCTGGAAAGCACTGGCTGAAAAGGACAACACCCAAGGTATTTTTAATACCGCAAACATGTACCTTGCCGGTGAAGGCACAAACCCAAGTTGTTCCCAGGCACTCAGATGGTACCGAAGGGGCGTCGAACTGGGTGATCCACTGTCAATGTATTCACTCGGGCGACTTTATATTGAAGGTCAACAGGTCGAAAAAGATGAAGTAACCGGTTTGGCTTATTTACGTGAAGCCGGTGCTGCGGGCGTTATCGAGGCGCAGCAGTGGCTGACCGGGTATTATCTTGAGCAAGGTGACAAGGAAGAAGCGGTTTACTGGCTTCAACGCGCATCGGACAACGGCGATCACCAGTCGAGTCTTGCGCTGAAAGAGATCCCCGATTCAGAAAGACTGGCATCCGAAATTAAGGGGCCGCTCAGAGCTTCTGTACACAGTTGGCTCAAAACACTGGATGATGCAGCAAACCAGCGAGATGCCAATACGCTCACTGCCAATCTCCTTCCCGATGCAACTATCAAAATTAAATTACCGGGACAGAATATCTACCAAACGTTCACTCCCAAAGAGCTCAACGCACTTTGGCAGAATGTGTTTTCCACTTCGTATCGTTATCGCTTCACCCGGACCGATTACGAGGTACTCCCGACACTCAACGGGATGGAAATACGAAGTACCATCAGAGAAAACATTCTGGCTGATGACACCGTCCGAATACTCAAAACTGAAGAAGTGATTAAAGCCAGGCTAAATGAAAATCGCTGGGAGATTACGGCACTCAAGATATCAGCCAGACACTAGGGAAAAATTCCCGGATCTTTTTTCCGCTATCTCAGAATAGTGACAGCCTTGAAAGCGCCCGATGCTCCAGACTGTAATCAAAGCCAACTGCTTTATCCGGCAGTAGTTAACCCTATGGTTCAACGGTTTCGGGACAGGCACCGCCTTCGATCAGTCTTCCTCACCTTCTCGCCTTCGCAGTGCCTGTCCCGAATTCTCCCCGGGCATTTGTCCGGGCTTTAAGCAACGTTCACTCAGGCAGTTGTCGCGGCCTTTTCCGGTACATTCACGATAGTTGCCTTTCTGTTTTGGGCATCAAGGAACTCACGGAAATCATCCAGGGATAGAGAAAGTGTGGCGTTGTTTACCAATGGGTGACACTGCAGCCTTTCTGCCTGCCACACAGCTTCATCTACCACTAACTCGACGTTAGAAACCGGGTCATTCACAACCGCCAATACGGATACCGAGCCGGGTTCCAGCCTAAATGGGTTTTCAGGCGTTCAGGCGAACCAAAACTGAGGCACTGGTTTCCAGCACCGTTGACAGCCTTTTAAGATCTACTGACTTGTTCTCCGGTACGGCAACAAGGAAATGACGTTTTCCCTTCCGGTCACGCAGAAAAAGGTTCTTGGTTTCTATTCCCTGAATATCAAGATTTAATGCACTGGCTTCTTCGCAGGTATAAACGGGTTTGTGTTCATATTTGTCGTAACGAATTCCAAGGGAATCCAATAATCCCAATACTTCCATGTTATTCCCCCTATAAAACTGCATCCAGTTTGCCAGTTTCCAGTGAATTATCCATATTGGATTGCGTCAATTGAGGTAAGGTCTGCGTCTGTCAAATGCATTCACTCTGTGGAGGAAATGTTTCCACTTCTATTGTCGACAAAACCACCATTCACCCCCTGTTTACTTCTTCAATACAAAATGTTCCAGCCGACTGTTTTCTCACAAGGAATTTGCGATTCCTGACATATTTCTGTTCATCTTTTTTCCACGCCCTTTGATAAAATAATGCACAACTTTTTTCATATCAGGAATACCACCTTGAACAACTCTCCATTCTCAGTACGGTCCTTCGCCGTCTGTCTCACCGCCATCAGTCTTTTTGCTCTGACTGGATGCGGCGAGGAAGCGAAGGAGACCACTACCGTCGCCGCGCCGGTTATTCGTCCGGCATTGATTGAAACCGTTTCCGCGTCTGACATGACCGGTCTTAACTTTAATGGTGTTGTGCGCTCAGCCCAGCGCGCGGACCTGGCTTTCCGTCTGAGTGGCAAACTCGTCACCATGAATGTGGAAGAAGGGGATCGCGTCAGCAAAGGCCAGGTGCTTGCGCAATTGGATCAGCGGGAATTTAAAATCGCCCTTTCTTCAGCAGAAACCGAGCTGCGCAAAGCCAATGCGGACTATCAGCGCGGCCTGAAAATCTACAACTCCACACAGGCGATCTCGCAAAGCGATTTGGAACAACTCCAGACAAAGCGCGATCTTGCCCAGAATAAATTTGATGATGCCAAGCGAAACCTGGAAAACGCCACTATCACTGCCCCGTTCAGCGGCATGATTGCGCGTAAGCTGGTAAACAATTTCACTCAGATTCAGGCAAACCAAGCGGTATATGTGCTCCATAACCTGCGTGACCTGGAAGTCACCATCAACATACCAAGCAAATTGCTGCTTGAAGGTGGTGAAGCCCGTGAAGCCATTGCAGAGTTCGACGGCCTGCCGGACGTTCGCCTGCCTCTGACTTACAAGTATTTCTCCTCTGATGCCGACCCGCTGACCCAAACCTATGAGGTGGTATTGGGCTTCAGCGACCTTCAGGGCCAGAACATCCTGCCGGGTATGACGGTGCGCGTCCTCCCTAAAGAGAATGCAGGCAATGGCAAGGGTATTATCACAGTTCCACTGGACGCCGTAATTCCGACCAATACCGGCGAACAATATGTATGGGTGGTAAACGCTGACCAGTCTGTAGAAAAACGCCTGGTAACTGTAGGCCGCCTGTTGGGCAACCGTGTCACTGTTACTGATGGCCTGAGCGCAGGCGACAAGCTCGTGACCGCCGGTGTCCACGCACTGAAAGCCGGTATCAAGGTACGCCCGATGCAGGCAGAAGGTAGCCAGTAATGAACATTGCCCGCTATTCCATCCAGAAAGCTACCAGCGTCTGGGTCATTATTTTCCTGCTTCTTGTTGGGGGCTATATCAGCTACCAAAAGCTCGGCAGGTTTGAAGACCCGGAATTCATTATCCGCCAGGCAGTAATCATCACGACTTACCCGGGTGCAACCGCACAGGAAGTGGCAGATGAGGTCACCGATGTCATCGAAGGCGCGGTGCAATCCCTGCAGGAACTGGACGAAGTGAAGTCTGTTTCCAAGCCGGGTATGTCAGAGGTAACGGTTGAGATAAAGCTGGATTTCTCCAAAACCAAGGCTGAACTCGATCAAATCTGGGACAAACTGCGCCGTAAAATTACCGATGCCCAGCGAGCCCTGCCACCGGGGGCAGGACCATCTATCGTTAATGACGACTTCGCCGATGTTTACGCCCTTTTCTATGCCGTAACCGGTAAAGGCTACTCCGACAAACAGCTTCAGGACTACGTTGATTATCTTCGACGTGAACTGGCACTGGTACCGGGCGTCGCCAAAACCGCAACACTGGCAGAAAAGCAGGAACAGATTTTCGTCGAGATCTCTGGTGAACGCCTTGCCCAGTTTGGTATGTCTGCCGAGCAGGTCTATCAGGTACTGCAAAAGCAAAACCTGGTGACGGTAGCCGGTGATTTCCTGGCAGGCGACATGCGTGTGCCGGTTATCCCAAGTGCCATTGTCCCGTCGTTCAATGACCTGAAAAACCTGCAAATCGGCCTTGGCCCGGACGGCAAGGTACTTAAGCTCAGCGATATTGCCAACGTCTACCGTGGCTACAAAGAACCGGCATCCCTGCTGATGACCTACAACGGCGAACGTGCCGTGGGTCTGGGTGTATCCAACGTTGCCGGGGGTAACGTGGTCGAAATGGGCGATGCTGTAAAAGCAAGGCTTGCAGAGCTTGAAAGCCAGCGCCCTATCGGCATGGAGCTCCACCCTATCTCGTTGCAGTCTGACTCAGTGCGTGATTCTGTCGCCAACTTTGTCGATAACCTGATTGCCGCCGTAGCCATCGTATTTATCGTACTGCTGGTCTTTATGGGCGTGCGCTCCGGCATCATTATCGGCTTTGTACTGCTGCTGACTGTGGCCGGTACGCTGATCATCATGCTCATCGACAATATCGCCATGCAGCGGATATCCCTCGGCGCGTTGATTATCGCGCTCGGTATGCTGGTTGATAACGCCATTGTGGTCACCGACGGTGTGCTGGTTCGCCTGCAAAAAGGCGAAGACAAAGACTCCGCCATTGATGAAGTGGTGAAGTCCACTATCTGGCCACTGCTCGGCGGTACTATCGTGGGTATCGTTGCGTTCAGTGCCATCGGCCTGTCACCGAGTGAAATGGGTGAATACGCCGGTTCCCTGTTCTGGGTAATCCTTTACTCAATGATGCTGAGTTGGCTGTTTGCCGTTACCATCACCCCGCTGCTTTGCCGACAGTTCCTGAAAGTGAAGCCGGGTGGCGAAGCATTAAAAGAAGGTGCGATTCTTTCCGGATACCGCAAAATCCTGATGCTGGCACTGACCTACCGCAAGACCACTGCTGTCCTGCTGTTTGGCCTGCTGGCCGCCGGTATCAGCGGTATGGGTGCCATCCCGCCGGGCTTTATGCCAGATTCGCAGCGTCCGCAATTTGTGGTTGATATCAACCTCCCACAGGGCACGGATATCAATAAAACAGCGGAAGTGGTCGCTTCGATGGAAAAAGATGTCGCCGCGAAAGAAGGTGTCACTAACATCGCCGCATTTACCGGTGGCGGCGGCCTTCGCTTTATGCTGACCTACGCCCCGGAACCACGTAATACCGCCTATGGCCAGTTGCTGATTGATGTGGATGACTACAAACGCATCACCGGCCTAGTTGACCAGCTTCAAACTGAACTGTCTGTAAAATACCCGGATGCTTCGGTAAAAGTGTGGAAGTTTATGCTGGGCCGTGGCGGCGGCAAGAAGATCGAGGCCGGTTTCCGAGGCCCAGATTCCAAGGTTCTCCGCCAGCTTGCTGAACAGGCCAAAGCCCTGATGCTGGAAGACCCGGATCTGATTGCCGTTCAGGATGACTGGCGTCAGCAGGTACCGGTTGCCAAACCTGAATACAACCAGGAACGCGCACAGCAACTGGGCCTCACCACCCGTGAGCTGAACGCTGCCATTGCACAGACACTGACCGGCCGTAATGTTGGCGTATTCCGGGAAACCAATGACATCATCCCGATTGTGGTGCGTGCCCTCTGGAAGAGCGCAGCCACCAGCGCGTTATTGAAAACACCGAGGTTTACAGCCAGCAAAGCGGTCAGCTTGTGCCTGTCAGCCAGTTGGTGGATTCGGTAAACGTGAAGTGGGAAGACGCATGATCCGCCGCATCGACCGGATGCCAACCATTCTGGTTCAGGCAGACCCTGCACCGGGCGTGCTGACCAACGATGCATTCGTGAAGATCCGCGCCAAAATTGACGCTATGGAACTGCCACCGGGTTATACCCTGACCTGGTACGGTGAGTACCTGGCATCCAAGGAAGCAAACGTTGGTCTGGCAATATCTGCGCCGTACGGCTTCACCGCCATGATCCTGGCCGTGGTATTTATGTTCAATGCCATTCGCCAGCCACTGGTTATCTGGCTGACAGCGCCTCTTGCGGTTATCGGTGTGGTTGTCGGACTGGTGCTGTTCCAGACGCCGTTTGAGTTTATGGCAATACTCGGCTTCCTGAGCCTTATCGGTATGATGGTGAAAAACGCTATCGTATTGGTGGATCAGGCGGACTGCGAAATACGGGACGGGGAACCGCCATTCTCTGCCATCGTAACAGCCGCTATCAGCCGTGCCCGCCCGGTTGTGCTGGGCGCACTGACCACCATTATGGGTGTTGCCCCACTGCTGCTTGACCCGTTCTTCAAGAGTATGGCGGTTACCATTATGTTCGGTCTGTTGTTCGCCACAGCCCTGACCCTGGTGGTTATCCCACTGCTCTACGCTGCCATTTTCCGGATCAAAACCCCGGCAAAAGGTGAGTTAGCGTAAAGGTTCACTATTAGCAGATATGACAAAGGCGCCGGATGGCGCCTTTGGTTTTTTTTGGGTAGATAGCTAAGTTGGAAAGGGACAAAAGTTCGTTAGAGTTAGTGCTCGAAAGTGTCTGCTTCGGATAACTTCAGGTAGGGAAAATCGAAGTAGGTGACTTTATTGTTCGAGAACATTGGCTGCTGACGCAGCCAAAATAACGCTATTGCCTATTGACCGGAGAAGGGCTCATATGTGTTAAATTTCTTGCCAAATTCTAGCAATGATCTCTTCATTGAAGGGTTCGTTGCTAGTTGAAATACATACCATGTTTCGACTACCTTGCTTGATTTGAGAAACTAGGTTTTTCTTTAACATAAGTGGAAGGACTTTCTTTGCTAACTCTCTGATATTTGGGTCAATCACTTTGTAAAGATTTGCACGATTAACTAATTCTCCACTCACCAATAACGACAGCAAACTTCTAACTACATAACCTATAAACGGCTTCTCGTTTGATTCAAAGAACTTAACCATTTCATAGTCACTTCCCTGTGCTTTTTGCCAATACTGTCGATGAGAAGGTAGTGTTACCGAATCGATATATTCTTGAGAAGCCACAGATTTTCGAGACCAATCAATTTTCACCCATTCTTCTTGTGAAAGAAGAAAACGGTCAAAAAGACGATGATGAGTAGGACAAAGATAAACCAAGTTACTATCATCTCGTAAACCACCAAGCTTATCGGGAATAATATGACACTTGTCGATAGAGCGATTTTCACCACAAATTTCACAAGGAAGATTTCGGTTTTTTATTATTCCATGATGCTTAATTTCTGCTTTCAATTTTGAAATCGTTCTATCGCCATTGAAAGATCGGTTTTCCAAGTTTATGTAGAAAGACTTGAGAATAAGGTCTTCGATTTCATAAGAATTGCTAAAAGTATGTTCACTTGCTTTAGTCGCAATAATTTTAATCTTGGACTCGAGGGTCATTATGGCCTTTTCATAATCATCAACTTTATTCAATAAAGTTTCTATGTGTGCCAACTCTGCCAAGTCGTAGGGTACTTTTGGATATTCAGAACTCATTTTTTTCTCATTGAAATTTAACGCCAGCATAACGGGCGTTTACCTGCCAAATTTTAATGAAACAGGAAAATCACTGCTTTTAGAAAAATGCGCCGCAAGTAAAATTCCTCAGTTCATTCGCTTGTTAAGCGGTTTCTTCTACGAACGACTTCCACTCTTCCAGCAGCTTTGCTAGTAAGGTTACTACGTTTATTTCTTGGTCGCCTAGGCTGACAGTATATTCAAAGTGGCTAAATGCTCCACACATGGTACTATTGTTTCCTAAACATACTCCCTTCTTTCCCATTACTGCTGTGTGATGTTTACTAGCTTTATGAGGAACGGAAGAATTAAAATGCTTCGCGTTATTGCATAACTTTCTTATGGTTTCTTGCTCAACATTTATGCGAGGAAAAGTGGGGGATTTGGAATATATGCTTTTAAATTCTCTTGAAACATTATCCAACGAAGAAAATGGATTGAATCTAGTTATACACTCCATTTTTTCTGTGCCGAATTACAGCTCTCTTTCAAGTACCACTCGAACAAGTGATTTAGTCCCATCACAAGATTGAATACATGGTACTCGTAATCTGGATTTCGTTTTGCGCTTTCCAGCATTTGATAATCGTACTCGCACTTTTCTAACAAACCATTGTACGAGTTTAACGAAAGAAGCCCCATATACTCTCCAACTGCATAACTGTATGTTTTAAATGAGGCATCATCATACATCACAAAATCACGAACGAGAAAACTCGACAAAATGGATGATGTCTACACACCTCACGGTTTGGCATTAGGAAATCTATCGAAAACTAATGAGGCAAGACTAACGAGATTTGCTCTTTCAAACTCACTTTGGGGCATAAACGTGCCAAAACGTCGGCCTGACACGAGAAGGGACAGAAATGCGTCAGAGTTAATGCTCTGAGGTACACGCTTCACATAAGCTGAGTTTTGGCAAAGATTGAATTTTAAATGTCAGATGAGGATTTGTGTATCTTTCTGTCAGCGCTCGCCTTTCATTCTGAGATGAGTGAGAGAGCGACCTTCCTGTACGCATTCGAGCAATTTACTTAATAATAGAGGACGGACTTGTTCAACACCCAAATAAAGTGTCGGCTGCGCGACACCCATTCTTATTTTTTAAACCCGTATTGAAAGCACGTTCATTTTCAGGCTAGCGGCTATTTGAAGATTCGGTTCAAGAGTTAAAGCTAAATCACAATCCAAAACAATCTTCTTAATCAGTTGTGCAAATTCATACTGATTTTGACAAAACCTCAGTAACTCATAATTTGCGGCAGCCCTGTTTTGATAAGGAAGAGCTTGTTTACTGTCCAACTCTAAAGCTAATGTAAAATCATGAACTGCATTGTCAAAACGTGTTTTTTTGACCAAAAGATCGTCTTGAATGTAACCAAGATAATTTAAAGCAATACCTTTATTAGCCAACACATTAAAATCAGGCTCGTAATTTACAGTTAGCTGTTCAAAGCCATGAACTGCTCGCTCCAAATACTCTACAGCAGATATTTGGCATTTAGCTTCAGTTTCAATGCCTAACTCTTTGTAGCAACAGCTAAGAAGGTAGTTAGCTTGAAAATAGACTTTAGGATTAACTTTTACACTATATGCAAGGAATTTAACCTTATCAATGCAACGTACATACTGAGACGATTTATAGAGTTCATAGGCAAAGTCGATTAATAACTCTTCGTCATTAGTTGCATCCATTTGGATTGGTAATGTAAGACTGTATTTTCTTAATGCTAAACCAAATTGCTTTAGGTCTATCCCTGACAAAACCTCTACAGGTCGAATTGTCAACGGCAAATAGATTAGACCTAGTTTTGCCTCATAGAAAAAGAATCCAAACCCATTTTCATCGCCTGTCCAAGCATATGAATAAGTGTCATTTACGGCATTTGATACAATCGGAATCTGAACTGGTGTTGTTGACAGTTTAATACGACCTTTAAACTGAGAAAAATAATGCTTTTTTAAATACCTAAATTTGCCAACATCCGAGATTGCGGAAATACAGAAACCACCTACGCTTTCTACATTTGCATCCAAAATTACGACATTCATCGCTTCTTCAAGATCATTGAGCCCAGAAGTGTTTTGAATGTTACGAGTTAAAATTTGATATCCATCAAAGTCACCAATATATGCAAAGTCTGGTTGCGACACCTGACCGCATGAAATCCTATATATTAAGTTATCACCGGCATGACACACTATGTAGTCTGTGTTTGTTGATAAGCTACTTTGACTCAAGATATGAACTGTTTTCTCTAAATCAAAGGTTTGATGTTCTATTTTATCGAACGCATCTTGTGCCTCGGCACTACAGCCTGCAAACGCAATTGCCACTCTCCGGCTATCGACTAGAAATAATTTCAACCCGCCGTTTTTTTGATAATCAGAGTGTGTTGGTAATTCTCGACTCGCTTGATAGTTTAATCTTGTATCGCTAACGATGCAGACGTTGCCTGTTTCATCTTTCTTAGCAAATATTAGACTCATTCAAAATACCTTACTTGAATGGATGGATAAGGGCTTAACAATTAATTAGATCCCACAATGGAATTTGACGCTCCTGCTACCACACTAGGATTCAGCATAACCGCATGTTTTTATGAGGGTATCATGGTGTTCACCAAAAGCGAGAATGATAAAAAACGACAAGAATGGGGTATTGCTACCAACCTCTCGTTTGCCATTAGAAAATCTATCGATATCTCTTGGGACGAGGTTGGCGTGGTTTACTGTTCGCAACAAGGAAAGGGGCAAAAACGTGCCGGAACTGTTTTGATAGCTTGCAAAAATACAATATCCCTCAGATGTTGATTTAAGCCGATTTTGGTCGCTTTCATGGCAAGAGAACTATGCTAATGTGGCAGTCAATCTCCCCTAACAAAACCGTATAAAAATGAAAATTTTCAGCAATTTCGAAAGCGGTAACATCCAGGTTATCTCCGCCGACTCTCCAGATGACATTCAGCTTTCTATCCCTGCCGACAACAACACCGAAACGGCGCAGTGGTTCCATTTTCGTTTGGAAAGTACACCGCAGGAACAGCACCAGTTTTCGCTTCTGAACCTCGCAAAATCAGCTTACCCAGAAGGCTGGCAGGGTTACAACGTTGTGGCTTCCTACGACCGCAACGAGTGGTTTCGTGTTCCTTCAGAGTTTGACGGCGACACTTTGCGTTTTTCGGTGACACCGGAAGCAAGCTCTATGTATTTCGCCTATTTCGCCCCTTACTCTTACGGGCGTCATCAGGACCTACTGCACAATGCGCAAACTCACCCTGCTTGCCGGTTGGAAACACTGGGCTCAACCATAGACGGCAATGACATCAGTCTTCTGACTGTTGGTGAACCCGCTGAAGGAAAGAAAAATATCTGGGTTATCGGCCGTCAGCATCCCGGCGAAACCATGGCCGAGTGGTTTATCGAAGGCCTGCTCATGCGGCTGCTGGATGAAACCGACACCGTTGGCAGGGCGCTGGTTGATAATGCCGTTATCCGCATCGTTCCGAACATGAACCCGGATGGCAGTATTCGTGGCCACTTGCGCCACAATGCGGTTGGCGTAAACCTTAACCGTGAATGGCAAAGCCCTTCTGTCGAGCGCAGCCCGGAAGTTTTCTATGTTCGTGAACGCATGCTGGAAACCGGCGTTGATATGTTCCTGGACATTCATGGTGACGAAGCCATCCCTCACAACTTTGTGGCCGGCAGCGAAGGCATTCCTTCATACGATGAGAAATTTAAAGCCCTTGAAGATCACTTCAAGCAGGCATTGCTGACCATTACCCCTGAGTTTCAGGATGAACACGGTTACCCTAAAAGCGCACCGGGCAAAGCCAACCTCACCGTAGGCTCCAACTGGGTAGCTGAGCAATTCAAGTGCCTGTCTTACACCGTCGAGATGCCATTTAAAGATCACAACAACCAGCCGGATGAAGTCTACGGCTGGTCACCGGAACGCAGTGCGGCATTCGGTAGTGATATGTTAGCGGCGATTTGGGCAACGTTGCCGAAGCTTTGACAGGTGCTAAAACGCCACCACGCGGTGGCGTTTTGGTAATCAGTTCAAACAGATTGGAGTATGCAGAGGAGGTATTCAGTAGACCTGATCGTGGTTGCCAATATCGATCAGAAGGACACTGCCGTCTTCTTTAATCATTATCTCAAGCAGCAATCTATAAGACATATTCAGCGAAACAGAATGACAACCTTTGCCCTCAATTTTATGAAGTCTCAAAGAAGGATGTCCCAACTGGTTTAAACGGATCATTTTAAGCACCTTCTTAAAGGGCTCCACCATATCAGGGTGTTTCCGTAGAAACTTTTTCGCACGTCGGTCGAATGCAGGTGTTGTATCAATCCTTATCATCTACCAGCCCGTCAACGTACGCATCAATGTCGGTAATAGTGCGATGGTTACCCGCCGTATATTCTGCTTCAGCTTCACGAATCGCTTTGTCTAAACGCCATTCTTGAAACTCAGCATAATCTTCAACACTGATCGCATAAAAGGCTGGCTTGCCACGTTCAGTTACAGCGTGAGGCAAACCGTCTTCAATAGCCTCTTTTATCACCTTAATACCGCGTACTTTGACGTCATTCGCTGTAATTGTCATGACACTGACCTTCGTATTTCAAAATGGTTAATACTTTAAATCGTACGATTGGATAACGCGATTGTAAAGCACTTTAAATAGAACGATATAACACCATAAAACTGCCTCTAAACAACGTGGCTCACTATAAATCCGTTCAGATCTGCGACGGTTCGGATCACGTAGACATTTTTGCTTTTCGACATCACTGCCAGCTTGGCCGCGAAATCGTCATTCCAGAACTTCGGGCATAGCCTGAGCACTTTGTAACTCTGCAATGTTCCTTTCAGTACGGAGCTTCCTTCAGGCCAGCTTCGGGTTTGACAAACACCCCTTTCAGCAATCGCTTTGTCACAAACCAATAGCTGGTTAAGTAGGGCAAGTCGATGTAAATCAACGTATCTGCAGCTTCCAGGCGTTCGTTAAATGAACTGATGGGACCAAAACCATCAATTATCCAACTTTCAGAAGACAGGATGTTTTCTTGTGCTTCATCGAACACCTCACGTGAAACGGGCTCCCCGGTTTTCTTGTAGACAATCCCGTCGAGTTGATAAAGCCTGATTCCGGTAGCAGAAGCGAGTGCTTTACTTAACACCGATTTTCCGCTGCCCGGCTTTCCGAATACCGCGATTTTCTTCATGTGAATTCCTTTTTAGTGATTCCCATGAGGCAGATACAGAAAACCCACCTCTTGGGGTGGGTTCTGCAAAATCAACGCGTAACAAAAACCCACCATTCCTAAGGAATGATGGTAATTCGTACGTTGCGTGACTCGATATTCGTATTCATAAAGTTATCGTTATATAGGGGAAGCGGGTTGTCAACCGCCATTATCCGGGTGACTGCCCCGGTAGAGCGGCACGCCTATCTTTCGAGGGTGTCGGTCGCTGCCGGGGTTCAATCAATGATGGTTATCCACAATTTTGTGAGTGACCAATGCGTCTATCTTTTTCAGAAAGCTCTCTTTCAGATGCTCTTGATCGTATTTCAGGTCGTAAGTGTTGTGAAACCCAATGTGTAACTCAACACCATTTCCCCGCAGGTAGACGTTGTAACCATCGTAATCCGTGGCCGCTTCAATGCCCTCGTGTAGCTTACCAAACTCAGTCTCTCCGCCTTTTTCCATGACCACTTCAAAAGCGGCAAGCAGCTTTGCGATGTTGAGTTCATTTTTCATTGGCACCCCCCTCATACGCTCATGGTTTAAGAGCAAATGATTGTCTCTGTACTAACAGTATGATTTTCAATACAGAAATGTGCCAATTTACGATCACTAACGATCAGATAAGTTGATAGAGGCGCCATAAAGACGCCTTTTTCTCAGTCGGAGTAGGTTGTTAATTTAGAGCTTGAACTGGTTGACGATTTCAACCAACCTGGTGTTAACCGATGCGATATTCTCCATCCCATTCAAGGATTCATTTCCGCTTCTTTCGAGTTCGACAACAATATCGTTTATTGCAGCCATGTTTGTGCTGAGTTCCTCAGTAACACAGCGCTGTTCTTCCGCAGCTGTGGCAATCTGGGAGCTAAGCTCGTCAATTTCAGAGATGTAATTTGCCATTGTACCCAGGCTGGAAGTCACAGCCTCGGCACCTGAAACCGTTTCCTCACATCGTTTCCGGGTGCTTTTCATAGACTCAACCACATCGTCGGTGCCGTTCAAAAGTTTGGTCAGTGCGACTTCAATCACTTCGGTACTGTCCTTTGTGCGGCTTGCCAGATTTCTTACTTCATCAGCCACCACGGCAAACCCTCGACCCTGATCCCCCGCGCGAGCGGCTTCAATTGCGGCATTCAGAGCCAAGAGATTCGTCTGCTCAGCAATGTCCCCAATCACATTCAAGACAGTATTGATTCCCTGAGTTTCATTGCTCATTTGCTGGACATTACTTGCTGAAAGTTCGACATTTTCCAAAAGTGCAGAAACTGTTTTTTGGGATTGATTAACAATCTGCCTCGACGTTGAACTGGTTTCATTGGCCTGTTGTGTAATAGACGCTGTGTGCAGCGCATTGGATGCCATGGCGTTTGCCGTAGAATTCATTTCACATATTGCCGTCGCAATATGTTCAGTTTCCTCCAAATGCCTTTTGAGAATTAAAGCATTAGATCCTGACTGTTCTTTGACCTGATTGACGCTTTTAGACAATATTTCGGAGTCTTCATGAATTTTAAGCATCATGCGCTGCAGACTGCTGATGAACGCATTTATTCCCTTTGCTATTTCTCCCAGTTCATCATTAGAATTCACCTTTATACGTTGAGTAAGATCGCCATTGCCGCTAGCTAAACCGTCGACCGTTTTCTTTAGCGAAAGTATAGGACGATATAAAACCTGTACCAGCAGAAAAGCCAAAATAACGCTGACAAGCATCGCAACAACAGCAGTAATTATTGACGAATATTTGATACTGTTCAGACTGGCAAAAGCAACACTCTTATTCAGACCTATAGCAAAATACCAGTTCTTATTCGCTATATTAATTCGGTGGGAAAACAACAAGCTTTCTTGCCCATTTAGCAGGTACTCAGAAACAGCGACTTCCGATCTTACCGCTTGCAATGCAGCATTTTCTAACCAATTAAATTCAGACGCTTTTTCTCCTACTGATATTTTGTCAGAAGTGGATGCTAGAACTGTTGTATCCTCACTGAATATAAATGCGACAGAACCTGGCAAATCAGTTGATTTCTCTGCAATCTCGTTTAGAAATCCCAGCTTCATGTCTGCGCCGATGACACCACTTTTTGTTTTCTGAACAATACTGATGTAATAAATACTCTCCTCACCATCAGATTGGTATGGATCAGTAACAGCGGGAGTTAAAGCCTTCCTTCCGTCCCGATAGTAACCCTTTTCTCTTACATCACCATTGAGCTTATGGTTTGGCCAAGCACTACTCGTTAAATTCCAGAAAGCTTCTCCGGTTTTATCAAAGCCTATAAAAGAACTGCCTGTATTTAATGCACGCGCTAGCACTTTGGTAAACTCAATATATTCTTCGTCGTTGTTACCAATAAATTCCTTCTCTTTGTACAATTCCCCCAAGGAACGAACACCCTCTACTTTTTCATTAAGGTATATTTCGACCATCTGGGCTTTACTCGCTACGTATTCACTGGTCGAGTTGGAAATTGTGTCAATGTGTACTGATTTTTTCTGAACATAAGAAATGTAATTGGATACCGCTACAGATATCCCAACCAAAACAATGACAGAGATAAGCAACAGTCGCTTTAAGCCAAGTTTCTTCATAATAAACCCATATATTCAAACTGGTTCTCACGTTTCCCAAATAATATGCTATCGAACAAAACGTCAGATAATGTTCTAAAAGCGACGGCATTTTCACTGTTTGTATTAATTTCAGGTTAGAAAACAGATTTTGAGAAATTGCTCCAGTATTCTCGATTGAGGGCTAGACATTTACAATTTTATTCAAAGCAGCAGCTATAATTGAAAGCACTATTGCAAAATAAGTGTTGAACCTGACGAAGTACAAAAACACTCTTTACAAACATGTTTTTATCCGACCAACGCTCGCTTTATCGCTGCGTTAGCAAGTAACCGAGTTGAATCCAATACGGGAAGTACAGAGTTATCGTCATTGATAATTAGCGGTATTTCCGTGCAGCCGAGAACCACGCTGTCACAGCCAAGACTTTTCAAGTTGGCTATCACACTCTGGAAATAATTGATTGATTTCGGAAAGAAAATTCCGTGTACCAACTCTTCCATAATAATCCGGCTGGTTTCGTTTATTTCTTCCGGGTTCGGCCTCAACCACGCCATACCGGCTGTTTCTATATGGAAGGGGTACACATCGCTTTCCACTAGCCAGCGTGTTCCCAATATCCCTATTTGTTCATAACCGGCTTTACTCGCTTCCGCAGTTACCGCATCAGCAATATGAAGCCACGGCAGGGGCGATTCAGGCGATACCTTGTCCATAACCTGATGAATGGTATTGTCCGGGCAAATAAGGAAGTCGGCTCCCTGCTTGTTAAGCTTTTCCGCAGAGGAAAGCATCAGTGCGGCGACGCCATCCAAATCTCCTGCTTCCAGGTATTTCACATAGTCGGCGAGGCTGTGAGTATGCATGGATACTTCCGGATGGGCATATTCCCCCAGCCAGTCGGCACTCTCTTTGCAAATCGTTTTGTAGCAGAGCGCCGCACCCTCAGCGGAACAACCTACGATACCGATGTGTTTAATAGAGTCGGTCATCATGCTTCCTTTCAAACAGATGTATTTTCAGCATTTTCTAAGCAGAAGTCCCAATCGCCCTTTATCCCGGCCACCGTCAGGCTCATTGACCAAAGTACTGCAGACAATTTCAAACCCCATGTTTTCACAGTGTCTGTGCAGTACATGGGTGGGAAAAGCATCGTAGAAGAATTCAACATCGAACATGAAATCGGTAAAACCGGCCTTTCCCGGCAAATCCTCCTCTAAGCCGCCGCTTGAAAGGATGACAAGACCACCGGGTTGCAGTACCTCTGAGACTTTTCTGAGCAGTATCAGGTGCTCATTTCTTGGCAGGTGGAACATTGAATCCCATATCACCACCCCGTCATATGACCCGGAAGGTTGATAATCCTCCAATTCGCAGTGTTCCCAGATGTGTTCCGGAAAGGATTGCCTGGCTTGTGCCAGCAACTTCCCTGAACGGTCAACACCGGTTATGGCGTGACCTTTCCCAGAGAGAAATGCAGCAACCGGTGTGCCGTGGCCACAACCCAGGTCCAGAACCTGACCATGTTCAGGAAGGCCTTTTTCAAATAGCTCAAATAAGGCCAGATCTTTCGGAGGAAATGTATGACGCAGGCTTATCCATTGCTCTGCTATCAGGTCATACCGCGCTTTCATTCCATTCCCTTGCCGGGTTCTGGCGGCCTTTCATCAAACTGGATGACGCTGTCTGGGATCCGTTCCCATGCGGCCTTTGAACCTACACAGATATGCGTAACCGGCTCAAGTTCCGGGTCTCCGTTCACGCAACCCAACGTAACACCATGAACGTCACCGTTATAGATTCCACAAAGTGTCGAGCCGCATTTACTGCAAAACTGTATGCCGAAACCATGCTCGCCAACATAGGATGTCAGCAGGTCTTCACCGCTCTCCCACTTGAAACTGCCCGGAGAGACCAGCGCATAGGCTGAAGCCTGGGCACTGAACGCTTTTCGGCAGCGGGAGCAATGACAGGATCGCGGGTCACTGAGCTTGCCGGAAACACTGTATGTAACAGCGCCGCAAAAACACTCACCAGTAATACTCATGGTTTTCTCCTTTTATTCGGCGATGTCGACCCATTGGCCATTGGTCAACGTCTCCAAATCAGCAGCTTTCAGTTCGAAGACCGCATTGGGTGTGCCTGCTGCTGCCCAGATTGTCGGGTATTTCTTTAGAGCCGGATCCAAAAGTGTTCGAACAGACTCTCTGTGGGCAACAGGCGGAACACCGCCAATGGCATAACCGACTTTCTCCCGAACATATTCTGCATCGGCTTTCATCAAAACAATCCCGGTCGCTTCTTCTACCTTGGTGGCACATACCCTGTTGGTACCAGATGCGACCACCAACACCGCCTCTCCGGTTTTTTTGTCTTTAAATACAAGTGATTTAGCAATTTGAGAGACTGTACAGCCAATGGCGTTAGCTGCATCTTTCGCCGTACGGGTTGAATCTGGAAGTTCCTGAACCCTGAATCCTTTTCCGTGCTCAGAGAGAAACGCCTGTACGCGTAATGCCGATGAACTCAGTTGGTCGGACATACCTACAATCCCTGTGGTCAATGGTATCTATTCTTTCGATTCAAACAGGAAACCGGCAGGAGTACAAATCACACTGTTAAGACTGAGATGCATTTGAAGCTTGAGAAAAGAAAACAAAATGCCCGCATCGAGTTCTCGACCGGGCAAGTGCGTTGTTTATGGATTCTATATTTCTATTTTGCAGCCAGCAGTGCTGCGCCTCTTACTCCGCTTGAGTCGCCAAACTTAGGCTTTAATAATACCGGAGCAGGGATGACGCTTAATAGATATTCATCTAACTTTCCAGGTAACTTTTCATATAGTTCATCCACATTAGACAGTCCACCACCAAATACAATGGCGTTGGGATTGACGATGTGAATAAATGTCACCAGTGAATAGGCTAATATATCAATAAATATATCAAATGCTTTTAATGCTTCTTCATCACCAGAACGCATGGCAGAAATAATATATTCTGATTTTCCATCTTTACCACTGACATGCTTGTATATATTGGATAAACCTGTCCCGGAAATATACTGTTCAATACATCCCCGTGCTTCCGGTTTACACCCACAGTCAAACAACGGCAGACCATATTTTTCCGTAAACATAGCAGCTATCTGTGTGTGTCCCCACTCACCGCACTGGCCACTCATTCCTTGCACCAGCTCACCATTGTGGCAGATACCGCCACCTACCCCGGTTCCAAGAATGGCACCAAACACAGTTTCGTAGCCGTCGGCTGCCCCACCATTGGCTTCAGAGTATGCAAAACACTTACAGTCATTATCCAGGACAATGTTAGTACCGAGTCTTTCACTGATATCATGAACCAGACGCTTACCCGTCAGTTGTGGCAAATTCGCAGACAACAACATGCCTGAGCGGCTGTCTATTACACCACACATACTTAACCCAATGGAGCGTTGGCAATCCAATTCGCTGTCTGCATCCAACACTAAGCCAGCTAACGCATCGAGAAACGCTTCGTAACTGTCTTTCGGTGTGGACACTCTCTTTTTATAGACGACCTCGCTTTTTTGGTTAAAAACAACCAACTCGATTTTTGTTCCACCTATATCAAAACCGTAAATCATGCCTACTCCCATTAGACAGTGATCACCTCAATCCCTTGCGCTTCAATCTTGACACGTATTTCGGTAGAAATATTATTGTCAGTTACAAGCTTGGATATCCTGGAAATATCACAAATTGAACAATAACTTCTTTTATTAAATTTTGAAGAATCGGTAACAACGATAACTTCTTTGGAAACCTTAACCATCGCCCGGTTTATTGACGCTTCATCCGTATTTGGCGTAGTAATTCCAATATCCAAATCAAATCCATCGACACCTAGAAACAGTTTGTCAAACCGATGTTCTAAAATATAATTCTCAGCAAAAGAACCATAAGCAGAATGGGAATTAGGACGAACATTCCCTCCCACTATCATAAGGTTTACATTTTTGGCGTCCTTCAAACGGTATGCTGACTCCAACGAGTTTGTCATTACAGCCAAATCTCTCTTGTCATCCAGCTCTCTAGAAATCAGATCAATGGTAGACCCGTTATCCAGCAACACAGCGTCGCCATCTTGGATCAGTGCTGCTGCAGCCTTTGCAAGCTTCACTTTAATATCAGTGTTGATACCCTTTTTGTCAGCCAGAGGAATATCGACAGCATTCCTCTCTGCCTCATAGACCGCTCCACCATGCAACGCACGACCAACGCGTCACTTTTCTCCAGAAAGTTCAGATCCGTCCGGATAGTGACAGAAGAGACGCCGAGTGTTTCCGACAGTTGTTCGACCTGAACAGCCCCTTCCCGCTTTAAAATTTCGAAAATTTTGTTACGTCGTACGTACGCATTCGCCATGAAAAACCCAAAACATCCCTTTTTGTTCATTTCATATTAACATTTTAGCCTTTCGATTCTTTGAGCTGACTCGCACATCGGCAACAACAACGAAAGATATCAAAAGCTTTTTTTGCTTTTTCTTTCTTTTTGTGCCCGTTTTATATGCATGCAAATGAATTTAATTGTGGCGAATGACTGCGGATTGTTTCGGATCACAGGTACGGAAGAGCAAAACGAAAAAGGTGGCTATTTTCACCACCTTGTCTTGAGAGAGACTTAAATAGCACTTTACGGTTGTTTATCAAACGCCTTGACCCCTTTCGGATCTCATACCAACTCTGCTTTTCACTGACCCAAACATGTACTTGAGGTTCAAATAAATATGCAGTATCCGCTGCGATGGGTTTAAGTTTTAGCTTGATTATCGACATATCAGAAGGACTGAAATGGTAGATTCGGTTGCCGCAGCCAGTACAGAACTTGGCTCCATTAATATTTCCGCTGTCAGCTTTCCGTCTCCATTCCCCAAGCTCACCGGAAAACTCAATGTCATTTGCATCGACCATTGCCGTTACACTGAAGGGGCTGGTAGAGAGCTTCTGGCATTCTGAACAGTGACAGGCAAACACTTTCAGTGGCGCTGACTTCAAGACATAGCTAACCTGTCCACACTGACATGACGCTTCAATCGGAAAAGTCATTTCATCCTCCTCATTTAACCGTGTTTTTCACAGAAAAATTTAACTGTCTAGTAACACGCTAAATGTGTTCCACTATCCATACAAGAAGAAAATGAAAACACTGACCAACCCCGCGGTTAGATTCGCTTTTTCATATGGTAGAGCAATGTGCCAATTGGCCTGTCTTCAAGCACACCATAAACCTCATAACCAAGCTTTTCATAAAACGGTTTAGCATCCATGGTTTTAAGAAATGCAATAACGGCCCCATTCTTCGCGCCATAAGATTCAGCACTTTCCACAAGCTGAGATCCCACCCCCTTCCCTCTTTCTGAATCGGCTACCCAAAGCGTGTCAATTTCCAGGCCATTCCAGTAGCAACTCGCCAACAATCCCCCAACCAGGTTGCCTTGCTCATCGTGTTTGCACACCATGAATACTTTATCTTCAGATTCCGGAAGCAAACCAGGCAGTTGACTTTCCATGTAGCCTTGCAGTGCATGGTTCAATTGTTGAATCTGGTCTGCTGGCGGTGCTTCCAATATTTTAAGATCCAAATGCATACTCCACTCAGGTTACTTGAGTTCCATTCTCATCACATGCTGTGGGCCATACTCTCCACCAAGGTAGAGAAACCCGGTGTCAGCGAAACCACCACGCTTATAGCATTTAAATGCCCCTATGTTTTTGCAGTTAACAGTAAGGTAAATCATTGGAAAGGAGGGGAAGTGCTTTTGTAAATAGCGTTTAAGCAGTCGGATAAACTCAGTCCCGATACCCTTTCCCTGAAACTTTTCATCTATGCATACTGCACGCAGTCCCAATGCTGGCCCATCACAAAAATCGTGTTGATGAAAATAAAAGGGAATCTATTTTGAAAAAGCCGACGACCTCACGGTTTACAAGGATAACGTGATGGTGGATACCTTTTTGTTCGTCAGCCAGAAATTCTGCTGCTGTTCCCACGAAAGGGAGTTGTTCAGGAGATATTGATATATCCAGAAGGGCCGCCTTATATTCAGGCTGAAGTTTCTCAATCCAGATCACAACGAGGTTTTCCTTAACCGGTGAATATTGGAATTCAGGCAATAATATATTTTTTACAGAAGCCTGCCTGTGGGTGTCACTCAACCGCAGAGCGTGGCTGAAACAGCCACGCTAATTACGTTAGTGCAAACCAAATCTGTCGCGCAATTTCTGAATTTGTGCCAATCCAGCCTGTCTTTGTTGGGGACTGAGTTTAATGTTTTGCTCTTCCCGGATTCGATCCTCAAAGGCGACCCGAGCTGGAAGGCACGTTGAGAGTAGAAGGAAGGAGGTATACACAGACTGACGAGTTTAAGCAGAGTCTGTTCCTGCACTTGATGTTTTCCCGCCGCTACCTTCACCGCATAACGCAGCGAACAGCTTTGAATAACGATCATCGAAATCGCCTTTCGTGCAGCACTTTTCAGCGGTGCCGGTGTATCAGCAGGGATGCGGCTTTGGTAATGCTGTGATTGAAACAGGTTATCCATATCGTCCTCCTGTCAACTCAATACACTGTACATAACCACAGCATACTGTTTACACATACAGTATGCAAGATTTCCATTTACATTTTCTCATGCCACTGTTGAACACAATGTGCGCTAAAGCATGGAGTTGAACAAGTTCAGCAATATTTCTCGTACTGTCAGGTGGATAAAGCGCAATTCGGGGTGGTTCCCAGAATTAAGAAAGGTTAGGATCCCTTTTTTCGCCGGAGTGCATTTCATGGCCCTTTCCGCCACTTTACATAAAGCCCGTCTTAACATCAGCGACATGAACAGGCACTACTACGATACCCACAGCCTGACAGTCGCTCGCCACCCTTCAGAAACTGAGCTGCGCATGATGGTGCGTCTGTTGGCCTTTATGTGCCATGCAGATCCGGATCTCAGCTTTACCAAAGGGTTGAGCACCGACGACGAACCGGATATCTGGAACGTAGGGCCAGATGGCCGCATCATGGAATGGATTGAACTGGGTGAGCCAAGCATGAAGCGTATCAAGCAGGCACTTTCACGCAGTGAGAAAATGGTGATTTACTGTTACGGAGCCGCAGTGCCGAAGAATGGTGGAATAAGAACCGGGCCGAGATCAGTCGCCTGAACAAGGTGCATGTATACAACCTGCCCGAGAGCCAGGCTCAACAACTTGCAGAGATGACCGCCCGCTCGATGGACCTGTTTGCCACGATCGCAGAGTTGGAGATCCAACTTACCGACGGTGAAAACAGTCTGGATCTAATGTTGGAAAAATGGCAATAGCCCGGCTAATTATCGGATTTATTTAAATAAAAATGCCGGGACTCAACCCGGCATCTTTATTTTCGAACTTGCATCACTACGGCTTTTCAGCATCAACAGGTTATAACTCATCCCATTGGAGATGTTGGTGTAACCCATACCACGCAGCGTTTGTTCAGCAACGTCGGCACGCCGGCCAGAACGGCAGTAAAGCAATATCGGCGCAGATTTGTCTGCAACCACATCGCCTAGCCTGGCAATTTGCTCATAGGGAATATTGAGTGCCTTTTCGATGTGTCCGCTGCTAAATTCTCCCGAAGTGCGCACGTCCACGATGACGCTGTCAGGATTCCCGGCCATCTGCCAAAATTCCGTTGGGGATACTTCACCGGCTTTAGCCAATGGGGAAAGCAAAAGCAATACAGAAGCTAACAACGCCAGCTTTTTCACTCGATACTCCTTGTTAAGCGTGCTTAATGCAATGTCCGCGTGCGCCCGCAAAAAAAGATATCCGGACGCAGAATCGTTCAGGTGAACAGTTTCGCTACCGTTTCAGGTTCGAACTCTTCGCCTTCCAGTTCAGCATTCCAGTTCAGGCCAACCAGCACGCCGTCTTCCGCCAGCGTAACCAACCATTCATTAATAAACATATCGAAAGGAATTGAAACCGGTTCGAAATCGCTCCATTCCTCTTCGCAATGCTGGCGTGCTTCCGCTTCGCTGGACCAGAACGGCATCACCTCAGCACCTTCAAATTCAGAAGAGTCCATCGACAACCAGTCGATTTCATCCTGGCACAGGCCCCAAACAAGGCCGGTTTCGCGGCTTTCTGCCACAAACTTATCGATGTTGCCCTGGAATTCGCTCACTGGCTTATTCATGGTGTTATCTCTCGTTCAATAACTAAAATTCACGCGCATGGTAGCAGATTGCGACTCGTTCGGACACGGAATCCTCCGTTAAGTGCTGGATTTGGCTTTCATCACCAGGTAAACAGAAAGGGATGCCAGAACAAACCCCAGCAATCCGGTTAGCGCAAAGGCCTCATCGAAAAACAGCCAACCCTGAAACGCAGTGACTGGGGGAACCAGATACATCACGGATGTTACTTTTGATGCGGCGCCTTGTTTGATCATATAAAGGAGCAAAAGAACCGCTACGCCCGAGAGAATCACTACGGACCATGCCAGTGCGAGAATAAACGTCCCCGACCACTCTACTGATAACCCTTCGTTCAATAGCGCAACCGGAAACAGAACCACTGCGGACGCGACATATTGCCAAAATGCGCAGCCAACCAAATCTATGCCCTGACAGAATTTCTTCTGGTAAAGCGTTCCGATGGTAATGCAGGCCAATGCACTTAATACAAATACATACGCCCAAGTTTTATCTGTACCCGGCGGCCACGTCATTTTACCCTGCACCACCAACGCAACACCGACTACACCAATCACCAGGCCGAGCCATTGAGATTTTTTCAGTCGCTCATCGGTCATTGTTACCAGAATAACCGCGGTCACCAAAGGCTGAGTGCCAACAATCAGGGAAGAAAGGCCGGTAGGCATACCAACATTGATGGCTGCAAATACGCCACCGAGGTATCCAGCGTGGATAAGCAGGCCGGAAACCATGGCGTGGAACGCTTGCCTGCCGGTTGGATAGGACGACTTCAACAGAGCAATAAGCAGGATAAACATCAAGATGTTAAAAACCATCCGGACGAACAGGAATGTCGCCGGCCCGGCGTAAGGCAAACCAAACTTCGCCCCGATAAACCCCGTACTCCATAAGAGGACAAAGAAAAACGGTGCCCATGTTTTTAACATCAGAGTTCCTTCTCGTGTAACAAAAACAGCGTATTACATCGAAGAGTAACAGGTTTCCCTTTACCCCACACAGATGAAATACATTCACAAATACTTAATTAGTGATAACTTAACGATAAACCAAGGAGTCAACCGGTATGTCTGGATATCATTCTCCGAGCTGCAACTCACCCGTGATGAGTGAAGATGCCTACCCTATATTCGAAGCGTTTGTGGTGACACACACCCGCCCGGGAGCGTTGGCACTGGATATAGGCTGCGGGCAAGGAAAGGTTGCGTTAATGCTGGCCCGCCACGGATACGCAGTTGTTGCTGTTGACCACTCCGCTACGGCGGTTGAGCAAATCACCAGACAAATTCAGGAAGAAGGTATCTGCATTGACGCTCTCGTTGCCGATTATTTCGATTTTGAGCCTCAGGGCGAGTTTGACATTATCGTGCTGGATACCCTGTTCTATCTCCACAAGAATGACCGAAAGGGTGAAATCGCATTCCTGAATCGCCTGAGCAACCATCTTTCTGAAACCGGCTATCTTTGTTTTTTTGTTCACCGCACTCCCGATACAACATCAGCAATCCGGGAATGGCTTAACGCGCGTAGCAATCATTTATCACCGGTCCTTGAACAAGAGATGAGAATGGGAGCACGTAACAGCGACGATGATATCCAGCCAACAGCCCAAATGTTGATGTTGGTACTGCAGGTTGTTTCCCCCCGTGGAAGGATGCCATCACCAACAATATCCCCACCTTCGGAATTTCACTTTCCACTTTTATAGCTTGCCGGAACTATACATCGCAAAAACAAATGGTTAACCGGACAAATATGATTAAAAAGCAGCCACCTAGTGAAAACACCAACTCCATTGCAGAATAAATGAGATTTTAATCACTTTTTTATGTGATAAAGCGTAGATAATTCATCACAACTTTGAATGTAATCGCTATCAGGAATCACTCTCCCCATGTCTTACTTACACTTTGTTTTGGGCCTGGTTGTTATCGCCGCATTGGCGTTACTGGCAAGCAAAGACCGAAAGAGCATTAGAATTCGCTATATCGTTCAGTTACTGGTTATTGAGTTGGGTATTGCGTGGTTCCTTCTGAACTCAACCGCCGGTACCGGTGTTGTTACTGAGTTTGCCAATGCTTTTGATGGTTTGATGGCATACGCCTCAGAAGGTACCAACTTTGTATTCGGCGGTTTACTTAATAACAGCCAGTTCAGCTTCTTCCTTCAGGTTTTGATGCCAATCGTGTTCATCTCCGCACTGATTGGTATTTTGCAACATATTCGTGTGTTGCCTGTTGTTATCCAGTGTATCGGCTTCCTGCTTTCTAAAGTGAATGGCATGGGTAAGCTTGAGTCTTTCAATGCAATCAGCGCGCTGATGGTTGGCCAGTCTGAGAACTTTATTACCTACAAAGATATTCTCGGTAAGATGTCAGAACGCCGGATGTACACCCTGGCAGCGACTGCCATGTCAACCGTATCGATGTCTATCGTGGGTTCTTACATGCAGTTGATTGATCCTAAATATGTGGTCGCCGCGCTTATCCTGAACATGTTCAGCACTTTCATCATCCTCTCCATCATCAACCCTTACGACCATGAAGCTGAGGTGAATTTTGATGAACTGATGAACACCGACAGTGTTGAAAAGCTGACTTTCTTTGAAATGCTGGGCGAGTACATCATCACCGGTTTTAAAGTGGCAGTGATCGTCGCCGCAATGCTCGTAGGTTTTATTGCTCTGATTGCGATGATCAACAAAGGATGTAGCGCAACATTCGGTATCAGCTTCCAGGATATGATCGGCTATGTCTTTTACCCAATCGCATGGCTGATGGGCGTACCTGCAAGTGAGGCACTGCAAGCAGGCAGCATCATGGCAACTAAGCTGGTAGCGAATGAGTTTGTTGCCATGATGTCCCTGAAAGACCAATTGGCTACCCTGACACCGCACACAGTCGGTATCATCTCCATCTTCTTGGTCTCTTTTGCCAATTTCAGTTCAATCGGTATTATTGCCGGTGCAGTGAAGGGCGTAAACGAAGAGAAAGGCAATATGGTGGCGCGTTTCGGCCTGCGACTACTGTACGGCTCTACCCTGGTCAGCGTATTGTCTGCAATGATCGCGAGCATCATGATCTAAACGGGTGGTCCCCGGTTTCAGGTCAAAGCTGTTGACCTTACCGGGGGCTCTGGCAAGATGAACACAGTCAGAAAATGCTGCGCCAGAGAAACCCTTATCGTGCAATACATTACCATTAAGAAAGCACTCTACGAACAAATAGAAGCCGGGATGTTACAACCCGGCTTCCGTCTTCCTGCCGAAAGGCAACTTGCCGAAATGTTTTCCACCACCCGGGTTACCCTGCGCGAAGCATTGGCGCTACTGGAAGCAGACGGTGTTATTTACCGGGAAGACAGGCGCGGTTGGTTTGTTTCTCCCCCACCTCTGATTTATGACCCATCAAAACCGGTTTCCCTCAGAGAGCTTGCTGAAAGGCAGAACCGGAAAGCGAAAACCATTGTCATCGAAGCCAGGAAAATGCTGGCCGACAAAACCGCCACGCAGATACTCACCCTTCCCCCAATGCAGGAAATCTACCGGATCGAGCGCGTGTATGAGCTTGATGGCCGTCCGGTCTGCGCCGTCACCCATTACATTCGAAAAGACATTTTCCCCGGGCTTCTGGATTTGGATTTGACTCAACCGATGGCCGACACTTTTGGCAACCATTTCGATTTGGCTTACGCCAGCACGCGCTACACCATTGCCAACACGTCGCTTATCGAAAACCGTGCGGCGGTTCTTCATGCGACAGACGGTACACCAGCAATGCATATTCAGCGCATTAATGCAGATCAACATGGCCGAATTATTGAGGGCGTTGTCGAACATTGGCGACATGATGCCATCAGTATCGAGTCGGAAGTCCAGTTCTCTTGACGTTATACTTTTGCGATCAGGCGGGTATCTTCAAATTGGGAGCGGTATCAGAGAACATTCGCTATGCAGACTGAACTCCCATTTTCAAAAAAACGTGAATTATCAGTAGCTATTATCCGAATCAGGATCAAAAATGGGTGAGACATTTCCTGCAAGAATGATTCAGTCAGATCAGAAGTCCACGAGGAAGGGGACACTCTCTCGTCCACCGGGAAATGTTCACTGGTACAAACCCACAATAAAGGTTACCCCATGGTCATGAGTAAACACCGCAGGCAACATCAACTCTCAGCTGCCCGCAGGAGACGATGTCAGTTTCAGCTCAAAGTTGAAACAGAATCCCAAATCATCATCACCTCCTTTATCGCTGAATCTGCGAGTGACTCTTCCCCCGGAACATGCATCCCTTTCAAATCAAGAAAACACCCCGAGCCGGAGCTCAGTTAAGCAACTGACATATCAAGATGCTGGTACCACTGGCGGATTTGAGATGCCAATGCGAGCACAGCCGGTGACGTAGACCCGGATTTTACCATCAGCCCACAGCCACAATATGTGGGGCGATTCGCGAAGCAAGCAGATCCATCACCTCCAGGGACTCAGAAATCGAGCTTCTCGCAACCAAAGCGACTGCCATACCCGCCTTTACTGCAGCCTGCAAACCCTGGAAATCTGCAGAATGCACAACGACCCTGAATGGAATACCTGCATTTTCCAATCGTTCAACCGCTAACCTTCCCCAGCGACAGTTTCGCTCGATGGCAAGCGGGATCGGTTTGGTTGGCGGAAATTCAGTATCCCGCGCCTTCACCCATGCCAAGGACTCATGGTGCAATACTTCGGCATGCCAGAGCTCTTCATGAACATTGACAAGCGCAAGGTCTATCTCCCCTCTTTGCAGCATTGTGGCCAGGCGACGGCTGTTGTTGCTGAAAATCGAAAGCTGGACATTGGGGTATGCCCGGGTGAACGCGGAAAGGTACGACGTCGTGGCTTGCTCTACGTAATCATCGCAAACTCCGATTTTTACCTCACCGCCAATTTCCGGGCTGCTGAAAGCGGCGATGACCTCATCATTTAACGCGAGCATTTGCCGCGCGTAACTCACGAGCTGCATCCCCTGAGCAGTAAACGTATAGCTTCGCCCCTGTTTTTCAAACAGCGCCACATCGAGCTTCTCTTCCAGTTTTTTCATTTGCATGCTGACCGCAGACTGGGTGCGGTAAACCGTTTCAGCTGCGGCATTGAAATTGCCGCAGTCATGAATCGCTACCAAGGTTCTCAGTTGGTCAAGATCCAAGTTCTGCATAGTTCAGCCTTACTGATGATTGAACAACATTATATTAACAATACTTATCAGTATAGCTTTACCTGTGTCAACACTTCGGCAGTTTTGCACTCCGCTTGGCAGTAACACAGTATTTTCATCAGGAATATAAGCATCTGATTATGTAAGCCATATGAAAGCGTTACCCCACTTCCAGAAAGATACGTCTACATTTCATAGATTTAATGCCTAAAAAAATTCCTCACTTGCATCTGACACAAAATACATCAGCGATATTGATGTGTGATGTAAATACTATTTGTTTTTCTTAATTGTTGAGAGAGGTGATAGTAATCACATAAATCAGCCAAGGGAGGAAAACGATATGGAAAAGACCAACCATTTATTCAACGAAAATGCAGTTCGTGCCATTAAACTGGCGTTCAATTCTCCTCGCTTGGCCGCCGATCAGATTTATTCATCCTGGTTGCTGACAAACAAACGCCATCAGCAAATCCGTGAACTCAAATCAAGATTGAATGACCCTGTATTTTTGAAAGATGTTGGCCTCTCCAAAGAGCAAGTAGAAAACCAAATCGCGCTTTTGGAGAGTGAAAATTCCTGACCGACAGACAAAATTTCTATCCGTAGATACCCTTTCCTGTTGTGTGTTGCACCGTCATTGAGGAGAAGCGATGACGGTGTTTTTTATCCGCCGTTTCTTATGGCCCTGCTCCCCCGCCGGTTGTAACTGCCAGCAATTAAGGCAATTTTTTGATACAGACACACCGGCCTTGAGGTTTCGAAACGGTCACAAATCTCGACATTGGTTATGTCCCGCCACCCGTATTCTAGGTATAAACAGATTCTGTTATCGATAAGGAAATTGCTCTCCAGCATGTAAAAACAAGGAGATAGATATGCAGAATACGTTTGAACACGCGATGCCTGATGCCCAGGGTTACTTCGGTGAATATGGTGGCAGCTTTATCCCGCCCCAACTCGAAGCCATTATGATGGAAATTGCCGCAGCTTATGATGAATGCCGCAATGATCCGGCGTTCAAAACGGAACTCGCCCGACTCTACAAACATTTTGTTGGTCGTCCAAGCCCGATATTTCACGCCGAAAACCTGTCCGCCAAATACGGGACGGATATCTACCTGAAGCGTGAAGATCTCAACCACACCGGTGCACACAAAATCAATCACTGCCTTGGTGAAGCCCTGTTAGCCAAGAAAATGGGTAAAACCAAACTGATTGCAGAAACCGGAGCCGGCCAGCACGGCGTTGCACTGGCAACCGCCGCTGCGC
Source organism: Photobacterium sp. JCM 19050 (assembly GCA_001310455.1). Classification (GTDB taxonomy): domain Bacteria; phylum Pseudomonadota; class Gammaproteobacteria; order Enterobacterales; family Vibrionaceae; genus Parasalinivibrio. The sequence continues at coordinate 60,990 of BAXG01000035.1, forward strand.
TCGTCGGGTTGGAATGTGATATCTACATGGGTGAAGTGGATATTCGCAAAGAACACCCGAATGTGGTGCGCATGCGTATTCTGGGTGCCAATGTTATTCCTGCCACTCACGGACGCAAAACCCTCAAAGAGGCGGTAGACTCAGCATTCGAAGCCTACATGAAAGACCCAATTAACCAACTTTACGCAATCGGTTCAGTTGTTGGCCCTCACCCGTTTCCGATGATGGTTCGCGATTTTCAGTCGATCATCGGCAATGAAGCCCGGGAGCAATTTCAGGCAATGACCGGCTCCCTTCCGGGTAACCTGGTTGCCTGCGTCGGTGGGGGCTCGAATGCAATGGGCCTGTTTACTGCGTTTCTGGAAGATGACGGCGTCAAAATTCATGGTGCAGAGCCTGCCGGTCGCTCTCTGACCGAAGCCGGTGAGCACGCAGCAACGCTGACGTTGGGTGAGCCGGGTGTCATGCACGGCTTTAAATCATATATGCTGAAAGACGAACAAGGTGAACCGCAGGAAGTTTACTCCGTCGCAAGTGGTCTTGATTACCCTTCTGTTGGCCCCCAGCACAGCTACCTCAAAGATACCGGCCGGGTTAATTACGGCACAGTGTCTGACGATGAAGCCATTGACGCCTTCTTTGAGCTTTCACGGCTGGAAGGCATTATCCCGGCCATCGAGTCATCTCATGCTCTGGCTTATGCCCTTAAAATCGCAAAAGCCGGTGAAAAAGGTTCGATCCTTATCAACCTTTCCGGACGCGGAGACAAAGACATCGACTTCGTTGTGGAACAGTTCGGCAGCAAATACGGCATTGACCAGCTCGTCTAGCCCCAAAAAACATAAACGCCGCTTATCGAATGGCGGCGTTTATTTTATCCTGTAAATATTCTATTCTTTGCACTTCTTTGAATCGCCAAGGAACCGGTGAGCCTTCGGGCGCAACACCCTCCCGCATTTTGGTGAATGAACATGGCTTCGCTTGAACACATCATTTCTGATATGACTCCCCTTCTTCAGCAATATGGTTATCTTGTCATGGCCCTTGCTATCGCAGTAGAAGGTATAGGTATCCCTGCTCCGGGGCAGTCTTTACTGATCGTAGCTGCGCTACTGGCCGCGTCAGGGAAAATGTCACTGCCCCTTGTACTTCTCGTTGCTGCTGCCAGTGCATTTTGCGGTAATACAGCCGGCTATGTACTCGGGCAAAAGTTTGGCCATGTATTGCTAAAAAAAGGCTGGATAAAACCTGCGACTGAACAACGCCTTCATGGCTTCATCGAGAAATATGGCATCAAAGCTTTGCTGATAAGCCGCTTTGTTGAAGGCATTAAGCAGTTTATCTGTATAGGATGTGGAATTGCACAAATGCCGGCAGCCAAATTTTTTACCGGCAATTTTATGGCCACCCTGATTTGGGTAGCCATATTCGGTTTAGGCCCGGTGTTTTTAAAAGGTGAACTGGCACCTTTAATGAACTTCTATCACCACAACCAAATCGCCAGTTGGGCTGTTATAGCCGCCGTTGTTGTCAGCCTGGCTTGTACTTTGTATATCAGTTGGCGCCGTAAAAAACCGGAAAAACACTAGCTTTTAAGCATTTGACCATGTTGGAGGTAGTGGTTTATTCGTGCCTCCCATTCCTGCATAGACTGGAGATAATGCTCCTCCGTAAAAGCGGCAACAAATGCATCACCCACGGGGCTCAGGCTGGTATAGCTGTAACACACATCCGCATCTGAGCCCTGCCCGTTTGGCCTAACGTCAATAGTTAGCTTACATGCCGTCACACCCGGTGTGATTTTTACCATTTCAACCCGCCCGGCTGATGCATTGTGTTCTGTTACAAACCAGACGGCATCGTCCGGTTCTGCATCGGTAACAAACACACACCCGGTTCAACCACGCCCGAGTCCGAAAGCACTAAAACAGGATCCCATCCGTCGATCCACTCAGCTTCCATCACCGGACATAACAGAGGCATCACCTTCTCAGGTGGTGCAACAAGCGATTGTGTATAACTCCGGGTAATGCGGTTTGGTCTACTGATTTTCATTTGTACTCCCCCTTCGCTTGGTTCATACAACACCTTCTAGAGTGTTATAGCGAAAACCGATACAAAAGCAAGCCGGGGATTCCCGGCCTTCAGAACTCAGGATTGGGCCACGCAGGCAGGGTGGAATGAAGAAAGTGGGCTTTCTGCCCACCTACACCGAATAGGAGTCTTCGGTTAAAACCGGATTATTCTTCACCAGTTGATACAAAACATGAGCAACTTCGCTTGGACTGCGCAGTTCATCATTAGCTTTGTAACCCACAAACCGATCAATGGACGGAAAGTCATGCCGGTCTGACTCGCGAATTTCCGCCTGCATCGCCGTGTCCATTACATCCGGGTTAAAGTTGAACGCTTCAAACGGAAACTTCTCCGTTAACTCTTCTGCATATATTGCCCGGATGAAATTGTCGCAACTGCCTTACCGGCACAATAAAGACTCCACCCGGCGTAACCCTTGCTGGCAGCACCCGATGAGATGTTAATCAGTGTTTTCCGGGTATCAAGATCCCGCAGTTTTTGGACAAAGAGCTGCATCAGGCATAAAGACGAGACAATGTTGACGGTGATGCTGTGCTGGAACTGAGATTTGGTAATGTCAGACACGCGCTTGATGGGCGTGATAGTGGAAGCGTTATTGATCAGAACAACGTGATCATACTTCTGACGGCAGATTCTCGAAAACAGCGCTTTGGCTTTCGATTCGACCTCATTTGTGTGCCTTAGGTCGAAAGATTGGTGGTGGGGGCCTTTCCCGCTTCGGGAGAAATCCACTACTTCCCATTGATCCCGGCCAAACGCCTCGACCAATGCTTTGCCCAACCCTCGGGATCCACCGGTTACTATCGCAAGTTTCATCGTCGTATCTGCCCGAAATTTAAAATACGGATTTATACCCAAACCACCTCAAGGT
>BAXG01000036.1 GCA_001310455.1 Photobacterium sp. JCM 19050
CAAAAAGCACCGCCAGAAAGGCCATCCGAAAGGATGGCCTTTTTGCGTTTCTGGGAGAGAGAAAAGACTTCCTTTTCTCATCGATCAATTTTCAATCATCGGAAGTGCCGGGTAAGGGCCAATACCGTAGGCTGCCCGGTTGGGGTAGAAGTTATTACTTTGCGGTAAGTTTCCTTTGTCCAAAAATTCTCCGACAAAATCATTGCCATCTATGGAAATAACCAGGTAGTCAGAGCCATTTTGAGGTAAGGCCAGGAATTCATTGGTGCCATTGCGCTCAAGAATAATAACGGTGTCCTGTATTTCAATGACATGCATGGCAAGAGGGTCGTATTGTGGTTCGAGACCAAAACCAATAAGTTGCCGGTTAACTGAATTGGGGCCTTGTTGAAGAACGCTGTGGGTAATTCGCAGTGCGCCTCCATTTGGAATATCAAGCACCCGACTGTCCTGTCCGCCGAGGCTCGCTATGGTAGAGGATTCTATATTGGTGACGTTTGCCCGTGATTTCACTTCATGACCCTGGCTTTTGGAGCTTTTGATGGTGCTGTTACGAATCGTCAGCGTCTCATTGTTGCTGTAGATACCATGAGCGCGGCCATTTTTACCAAGTTCGCTGAAGGTGCTGTTTGTTATCAGCAGTGAACCACTGCCTTCTGCGGAAAGCAGACCCTGTTCACTGCTGTGGAAATAGACTCCGTCCAATACCAAGTCCCTGCCTTCCTGCCGAACACAAGCGCCATTTTGATCTCGAACCGCTACGTTGCTGCATTCAATATCTTCAATTCTCACATTGTTGCCGACGATTACAAATGTCCCCTTTCCTTGCACCTGAGCACCTTTGAAATGCGTCCCCGGGCTGCCCCGGAGGACAACCTCATTATTACGAACGGTGATCCCTTGGTTGTATTCACCCGCGCCAAATTCCACAACACTTTTGTCTGTTATTGCGGAGATTGCAGCAGCAAAATCAGTGTACTCTTTTCCATCCACGACAACGGTATCATCGGGAATATCACCACCTCCTCCATTGCCGCCACCGCCATTTCCACCATCACCTCCTCCATTTCCGCCTCCGGGGTCAGGAGGCGGAGCATAGGCATAAACGCTGGTTGTTGCTCCTAGCATGAAAAATAAACTCACTAGACAAAAAATATAAAAGAAAAAGGGCCTTATCTTTGTCTTCATCATTCCACCTTGATAACTGTGGTTGTTAATTGATGAATACTTCTGTTGCACTAAAGGGCAATTCATCTCTTTGCGAATAGGTCGCGCTATTAAAGATGAGCGAACAACAGGGGGGAGGCGTTTTATAACTAAGAATCCCAACAGGAACTGACATGGCGCTGATATTGGACGCAACATGCAGGAGAGGGCAGCACTTGAGTGCAAAGAGAATTAGAAATTGGCAGAAATAAGTCGCCACAGTGCCTCCAGATAAACCGTGATATCTGCAGCTAGCTGAAGCCCTAAAAGATTGCCAATTACCAAAGCAACTCCGCCCCAAAATACAATTACAAAAATGATTTTGAGCAGTTCAATCGCAAGCTTAACAACGAAATAAAGTACATAGAGGGCAACGTATCCAGCAACGAAAAGAATAGCGGCCATAAATAGTGATTCGGTCGTGTTCTGGGTCTGCTCGAAATGGGTGTAACCCAAGATTCCAGCAAAGATCGCTGCAATAATTGCGAAAAGGCTGTCTGGTTTGTCCTTGGTTGCAGATCTGGTTTGTGTTGCAGCATTGCCACCAGATGTGCTTTTGGATTTCTTACCTGTCAGTGTCGATGTTTGTGGTGTAGGGGGCTTTGGGGCAGATGCGGGGGATGATTGGCGAGGGCGGCTTGCGGGTATGGGATCATCAATAATCCCCGTGCCGTGACAGTGATAACAAGGATCAGTGATTTCCTGAGTTGATGTCCCCGAACCGCCGCAAGCCATACAAGGCACATCTGTACTGCTGCCATAACCCCGCCCCCCGCAAGAATAACAAGGCTGGTAGCGACCGGTCGGAATTTCACACATACCAGAGCAAACAGGACACGTTGCCATAAGGAACTCTATTTTATTTAGTTATAAGAGCCAGTTTATTAGTCCTGTCACATAGATGTTGTCTTAATAGTTACACGCAAAATTTACAGCGTTTAATCAGAATCTCACTGTTAGTGTGTTGCTGCGCAAACCTCGGTTTCTCGCATCCACGATGTTTTTGTTGAATAGCGTTCATCAGTTAAATTAAAAGACTCTTCTACCTACTGAGAAAGGATATTCCATATGGATACCGGTACACTGGCACTACTTATACCCATTGTCGCAATTGTTGGCAGTTATGTTATCTCGGCTATGAAAATTCAGAAGGAGAAAGGGACGATGAGCAAAACGCACCTCTCAGAAATGAATGCGCTGCGTGACGAAGTCTCTCTGCTGAAATCCCGAGTCGAGGTATTGGAAAGACTGGCAACAGATGAATCGACAAGATTACGAAAAGAGTTCGAAAGTCTCTGAGTGCTACAGTGTTCCGAGTACTTTACCTCCTAGACTGAGTAATCCACTAATCATTTACTCAAGGAGCGATTGTGAGCATTGTAAAAGGAGGATGTCTTTGTGGAACGATCCGTTATGAGGTAAATGGACCGCTTGGTCGTGCAGATAACTGCCATTGTTCGATGTGCCGGAAACAGCATGGCGCAGCGTTTGCCACCTATGCAGATATTAATCCGGATGATTTCACTTGGGTTAACGGCGTTGATTGTATAAACGTCTACGAAACGGCATCAGGAGCGGGTTGGTGTTTCTGTGGGAAATGTGGTTCCACCCTGGCGGGAACAACAAGCGGTCAAGTTACTTCAATAACTCTGGGGGCGGTAGATGGTGATCCATGTGTCAAACCGGAGTCCCATATCTTCATTGCCTCAAAAGCAAATTGGTTCGAGATCACTGACGACGTGCCCAAGTTTAAAGAAAGACAAAAATGGCTGGTATCGTGAGGTGAGAGGCGACGAACTATTTAAAATGTAATGTTTACGGGGTTACACATCTGGCATTGAGCTTTGCGGAAAAAACCTTTAACCTGCCGCCCCGATAGATAGAGGTTTAAAGATGAACCGAAAGAAAAGAATTAATCAGGTGCTGAAGGCAAAGCAGAAAAAGAAAAACGCCAAACTGCACAACAGTAATAAACCACGCTATATATCCAAAGCTGAACGCGCTGCATTAGCGGAGGAAACTGAAAACACGGCTCCAGCTGAACAAGAGCCTGAGTCAGCAATTCAACAGTAAGCTGTGCGACTTCTTTTAGGGGAGGCTTCCGCCCACCCCATAAGAAAGCTTCACTTTAGGTTGTGGGTTTAAACCCAGCAATCAGGCTTTTAGTGGTCAACATTCCCGCAGTCTTTCCAATCCCGCCGCACTTTTACTGACCACAAATTCAGTGACTTCATAGTCGGCAACCCCCTCAGTGAAAAACGGATCTTCCTTGATCACGGCATCCAGTGCTTCATGGCTTTCAGCCTGAGCCAGGATCACCCCACCTGAACGTGGAACTTTTCTGCCTGAAGCGAGAAAACAGCCACAGTCATAGTATTTTTCAAGATAGTGGATGTGGGCGTCGATATGCTTTTCGACCTCAGATAGGTCGACTTTATACGTAAGAGCTACGATAAACACGGATCCCCCAAGAACAGGCAGAATAGACGAGCTTTCAGTGCACAGGTAAGAAGGGGTAATAAGCGAGGTGACACAAGGAATGTGCTTGAATTCCGGGCGGGCAAATACAAAAAAACACCTAGCCCTTTCGGTGCTAAGTGTCTGTAAAATATGGTGGCCCCTGTTGGACTTGAACCAACGACCAAGCGATTATGAGTCGCCTGCTCTAACCACTGAGCTAAGGGGCCAGTGGGTGCAAATTATAGGGGAATCGGGGCGGTGTGTCTAGCGTGTTGCAGGGTGAAATCTGTATGTTTTTCGCGCACTTGCTTCACTTTCTGCAGTTCTTGATAACTCAGTCACTTTGTGACTTTAGCGGTAGGGTAACCTCTTGTTATCAGGCAGAAAAAAGGCGGGTTTCAAACCCGCCTTTTCTGTATTTTACGCCGGATTACTCATCCAGGAAGCTGCGCAGGATTTCTGAGCGGCTTGGGTGGCGAAGCTTACGCAGAGCCTTGGCTTCAATCTGACGGATACGCTCACGGGTAACATCGAACTGCTTACCTACTTCTTCAAGAGTGTGGTCAGTGTTCATGTCGATACCGAAACGCATACGCAGTACCTTGGCTTCACGTGGTGTCAGGCCAGCCAGTACTTCGTTGGTCGCGAACTTCAGGTTCTGCATGGTTGCAGAGTCCATTGGCAGCTCGAGGGTGGTATCCTCGATAAAGTCGCCAGATGTGAATCTTCATCGTCACCGATTGGGGTTTCCATGGAGATTGGCTCTTTAGCGATCTTCAGCACCTTACGAATCTTGTCTTCCGGCATCATCATGCGCTCTGCCAGTTCTTCAGGGGAAGGCTCGCGGCCCATTTCCTGCAGCATTTGGCGAGAGATACGATTGAGTTTGTTGATGGTCTCAATCATGTGTACCGGAATACGGATGGTACGGGCCTGGTCAGCGATAGAGCGAGTGATCGCCTGGCGAATCCACCAAGTGGCGTAAGTTGAGAACTTGTAACCACGGCGATATTCGAACTTATCAACTGCCTTCATCAGGCCGATGTTACCTTCCTGGATCAGATCCAGGAACTGCAGACCACGGTTGGTGTATTTCTTCGCGATAGAAATAACCAGACGCAGGTTTGCCTCTACCATCTCTTTCTTGGCGCGGCGGGCTTTCGCTTCACCGATAGACATGCGGCGGCTGATGTCTTTGATACGCTCAACAGACAGGCCGGTCTCTTCTTCCAGCAGCTTCAGCTTCTGGATGCAGCGACGCAGGTCTTCTTCATTTTCTTTGATACGGTCTGAGTATGGCTTTCCGGCTGCCAAAACGGCATCCAGCCAAGTGTCAGACGCTTCGTTACCGGCAAATACCTGCACGAAGTTTTTCTTTGGCATGCGACCGGTGTCAATACACAGGCGCATAATCAGACGTTCCTGAGTACGGACTTTGTCCATAGTCTGACGCATTTCGTCAACCAGGCGGTCGAACTGCTTAGGAATCAGACGGAACTGCTTGAACACCTCAGCCAGCTCAGTGATGGCTTCTTTGGTGCTGTCATCTTCGCGGCCTTTTTGCTGGGTTGATGCCAGCACGGCTTCGTAGCTGCGACGCAGTTCAGAGACTTTTTCACGGGCGACTTCAGGATCGATAGCGTTATCGTCTTCGCTGTCGTCGTCATCACCGTCTTCGTCTTCATCTTCCTCATCTTCGTCTTCGTCAGCGAGATCTGTTTCGCTTAACTCTGAACCGATGTGGGTTGCAGTTGGAGCCAGGTCTTCTTCTTGAGAAGGGTCAACGAATCCTGAAATGATGTCAGTAAGACGCAGTTCTTCCGCTTCGACTTTGTCGAACTGGTCTAACAGATAAGAGATAGATTCAGGGTATTCGGCAACCGCCAGTTGTACTTGGTTGATACCGTCTTCAATTCGCTTGGCAATGTCGATTTCGCCTTCGCGGGTCAGCAGTTCAACGGTACCCATTTCACGCATGTACATACGTACCGGGTCGGTTGTACGTCCCAGTTCGCTGTCTACGGTAGAAAGTGCTGCAGCCGCAGCTTCCGCTGCGTCTTCATCGGTGACAGTCTCAGACATGATCAAGTCATCGGCATCCGGGGCTGTTTCCACCACCTGGATACCCATGTCGTTGATCATCTGAATGATGTCTTCAATCTGTTCGGAATCGACGATGTCTTCCGGAAGGTGGTCGTTTACCTCGGCATAGGTCAGGTAGCCTTGCTCCTTACCTTTGGCAACGAGTAACTTAAGTTGTGACTGCGGATTTTGATCCATAGACGATATCCAACTTCGGGTCTGAGTGAAGAATTTAGTATGCGAAAACGCAAACCGCCAATTTTAACAGATTTACCAAATACTGGCTACGCCTAATCAGAGCAGCACTAGTCGGGACGATTGAGAATTAATAACTGCAATTCCCGCTTTTCTTCGACTGATAAGCCGATGGTGTTTGCCTTCGCCTGTAGTTTTGCGATCTGTTGTGCGAAGCACTGCGCAAGGATTTTGCGCCATGCATCGTCAAATAACTCAGTTTCATTGCTATCGCCAAGCGGGAGATCCCAGCTGGCGAGTCGAGCAATTAATTGTTCCTGGTCGCTGCCGCGCCAGTGTTCAATCAGTTGACCTGTTCTGATATGGGGGTGAGCCCGGCAGATGTCAACCAATTGAATGAGCAAATTGAGACCGGGTACATGCAATTCGCTGAATCCACTTAAATCCGGCATACCGTCTGCCAGTTCCGGATTTTGCAGAAGCAGTGTGATGGCCTCACGCATGGCAGTGCGCTTCATTTCCGGCAGGGCTCGTTTTTGTACATCAGCCCCTTTGGCGGAAATCAGTTGTTCAAGCTGTTCTTCGCTTGGCAGACCAAGTTTGCTGCCAAGGGTGTTGCGCAGGTAAAGGCGCAGGGTGCCCCCCGGAACCTTGTCGATAAGCGGCACAGCGAGGGCGGTCAGTTTTGCCTTACCTTCGCGGCTGCTGGTATCAACCTGCTGCATCAGAGTCGAGAACAGGAACTCGGACAGGCTCATGGCTTTCGCCAGGCGCTGTTCGAATCCGTCTTTTCCTTCCTGACGGACCAGGGTATCCGGGTCTTCGCCATCCGGCAGGAACATAAATTTAAGCTGCCTGCCGTCACTTAAGTGGGGCAGTGCCTGCTCCATTGCGCGCCAGGCGGCATCGCGTCCGGCACGGTCTCCGTCATAACAACAGATGACGGTGGATGTCTGTCGGAACAGGGTCTGGATATGGTCCCCAGTCGTGGAGGTACCCAAAGAGGCAACGGCGTAATTGACGTCAAATTGCGCCAGAGCTACCACATCCATATAACCTTCAACCACCAGAAGGTGATTAGGTTCGCGGTCGTGCTCCAGGGCTTCATGGAGGCCGTAAAGCTCTTTCCCCTTGTGGAAAATCGGGGTTTCCGGGGAGTTTAAGTATTTAGGTGTACCGTCACCCAATACCCGACCACCAAAGCCGATTACTTTGCCCTGGCGGTTGCGGATGGGGAACATAACCCGTCCGCGGAAACGGTCGTAGCGACGGCCGTTGTCGTTTTCTATCAGCATGCCGGCAGTCACCAGCGACTGCTGGGAAGTGCCATCACGCCCGAATTGTTTGCGTACGGCGTCCCACTCATCCGGCGCATAGCCAATACCAAAACGCTGGACGATTTCACCAGTCAGGCCGCGCCCTTTGAGGTAATCAATGGCGGTCTGGCCTTCTTGCGTGCGCAGTTTGCTTTGGTAGAAGCGGGCAATCTCGCCCATTATCGGGTAGAGGGTACGCTTTTCGTTGTTGCTGGAACCTTTAAAGTTACCACTGCCTTGTTCGCGCGGAACTTCCAGCCCCAGTTGGCCCGCCAGTTCTTCGATCGCGTCGACAAATTCGAGGCGGTCGTATTCCATAACAAAGTCGAGAACGTTGCCGTGGGCACCACATCCAAAGCAGTGATAGAACTGCTTTTCCTGGCTCACGGTAAATGAAGGCGTTTTTTCGTTATGGAAGGGGCAACAGGCACCGAAGTTTTTGCCCTGTTTTTTCAGTTTGACCCGGCTGTCGATAAATTCAACGATATCGATACGTGCCAGAAGGTCGTCAATAAACGCGCGGGGAATTTTTCCTGCCATGCTCTAGAACGCCATACCGATTAATAATGAATCACCACGAACAACCACGATTCTTGTGTTGCCAAGGTATACGTGTGGGGTCTGTTTTTCAGATGGAGAAGATACGAACAAGCCGCGCACTCCAAAAAGGATAGCACGGCTTGCTTGCGGGTCAGGAGCTACAGCAGATCAGCCCAGAAGAGCCTTAACCAGCTGGCTTACCTTACCCATGTCAGCGCGGCCCTGGATCTGTGGTTTAACCACAGCCATGACTTTGCCCATGTCTTGCATCGAAGCAGCTTCTGTTTCAGCAACAGCGTTTTTCACCAGTTGCTCAACTTCTTCGTCTGACAGTGGCTGAGGAAGAAATTCCTCAATCACAACGATTTCTGCGGCTTCTGCATCAGCGAGATCTTGGCGACCAGCTGATTCGTATTGCGCTACGGAGTCGCGACGTTGCTTAACCATTTTGGTCAGCACAGCAATAACTTCGTCGTCGTTCAGAGTTTTCTGACCGTCGACTTCAAGTTGTTTGATGGCTGCCATGATCAGGCGGATGGTGGACAGGCGAGGTTTGTCTTTCGCCTTCATCGCTGCTTTTTGTTCGTCCTTCAGACGATCAATCAGTGCCATAGTGCAATCCTAGGGCGCTGTAATTAGTACAGACGTACGCGACGTGCGTTTTCGCGAGCCAGCTTCTTCAGGTGACGCTTAACAGCGGCAGCCTTGGCGCGCTTGCGAACTGTAGTAGGCTTTTCGAAGTGTTCACGACGACGAACTTCTGAAAGGATACCTGCTTTTTCACAAGAGCGCTTGAAGCGACGCAGAGCTACGTCGAACGGTTCGTTTTCACGTACTTTAACTACTGGCATGTGCCTTTCACCTCGGGGGTTGTATCAGTTACGCTGGTGACAAAGTGACCAGCCATGATTAAAAATGGTGCGGAATTTTAATCTGAACGCTGGGTACTTGTAAAGCATTGGCTGTTGCCGGACTGGTGAATTTTTTATCGAGAGGGTAAGATTGCGCCCTCACAACACCGGAGCAGAGGTAGTTATGCGCATTCTGGGTATCGAAACGTCCTGTGATGAAACCGGCGTTGCGATTTATGACGATAAAAAAGGCTTACTGGCACATCAGTTATACAGCCAGGTAAAGCTACACGCAGATTACGGCGGTGTGGTGCCGGAACTGGCATCCCGCGATCACGTTAAAAAGACCATTCCTTTAATTAAAGCAGCTTTGGCGGATGCCGGCCTCACTTCTGATGATATTGATGGTGTTGCCTATACCGCCGGTCCGGGTCTGGTTGGTGCGTTGCTCGTTGGCGCGACCATTGGGCGCAGCCTGGCTTATGCCTGGAATGTACCTGCTGTGCCTGTCCATCACATGGAAGGCCACCTCTTAGCGCCGATGCTGGAGGATACACCGCCGGAGTTTCCATTTGTTGCCTTGCTGGTATCCGGTGGGCACACCATGCTGGTGGAAGTAAAGGGTATCGGTGAATACCAGATCCTTGGTGAGTCTATTGATGATGCCGCTGGTGAGGCTTTTGATAAAACAGCCAAGCTGATGGGGCTGGACTACCCAGGCGGACCACTGCTGTCAAAGATGGCAGAAAAGGGCACACAGGGCCGGTTTACCTTCGCGTCCGATGACTACTGTGCCGGGGCTGGATTTCAGTTTCTCTGGCCTGAAGACATTCGCTGCGAACACTATTCGTGACAACGGTGATGATGACCAGACCCGTGCGGATATTGCTTATGCATTCCAGGAGGCCGTGGTGGATACCCTGGTTATTAAATGCCGCCGCGCCCTGAAGCAATGTGGCATGAAGCGCCTTGTGATAGCCGGTGGTGTCAGTGCCAACCGTGCACTGCGACAGGGGCTGGAAAGCCTGATGGAAAAGCTGGGCGGTCAGGTTTATTACCCGCGCACTGAGTTTTGTACTGACAACGGTGCCATGATTGCTTATGCCGGTATGCAGCGACTGAAAAACGGAGAAAGTGTTGGCCTGGCTGAGCTAAAAGCTACCCGCGCTGGCCTATCGATCAGTTGAAGCCAATCGCAGAATCTGAAACTGCGTAATAGCAGAAAGGCTGATTTGCTGAATGATCCGAAACCGTCCGAAAGGGCGGTTTCTGTTTTTAGGGAGCCGGTAACGGGAACGGAAGGCTCTGTGAAGAGCAGGAGTCAGAAATAGAGCCCGGAACCAAACCCAGCACCCAGAACTCTACATTACCCGTTCCTAGTGCTTTTCCCCTTTCTCCGCCGATTTGCTCTCATCGTCCTGCCGGATTTTCTTATTCCAGATTTTGCTCTCAGTGCCTTCAAACAGTCGGCGGATGTTGTCCTGGTGGCGGAAGATAATCAGGCAGGCCAACATAGCGACCGGCATGGTGAACTGGGGCTTAACCAGCCAGGTAAAGAGTGGTGCAAGGAGGGCTGTGACAATCGCTGCCATTGATGAGTAGCCAGAGAGCAGCAATACCAGCAGCCAGGAACCAATCAGCATACCGGTAAGATCAAGGCCGATGGGGGCCATCGCTCCCAGGGCTGTGGCAACGCCTTTGCCGCCGCGGAAATGGAAGAAAATAGGGTAGATATGGCCAAGGCACGCTGCGATAGCGATAAGACCGAGCATAAAAGGGTTGATGCCAATCAGGTAACCGACCCAGACCGGGATCATGCCTTTAAGGATGTCGCCGACCAGTACAAGAACCGCTGCCAGACGGCCACCGAGGCGAAGTACATTGGTTGCACCGGGGTTGCCAGAGCCATGTTCGCGAGGGTCGGGCAGGCGGAAAAGACGGCAGATCAGCACTGCACTGGACACCGAGCCCAACAGGTATGCGCCAACAATAAATAAAAACGATAAAGGCTCATGCAACTGTCCGGAAAACTTAACTTTCTCTGTAAAGTTGATGCAACAACACCGGTGAGATATGCGGCTATCGTGCCGGGCGTAACTTGCTATAGTCTGCGCTCAAACCTTGCCGGATGGCGTTTACTGAAACGCAGCCCCAGCGCATTCAGACTACTCTAACGGTTTCAGAATACACATAAAATGGCCGTTAGGTGAGAGATAGTACGCGTTTTTGCTCACAAGGGGTATCCGACCTGTAACAGAATTGGCGTAAGAACATGGATACGGTATTTATCGAACAACTTGAAGTCATTATGACCATTGGTGTCTATGACTGGGAAAAGACCATCAAGCAAAAGCTGGTGCTCGATATCGAAATGGCACACGACAACCGCCCGGCTGCGCAGTCGATGATGTGTCCCTGGCGCTGGATTATGCCACCGTCAGCGAGCGCGTAACGTCGTACCTTAGCGAGCAGCCTATCGAGTTGGTTGAGCGCGTGGCAGAAGAGGTGGCTTCTCTCATAATGACTGAATTCGGTGTCCCCTGGATTCGGGTACGCGTTGCCAAACCGGGTGCCGTTGTTAACGCCCGTGCCGTGGGTGTCACTATTGAGCGAGGTAGCAAGTGACCCAGGTTCTTATCAGCCTTGGCTCCAACATCAACAGGGAATTCCACATCCGTGAAGGCGTGAAAGCGCTGGCTGCAATCGATCCCAATATGCGTTGTTCCCGGATTTTTGAAGCTGAACCGGTGGGGTTTGAAGGCCCGAATTTTTATAACTGTGTGGTGGAAATACACACGGATAAGCCGCTGGCTGAGTTTGCCGCTGATCTTCGCAGCATTGAGGCGCGCTGGGGCAGGGAGCGTGACGCCATTAAGTTTCGCGACCGGACGCTGGATTTGGATCTGCTCACCTTTGGCGATCTTTGCCAGGAAGCCAACCCGCCGCTGCCGCGCAGCGATATCTACAAGTTTGCTTTTACCCTGTGGCCGCTGGCGGAAATGCTTCCTGACCAGCCGGTGCCGGGTGATGGCCGCACTTATGCCGAACTATGGAAGGCATTCGACAAAGCGCAGGCACTTTGGCCTGTCGACCCCGGGTTTATCGAGGAAAACTAACCAATGAGTCACATTGAAGCATTCTGGCTGGCACTTATTCAGGGCCTCACCGAATTCTTACCTATTTCCAGCTCCGCTCACCTAATTTTGCCTTCTGAGGTACTGGGATGGCCCGACCAGGGGCTGGCATTCGATGTTGCCGTTCACGTCGGCACCTTAATGGCCGTGGTACTCTACTTCCGTGCGGAAGTAGTGACATTGCTCAAGGCATTTTTTGCTTCTTTCAGTGGAGATCGTTCTCCGGAAGCCAAGCTGGCCTGGATGATCGCGTTGGCAACCATCCCGGCCTGTATCTTTGGCCTTCTGATGAAGGACTTCATTGAGATTTACCTGCGCTCCGCCTATGTCATCGCGACAACTACCATTGTTTTTGGCTTGTTGCTTTGGTGGGTAGACCGCAATGCCAAACTGGCAGATGACGAATATCAGTGTGACTGGAAAAAAGCGCTGTTTATCGGTATTGCTCAGGCGTTGGCAATGATCCCGGGGACATCCCGCTCCGGAGCGACCATGACAGCTGCACTTTACCTCGGTATGACCCGTGAAGCGGCAGCCCGTTTCTCTTTCCTGATGTCTATCCCGATTATCCTTTTGGCTGGTGGTTACCTTGGCATGAAGCTGGTGACCGGCTCTGAGCCTGTAGACTGGATGGCACTGGCTATTGGTATTGTGGTGTCCTTTATCAGCGCCTATATCTGTATCCACTACTTCCTGAAGCTGATTTCCCGCATGGGCATGACCCCGTTTGTAATTTACCGCATTCTGTTGGGTGTTGGGCTGTTTGTGATGCTAGCGATGCGCTAAAGAGTGGCGAGTTCAAAGATGTGAGGGGCGAGTTTATAACTCGCCCTTTTTTCATGTTTTGGAAAAGCAATTACCAGCATAGAGACAGTTAAGGAGTGTGGAGCAGCAGCATAGTCCAAAGAGATACTATACATGTCACAGAAGCTCCGAAAGCTAACATACGGTGAGGAACATGGTTGTAGGTGATATGTATCCAGGCCTGCGCGACTCGGCTAAGTACAAATCCAAAAGCCAGAAGTACAAAAGGTGTACTCTGTACACCCTGAGTGATTATCAGAATTGCGACTATGTAAAACAGCACGGGTACTTCAAACAGATTGGCATAGCATCGGGTTGTTTTAATTACTGCCTCCGGCACGTCACCTCCTTGCATCAATACCAGGAATTCCTTCTTCATGTCCCCCGTCCTAATTGCCCGGATACGAGCTCTGAGAGCAATAAATCCAGTCCAAACAGTCAGTAGTACCATTGCAAACATTGCATATATCATCAATAGCTTCCTTGCTTGAAAAGTGAGCTTTGATGTTATAGGTAATCTATATATGATAAAGAACATATTTTGAGCTAATTTGGTCATCGACTTGCCATATTCAAAAGCCCATAAGGCACAGACGCGAGAGAAGATTCTATGTAGTGCTTGGGAGTTATTTTCCAACCGAGGATTTATGAGTGTGACCGTTGATCAGGTGATGATGCACTGCAGCCTGACACGAGGGGCTTTTTATGCCCATTTTGAAAGTAAGGCTGAGTTGTATAGGGCGTCATTGCTTTGGTCACCATCGAATAGTCATTTAGCCAGAGAGAAACCGGAAGACGTCGACAATGTTGAATGGCTAGTGTACCTGTTTGATCAGTACCTGAGCCTTGAACATGTCCGGGGACAACGCCCATGTCCGCTGGCCTTTCTGGCTACTGATGTTGCTTCTAGAGATACCCAAACGCAAAAAATATATGCCGAGATTTATATGCGGGTGAACCAGAAAATCGAGAGCCTTCTGAAAAAGGCTCAGCTTCAGTGCTCAAGTAATGGCGGCGTAGCTCACTGACGTCAATGATGATTGGTGCAGTTGCAGTAGCCCGTAACATCCAGGAGGATTTTGTTGCTGAAGAGATTCTCAGCGCATGTAGAGAGCAGATCGTGGGTATTCTGCACTCAGAAAACCCCGGAAATGAAATCAAAAAGCGACGTGTACGTTCAAGCCAATGCCCTAGCCACCGCCTCTGCACGCTGGATACCTAGCTGCTCCTTAATTTGAGCCCCTTTAAACCCGGCTTCAACAATAGGTTTAACCTGTACGCACTGAGCAGCATCAAATGCAGCAAGCAGGCGATTAGCTTGCTCGTAAGGTTCATTTTCAAACCCGGTTCGGCCTTGGTAATCCGCCCGGCAGGTGTCAGCCAGGATTTTTAACCGCTCCGGTTTGCGCCAGGCATCAATGCGGTCGAACACTTTTATAAAGGTTGAGGGTTTGAGCTCAAATGCCCGGTGGACGTTGCTGTGTTCGGCGCATACTACCAGGGCTGCATCACGGAAATCATTGCTGATACGAAGTCGCTCGCAAAGTTCGCGGATAACTTTCTGGCCGGTCTGGCAGTGCATTTTATGGCTTGGCCATTCCGCTTCAGGGGTTTTAGCTTTGCCAAGGTCGTGTACCTGGGCGGCAAAGCGCACCAAAGGATCCTTGCTGATTTCAGCCGCCCGGGCTGCCACCATGATGGTATGGATACCGGTATCAATTTCAGGGTGCCACTTTTCAGGCTGGGGGACACCGTACAGGGCGTCGATCTCAGGAATAACAAATTTGAGCGCGCCGCAGTCACGTAATACCTGCAAAAAGACCTCTGGGTTGTCATAGCTGAGGGATTTTTCCCACTCTTTCCAAACCCGCTCCTGCGTAAGGGTCGTGAGCTCGCCGCTTTCGGCAATCTTTTGCATCAGGGTCATGGTTTCCGGTGCGACGGTAAAACCAATAGATGCAAACCGGGCTGCAAAGCGGGCAACACGCAGTACCCGGAGGGGATCTTCAACAAATGCCGGAGAAACATGGCGAAGGATCCTTTTTTTGAGATCCGACTGACCGCCGTAGGGATCTACCAACGTACCGTTTTCATCCATAGCAATGGCGTTGACAGTCAGATCCCGGCGAAGGAGATCTTCTTCCAGTGTGACTGACGGAGCAAAATCGCAGACAAAGCCGGTATAGCCGGAGCCTTCCTTGCGTTCCTTACGGGCTAGGGCATGTTCTTCATGGGTATCCGGGTGGAGGAAAACCGGGAAAGACTGGCCGACCTGCTGGTAACCGAGTGATTCCATGGTCGCGATGTCGCTGCCGACAACCACCCAGTCACGGTCTTTTACATCCAGTCCCAACAGTTGATCGCGGACGGCGCCGCCTACCAGATACCTTTTCATTTTCAGCCTGTCTCAGTCGCGTAGTTAGGGGCTTTATCCTTTACAATACATAGCCCGCCATTTACTTTGGTGCCATCATGATACACTGGCACGGTAACTAAACCCCAGCAATGTACCAGCATTATTTCGGCTTTAACCAGCCGCCGTTTTCCATTGTCCCCAGCGGGAAGTGTTACTTTCTCAGTACCCGCCACCGGGAGGCATTGAGGCACGTGATGGCCGGCCTGAACGAGGGCGGAGGCCTGGCGCTGCTGACCGGAGAGGTCGGCACGGGGAAAACCACCACATTACGAGCGCTGCTTGAACGCCTGCCGGAAGGCAGTGACGTAGCGCTGATCCTCAATCCGACGCTGGATGCAACCGGCCTTCTCGAAGCGATCTGTGACGATCTCAGTGTCAGCTATGAACGGGATGGCGGGCTGAAAAGCCGCTATGACGCCCTTTACCAACGCCTTATCGATAACCATGCGAGCGGTCGGCTGACTGTTTTGTTAATTGATGAAGCCCAGCACCTTGCGCCGGAAGTGCTTGAGCAACTTCGCCTCCTGACCAATATCGAAACCTACTCTCAGAAATTGCTGCGGGTGATCCTTATCGGCCAGCCAGACTGCAACAGCTTTTGCGCCAGCCGAGGCTCCGTCAGCTTGCCCAGCGTATTACGGCGCGCTATCACCTGTTGCCGTTGGCCGGGAATGAAGTGGCAGACTATATCCACTATCGCTTGAATCAGGCCGGGGGCAGCGCAACGTTGTTTTCGCCCGGTGCGGTTAAAACCGTTGCGGCCAAAACCGGCGGGATTCCGCGCCTGATTAACCGGGTTTGCGATACCGCTCTTTCTGAGCTTGCCCGCCAAGGTGGGGCGCAGGTCAGCCGGAATTTGGCGTTGGCAGCCTGCCGTGAAGTATTGGACTGGGATGCCGTCCCGGCAAAGAACGGCGCAACGCTTATCTGGCTTGGCCTTGCCACCGGTATTGCACTGGCGGCCGGGCTGTATTTGTCACTTCCGCACCTTCTCCCACAGCCTGTGGAGACAGCGCCGAAAGAAACGGTTTCGGTACAGCGGCTAGTTAAGTCTGAGCCAGAGCCGCAGCGGGTTGCACCAATGCCCTCGCTGACAGATGTCATCAGACCGCTGGCGCAGCAAAGCCGCTCGGCTGCCGGTGCGATGAAAACACTCTATGCGCTGTGGGGTTTTGATGTGGATACGGTTGATGCATCGTGTGAAAGTGCAGGCCGGGCAGAGCTTGCCTGTTACCGCAAATCCCTGCCGCTTGAGCGCCTTGCGACACTAAACCGCCCGGCGCTGGTGGAGCTGTCGCTGCCCGGTGAAATCCCTTTCTATGCGGTACTGTACCGACTTGGCAGCAACACAGCCCAGATACTGATGGATGGTAAACGCGTAGAGTTACCAAGAAGCTGGCTGGCTGAACATCTTCGGGAAGAAGCCCTGCTGCTCTGGCAGCCGCCCTACCGACAGCAAACCCTGAAAGCCGGACAAAAAGGCGATGCGGTGCAATGGCTCGACAGTCGCCTGCAGTTAGCTTCTGGCGAGAATTACCCAGTTGAAAGCAACTTCGAGCTGGCGGTCAAAAACCGGGTTGAAGCTTTCCAATCCCGAATGAATCTGAATGCTGACGGTATTGCCGGCCCAATGACGCTGATGACGCTGCAAGCGATGGTTGGCCAGAATGGCCCGGTGCTTTTGGGTAAACAAAACCCGTTAAAAGAGATACCCGGAAAAGAAATCGGGGAGGGGAACAATGTCCCAGCTGTTTACTGATTTAACGTCGTCTCCGGACTCCCCAAAGGCCACATCCTTTGGCCAGCCTTCAGACACTCTGGGTATGGGACCAACTGCTTCAGTATCACATCGTCGCTGGCCGCTTGTTCTGGCAGCGATTGTCTTGCCTTCGGTGATTGCTGGCAGTGCATTTTTCTTGTTCCACTCTCAGGTTGAACAGCCGTCAGCCGAAGCGCCGGTTGAGGCTATGACAACCGCTGCGGTGACTGAACCGGTTCAAACAACTGAACTTGTGTACCGGATTCTGCCTTACCCGTCTTTCACACTTAAACCGTTGCCGGTTGAAAAGCCGGAGCTGACAGTTAATGCAAAGGACGATCCGGCTGAGCTGCTTTCCAACATGCTGAAACAGACTCCGGAGCAACAACCCAGCTCAGGCATGGAAGCCAATGACTTTGACCTGGATAGCCTTCCGCCGGATCTGGCTCTAAAGCTCAAAGAGGCGCTCAGTGATGACAAATCCCGCACCGCGGATGCCAAACTGGCACGTAATCAGGCCAAGGTGATTCCGTTTGGAGACCTTCCGGCAGATGCGCAGCTGCGGTTTCCAAAGCTGGATTTCCAGGCGCACCTCTACGGCTCGGAAAAAGCTGCGCGCTGGGTAAAGGTTAACGGAAAGGAAGTGCGCGAAGGCCAAGAGATTGTACCGGGGGTATTTTTGCTGGGTATCGAACCTAACCAGGTGGTGCTCCAGTTTGAGGACTGGTTGGTAACCCTGCCGGCTCTGGCAACGGTGGGATAACAGGAAATCGGAAATAAAAAACGCAGCCCGAAAGCTGCGTTTTTTGTCTCTCTGAACCGGTTACATCCAACGGTCGTTGGTTTTCTTACGGCGCGGGATAATGTGCGGCAGGATAAGGCCCAAAATAAGGCCGGCACCGGCAACCAGGCCACCATAGGTGAACCAGCGCATCAGCAGGTCATCTTTCTGGGTATCCAGGCGGGCGCGCAGTTCGCGGGTTTCTGCCTGAGAGTCAATCAGCTTCTGGTTGAGGTCAGCGTTGTACTTTTCCAGCTCTTTGATCTGGCTGTTACGCTGCTCCAGAGATTCCAGCAAGCCTTCTTGCTTGGAATTCGCTTCACCTTCTGCCTTGGCCAGCGCTGATTTCACCTGCTTCAGTTCGTTCTGAAGGGCAGGCAGGCGCTCTTTCAGGCCAGGCTGACGGGAAATGTACTTGCTGTCTACCCAGCCTTTGCGGCCACGGGAGTCAACGATCTGGGTGTAGTCTGACTGGCTGCTCAGTACGGACACTTTTTCGCCGGCATCCACGCTGCCGATAATGCGGTACTGGGTACCCGGACCTGAATGCATGTAGGTGAACAGGTCTTCAGAGATATAGCGATCTTGAGCAAATGCCCCGGTTGAGACAAAAGCTGCCAGCAGGGTAAACAGGGTTACAAGACGTTTCACTTATCAGCCTTACTAAATTGGGTTCAGATGAGATTTGAACAGATCCTAAAAACTTTACCCTCTAGGTGCAATAAAAGGGAGACATGGTCTCCCTTTTTTTGACGCGAATTTGACGCAGCTAGCGATTAGCCGAACATTGCTTGCATTGCGTAGAAGAATATTACGGCCAGCAGTGCACCCGCAGGGAGGGTAACAACCCAGGATGCAACGATGTTACGGACAACGCCAAGGTTAAGGGCTGCAATACCACGGGCAAAGCCTACACCCAGAACCGCACCAACTAGAGTCTGTGTGGTAGAGATTGGCAGGCCAGTACCGGAAGCCAGCACAACGGTAGATGCTGTTGCCAGCTGGGCTGCAAAGCCGCGGCTTGGTGTCAGTTCAGTAATGCCTGAACCAACAGTCGCCATTACCTTGTGACCCAGAGTAGCCAGACCGACTACGATACCGATACCACCCAAAGGCAGGATCCACCAGGCAATTTCACTTTTGTCTGCAACAGCACCCATGTGTTCAACAGTTGCGACAACAGCAGACAGTGGGCCAATCGCGTTGGCAACGTCGTTTGAACCGTGTGCAAATGCCATGGCACAGGCAGTCACAACCATCAGCAGGCTGAATACGCGCTCAACACCGTCAAAGCCATTGCGGTCAGTTGCGGCATTGTCATCAGCGTACTTAGCGCGGATATACAGGTAGCCACCAACCATCACGATTGCGGAAACAATAACAGACCAAACCGCTGCTTCTGAGGTGCTCAGGTGCAGACCAACGTGCTTCAGGCCTTTCTTGATGGTTACCATGGCGATCACCATAGAGGTGATAAACATGTAAACCGGCACGAAGCGCTTGGCATTGATAAGTGGCTTGTCTGTATCAAATATCAGCCGCTGGGCACTGACAAAGATAAGGTAAGCAAAGACACCGGAGATAAGCGGTGTAACAATCCAACTGCCCACGATGCCCTTCACAGAGCTCCAGTCAACCGCTTCCGGGCCGACAGATACGCAAGCAAAACCGATGATGGCACCAATGATTGAGTGCGTGGTAGACACCGGCCAGCCCATGTAAGACGCAACCAGCAGCCAGCTGCCTGCCGCGAGCAAGGAAGCCATCATGCCGTAAACCAGAATATCTGGGGTGCTGGCAAACAGGGAGGTTTCGATAACACCCTTACGGATGGTATCTGTTACTTCACCACCGGCCAGATAGCGCCGGCGAATTCGAAGATCATCGCAATGATGATCGCTTGCTTTACGGTCAGGGCTTTAGAACCTACTGAGGTACCCATAGCATTGGCAACGTCGTTCGCACCAATACCGATAGCCATCAGAAAACCAAAAAGCGCCGCCACCAAAACAATAATGGTGCCGTACTGAGCGAGGATTTCCATCGTATTACCTTGTCGTTTCTACGATTCTTTGAATTACGAGCGTGAAAGCATCAGCTCCAGACGCGAGCCGACACGTTGCGCTTGGTCAGCGATACCGCCAACCCATTCGAGAATTTTGTAAAGGAACATGACATCAACCGGGTTGTACTGGTCTTCGATTGCCATCAGTTGTTGGCGCAGACGAATTTGCATGTTGTCAGTATCGTCTTCAATCTTGTCCAGTTGGTTGATCATTTCAGCCACCAGTGTGACTTCACGGCCTTTGAATCCGGTTTCGAGCAGCTCATCCAGTTCGCTGATAACACGACGTGCCTGATCTGCAGCGTCCAAACAACGCTGAACGTAGACCACGAAATCGGGATAGAGAGGAGAAGGCATCTGCAATTTACGGCCCAGGACGCGGCCTGCAATGTCTTTAGAAAGGTTGGCCAGTTTGTCTTGCTGGGTCAGAAGTTCGAGCATGTCAGTGCGGTCAACCGGCATGAACAGGCCACGAGGCAGTTTCAGACGGATTTCGCGCTTGAGCACGTCTGCTTCTTTCTCCAGTTCGGAAATTTGCTGGCGAAGGGTAGCAGCGTTTTCCCAGTCTCCTTCGGCACATGCCTCGAAGAAAGGAATCAGCTTTGAGCAGCAATCATTCACACAGTTGATGTGACGTTGCAGCGGTTTAATAGGGCTTTTAGCAAACAGCCCAACAATAGTGTTTACTGGCATAGTCGTTTTGACCTGTAGTAAATAAAAACCAGACTAAATCTTGTTCGATAGAGACTGAGGCGCGCATGTTAACTTAATCACACATGCAAGGAAACTGCTTTCGATCAAACAGGGGGTGATAAAGCTTGCCCCTTATAGTGAATCTCCCTATCCTTGATTGGCTACTCTTGACAGGTACCCATATGGAAACAGAGATAGAGCTTAAATTTTTTGTTTCTCCACACATTTCGCTGCAAATTCGCGACAAGATCGCCGAATACAAGGTGTTACAACAGGGGCAACGCTTTCTGAATAACACCTACTATGATACACCCGATCTCCAGCTTCGCATGAACGACATTGGCCTGCGGGTACGCCGCTATGACGATGTATTTGTGCAGACTATGAAGACTGCTGGACGGGTTGTCGCCGGGCTCCACCAACGCCCGGAATACAATGCAGAATTGGAGAATGCCACTACGCCGGATTTACATCTGGTGCCTCACGAAGCCCTGCCGGAAGGCGTGGACATCGATACGCTACAGGCTCAGCTCAAGCCACTATTCGCGACTGACTTTGAACGCCAGCAATGGTTGATTGCCATGGCCGACGGCAGCCAGATTGAACTGGCGCTGGACCAGGGTAATGTGACCACCGATGAAGGTGGAGAGGACGTGATCAGTGAAGTGGAGCTGGAGCTGAAGTCCGGCCAGACTGATGCACTCTTTACGCTCGCCCGCGATCTTGCTGAGTTCGGTGGGGTTCGCCTTGGCAACCTGAGCAAGGCTGCCCGCGGATACCGCTTGGCGACCGGCTATGACGGCGATAAGCCTTTCCCGCTGAAAAAGGTGCCGGTCAATACTGATATGTCTGTTGAGCAGGCGTTTGTCTGCGCGATTGAACACGCTCTGTCTCACTGGCAGTACCATGAGCAGGTTTATTTTGAGAGCGGGGACGCGACGGCACTGTACGAAATCAGCCTGTCTGTTGCGCTCGTTCGCCAGGCAATGACGCTTTACGGCGGCATGATCCCGCGCCGTGCCAGCGCGCTGCTTCGCCAGGAACTGCAATGGCTGGAAGGGGAGCTGGACTGGTTGCCGGAAGCCCGCGCCATTGCTCAGTTGGTTGAAGACAAAGGCTACTACCTGCGAAAGCTGAACGCCAAAAAGCCATTGCGCAAGGCGTTGGAAGCCCGTGATGAAGCCCTGCCGGATATGGCTGATGTACAGGAGCTTTTGGAGTCACCGCGCTACTGTAAACTGCTTCTGGACCTCAGCCGCTGGATGCTGACCCGGGGTTGGCAGCCGTTCTTGGATGAGAAGTCCCAGGCCAAGCTTGCTGCCCCCGTGCTCAAGTTTGCCGTCCGTCAGCTTGATACCTCATGGGAGGAGCTGAGAGCGGTTTTCAACCGGGATGAGCCTCTTAGCCGCCAGGAATACTTCGACCAGCATCCCAAGCTGATGCGCAACCTGCTGACCGGTGTCTGCCTTGCCAACCTGTTTGACCAGGAGCGTTGCAATGCCTTTCGTCTTCCTTGGCTGGATGTATTCCAGGGCATCGATGACCTGCAGCTTCTGGAGCCGGTCCGCAAGCTGAAAAAGGAATTTGAGGACGAGGACAAGTCACAAATTAAGAAGTGGCTTGCCCGGAAGGAAGAGTCCCTAATTCATGCTATGACCCAAAGCCAGATGGCGGGTCTTGAGCTTGAGCCTTACTGGATTGATTAACCCCAATCCCTGAATTGAGAAATAGCGACAAGATGGCGCTATTTTTTTGCCTGTTTTTCCTGTTCGGGAGATGGGTTCTCTTTCGGGAGACGGGATTCAATGCGATCAAGCCGGCGAAGGATGGCTGCTTGCTGCGCAAGGACTTGGGTCAGCTGATCGCGGTTTTCTGAGATCAACTGGCGTTTGATGTTCTTTTCCGGTGTCGAAATAAATGATGTCACCAAGCCGCTGATCATACCAAACAGCCCAACCCCGGCAATGATGAGGAAAACTGCCACAGTCCGGCCACCCGGTGAAATGGGATAATGATCCCCGTACCCCACGGTTGATATGGTCACGAACACCCACCAAAGCGCATCGGAACTCGACTGGATATTCGATCCCGGATTGCCAGCCTCAAAGAAATAAATCGCTGCCGTTCCGGCCATCACCAGCAACACCAAGAGAAAAAGGACACTGGCAACGGTCGATTCGCGTCTGCTGGAGCGCAAAACCATGAGGATCTGGTGCTCTTTTCGCAGTAGGCGGTACAGCCGGATTATCTGGAAGATGCGTGCAAAACGCAGGCTTTCAATAATCGGGATGCTGGCAACAAAATCGACCCAATGGTTTTTTAGATAACGCCATTTCCTCTCGCTGCGGACGAGATCAGTGAGCAACTGAACCCAGAACACCAGACAGATAAAGAAGTCGATATTAATCAGCGCCCTGAACAGGGGATCTGTCGTGGGTATGAACAATAGTGTTGTGACGACCATCAGAGAAATGAATGACAAAAATAGCGTCATCAGGCTCAGTGGGGTCAACTCATGGTTGGAATGCTTTTCATTGTGAGGCGGTAAATGTTTCATCGAGCCTGCCGATAACTAAATAAGCTGTTCTGAGAAATAACTGTACAAAAAAAATAATAAAAGTAACCAGCCTGATTAAACAGCGGCTTTTGCCAGTATCAAGATATGTAATGGAGTTTAAACATGTCCAAGATGGTTTTCCGACCTTGGGAAAGGATAATTTCCGACGTCCGTCTTCTGCCGAAAATGATCATGCTGATGGTTTTCAGCACTGTTCTTTTAGTGGGTAAGCAACTTTGGGATGCCCACACCTTTCGAGATTCTGTCGTTGATATTCTGCTTCACCAGAACGCAGAGACAGCCAATGCTACCGGCAAAATACTGGAAACTATCAGTAAGGAAGCCAACAGCGGCGAACTTGCTTTAAGCGTCCTGAAAGCACAGGGGCAGGCGCTGGGTGCTGAAACCTACCTGTATGTCGTGAATACCGAGAACGGCAATGTGCTTGGCCACCCGACAGCGAAAAGCGTTTCTGACATCAATCATAAAACCGACAGCGGTGTGATGTTGCCAGGAATGTTTAAAAAAGGCAGGGAATAAAATACAGCCTGGATACCGGCGCCCGCATTGGTACCGGTGTGGCTGTGAGTGGCACACCTTGGGTGGCCGTGGTGTCCCAGGATACGGATGAAGCTCAGGCTTTCTACAATGCCTACCTGGTCCAGATTGCATGGCAGACGGGCTGATTATTGTTGCTTTCATGGTTGTGCTTCTTGGGGCATCTCGTGTCATGTTGCGCCAAACCCAGTATATCAATGACTCCATCAAGCGCATTGCAGAGCGGGATCTCAGTGTCGAAGTGGATATGGACTGCAAAGACGAATATGGCGATATTGCCCGCGAGATTGAGCGCGCCCGCCTTCGCCTTCTTGATGTTGTGCAAATGCAGCGTGACTCTTCTGCCGAGCTTGGCGGCCACAGTGAAATCATGACTGTCAGCATGGAAGAGACCCGCGAGTCTGCCAAAGAGCAGTTCAACGAAATCGAACAACTGGCTTCCGCCATGAGCGAAATGAGCTCAACGGTTGCGGATGTCGCTGAACACGCTAAAACAGCCTCTCTTGCTACTGAAGGGTCAAAGCAGCAGGCTGCTCGGGGGCAGGGCTTTGTCAGTTCTACCATCAGCACCATCAACCAGCTTTCTTCGGATATCCGGGAGTCGGCAGAAGCCGTTAACCAGGTTGATGCCAGCGTCGACAAGATAAGCAGTGTCATTGTCACCATCCAGGGTATTTCCGAGCAGACCAATTTGCTGGCCTTGAATGCCGCCATTGAAGCGGCCCGGGCCGGAGAGGCCGGGCGTGGTTTCGCAGTAGTGGCAGATGAAGTTCGCAACCTTGCTCAGAATACTCAGAAAGCGACTGTCGAGATCCAGGAGATGATCAGCCAGTTGCAGCAAAATGCCCGCAGTGCAGTGTCGCTCATGGAACAAAGCGTGGTCGAAGCAGCAGACAGTGTGGAGTCAGTTTCCAATGCCGGTGAAGAGCTTGAGAAAATCGTCCACGATATCGAGCAGGTCAACGACATGAACTTCCACATTGCCTCAGCGGCTGAGCAGCAAGCGCAGGTAGCCAACGAAATGAATGCTAACCTTTCCAATGTCAGGGAGCTGGTGGAAGCGTCTGTCACCGTAGTGACAGAGCTGGCTGAAACCGCTGAAATGATCCAGAAAAGCGCAGAAGATCTCGATGGCAAGGTAAAAACCTTTGTGGTGTAACTCAGGGTCAAGCACCTCTTAGTAGTCTGCCGGACTCCTGTCTGATCACAGGCTGAGAAGGAGAAGAAACACCCATGCTGAGCGTGGGTGTTTTTTTATGTTATAAAAATGGACATTGCGCCCAGAAGAAAAAGGACTGCCATGACACTCCCGGACACGCTCAAAAAGCTGGCTGATCGCCACTTGGATACGCTTTGTGAAAAGCAGCCAGATAATCTAGCCCAGTGGGAAGGCCATGAACGGGAAGCGCTGCGTCGAAAGCTTGGGCTCAGCGACTTTATTGCATCGTCCGTTGAGCACGATGATGCGTTGCTGCCATGGCTGAAGGAACATCTTGTCGAGCCAGCCCGCAGTGACAGTTACCGCGTTACGCTGGCCGAAATTCTTGCCGGGCAGACAGATGAAAACGGAGCGATGCGCGAGCTTCGCCGGTTCCGCCGCCGGGAGATGGTCTGGCTGGCATGGAAAGATTTTAACGGTGACATTGACCTCGAGGCGGGGCTGAACCACCTGTCTGAACTTGCAGAAGCAATGATCATTGAGAGCTACCACTGGTTGTATGCCGACTGCTGCAAACAGTGGGGGACACCTTGCAATGCGGCAGGTGACCCGCAGCCCATGCTTATCCTCGGGATGGGGAAACTGGGGGGCGGAGAGCTCAATTTCTCTTCTGACATCGACCTTATCTTTACCTACCCGGAAAACGGTGAAACCCAGGGGGCGCGCAGAAGTATCGCTAACCCGCAATTTTTCACGCGCCTTGGTCAGAGGCTTATCAAGCTTCTTGATCAGCAGACGTTTGATGGTTTCTGTTATCGGGTGGATATGCGCCTTCGCCCGTTTGGTGACAGTGGCCCGCTGGTGATGAGCTTTGCTGCTTTGGAAGATTACTATCAAGAGCAAGGGCGGGACTGGGAACGCTACGCCATGATAAAAGCCCGGGTGATGGGCCGGGAGCAGTTTGACTGCTACCAGGAGCTTCGTCAGTTGCTCCGTCCCTTTGTCTTCCGGCGCTATATCGATTTCAGTGCAGTGCAATCCCTGCGCCGGATGAAAGCGATGATCTCCAGTGAAGTGCGTCGCCGTGGGCTGCATGACAATATCAAACTCGGCCCGGGCGGGATCCGGGAAATCGAGTTTATTGCCCAGTCTTTTCAACTGATTCGCGGCGGGCGTGAGCCATCCCTGCGCAAGCGAGGTCTGCTGGAAACCCTGCAGGCAATCGGAGATCTTGGTCTGCTTCCTGAGAGCGATGTCAGCGGACTTAAGGCGGCCTACCTATTCCTTCGCAGGATGGAAAACCTGCTCCAGGCCATTGCAGACAAACAGACCCAAACCCTGCCGGATATCGACAGGGACCAATCCCGGCTCTGTATCGCGATGGGTTTTGTAAGCTGGGATGCACTGATGGCTGAACGTCAGCAACACATGGACACAGTGCATGATGTGTTTGACAGCCTGATCGGTGATGACGAGCAGGAGTCGGAAAGTGATGTGCCGCCTGCCTGCCAGGAGCTCTGGGATATGGCTGGCCGCAATCCGGAAATACTGGCGTCGATCTTCACTGATACCGGTGTGTCCTGTCCTGAGTCCATGGCGGCAAAACTGTCAGACTTTAAAAAAGAACTTGCCAAGCGAACCCTCGGGCCGCGAGGGCGCGAAGTGCTTACCCGCCTGATGCCAAAACTGCTCTCCAAGGTGATTGAACCGGGACGATCCTGTCCGGATGAGTTACTTGGAAGGCTTACCCATTTGATTGTCCGGATCGCTTCCCGCACAACCTACATGGAACTGCTGGATGAGCACCCGGCGGCAATCGCCCAACTGGTACGGCTTTGTGCGGCCAGCCCGATGGTGGCTGAGAAACTGTCGACCTACCCGGTTTTGCTGGACGAATTGCTGGATCCCCGGGAGCTTTACAATCCGCTGTCGCTTGATCAATACAAAACGGAACTGCGTGAATTCCTTGCCCGGATCCCGGAAGAGGATATGGAGCAGCAGATGGAAGCGCTGCGCCAGTTTAAGCAGATCCAGCTCCTGAAGATTGCCGCTGCTGACATTGCCGGTGTGCTGCCCCTGATGAAGGTGAGTGACCACTTAACCTATCTGGCGGAGGCTATTATTGATGCCGCCGTCAGTCAGGCATGGGTGCAGACTGCTGCTAAGTACGGCGAGCCTTCCCACCTCTCAGGGCGCGATGGGCGGGGCTTTGCAGTCATCGGTTACGGTAAGGTCGGAGGCTGGGAACTGGGGTATGGATCAGATCTCGATGTGGTGTTTATCCATGACTGCCCGGACAACGTTTACACCAACGGCAAAAAGGAAATTGACGGACGCCAGTTTTACCTGCGCCTTGCCCAGCGGGTTGTCCACCTGTTCTCAACCCGGACTACCTCCGGAGTGCTTTACGAACTGGATACCCGGCTGCGTCCGTCCGGTACCTCCGGCATGCTGGTGACCACATTGGAATCGTTCCGCGAATACCAGGAGCAGGAAGCCTGGACCTGGGAACACCAGGCACTGGTGCGCGCTCGTATGGTATACGGGGATTCGCAGCTTGCTGCCGGGTTTGAAAAGGTACGCCATGACATCCTCTGCGCTGACAGGGAGACTGAAAAGCTGCGCCAGGATGTGGCAGAGATGCGAGAAAAAATGCGGGAGCACCTTGCAGCAAGACTGCCGGGGTTTTTAAGATCAAGCAGGACAGGGGCGGCATTACAGATATCGAATTTATCGCCCAGTATCTGGTGCTGAATCACAGCTGCAAAGAGCCTAAACTGACCCGCTGGAGCGATAACGTCCGTATCTTTGAAGACTGCGCCAACTATGGCATTGTCGAGCAGGGGCAGGCGATTGCCCTTCGAGATACCTACGTCACCTTGCGCGATAAGATGCACCGCCTGGCCCTTGCCGATAACGATGCGGAAGTGCCGGATTCGACGCTGGTGGAAGAGCGAAATGTGGTCTCTGATGCATGGGACAATTGGCTGGCACGGGAGCAATCAACAGAGTAAAACATGGGGTAGCGACACACTGTGTGGTGAGACGGAAGTGATCGGCTATTGTCCTGACTTACGACTCGCCTCTCATCACGCTGCTTCAACGAAAAAAGGTGCATTCAGCACCTTTCGTTGAAGTCATTCCTCAGTAAAGAGACGGCTCGCCTTCCGGCCGGGTCTTGAACCGGCGGTGCAGCCACATGTACTGCTCCGGCGCCCGCATAATGGAACGTTCAATCGCTTTGTTCATATACGCCGCAGCGTTATCCGGGTCATTGTGCGGGAACGCATCCAGTGGCTCATCAATTTTCAGCGTATAACCTTTTCCCTGGCGGTCTTTAGTGAAAGTGAAAGGTACTAACGCGCAACCGGACGCGTCTGCAAGGATGCTGGTTCCGGTCGTTGTGCAGGCTTTTTCGACGGCAAACAGCGGAGCAAAGGTACCGCGTCGGCGGCCATAATCATGGTCTGGTGCGTACCACAGACGTTTGCCGTATTTAAGATCATACAGCATGCCTTTCACATCTTTACGGTCGCGCATTCCCGGGTTTGAACGTGACCGACCCCGGAACTGGATCCAGTCAAACACCGGGTTGTCATTGGGGCGGTACACACCGATCCCCGGGGTTTCGAGGCCAAATGCGCGGGCACCGAGCTCAAGGTTCACGTTGTGAATCGCAATCAGCAGAGCGCCTTTGCCCTCGGCTTCCAGTTTGTGAAGGTGCTCCAGCCCTTCGTATTTCACATGCTTGCGCACGCGCCAGTCTGGCCAGAACCAGGCCGCAGCAGTATCAAACAGTGCCATGCCGGTATGGCTGAAGTTTTCCTTCACCATCTTTTCACGCTGGGCGGCAGTGAGGTGGGGAAAGCACAGTTCCAGGTTACGGCGGGCGACCTTTACCCGGCTTTTCATCACCCTCATCAGGAGCTTGCCAAGCCATGGCCAAGAACTTGCTGTGCTCGGTAAGGCAGCCAGCTGGCAACATACATCAGTGCCAGTCCAACCCAGGTATGCAGGTAGCGAGGGTTAAGGAAAGACCAGCGAAAACGGGGTGCTTCGAATTTGCTCATGTCAGCCGGATGTCATTTAGTTTCGTCAAAGACGGCCATTGTAGCTTAACCGTAAAAAAAATCAGCAATTGGGACCATAGCTCTCCTTACCTGTATGGGCGGTTATGGTAAACTCCTGCGCTGAAATTGTTCAGTGGAGAGCCTTATGATACTCACGCTACCTGATTACGATCAGTCCCGTGTTCTGGTTATCGGAGACGTGATGCTGGATCGTTACTGGTATGGTCCAACCGGCCGAATTTCCCCGGAGGCACCGGTACCTGTAGTGCGCATCAACAAGAGTGAAGAGCGTCCCGGTGGAGCGGCAAACGTTGCCATGAACGTGGCTTCGCTCGGTGGCCATGCCCAACTTATCGGCCTGACCGGTGAAGATGAACCGGCTGCAGTGCTGACAAAGCAACTGGGTGAGTTGAATGTAGAGTGCAACTTTGTTGCTGTTCCCGGCTGTCCGACCATCACCAAACTGCGAGTGATGAGCCGTAACCAACAGCTGATTCGCCTCGATTTCGAGGAAGGCTTCCTCAATGTCACCGAAGAGTCCTTGCTGGCACCGATGCGTGCGGCAATCTCCAGCAGCAAGGCGGTCATTTTCTCTGACTACGCCAAGGGTGCCCTTGAGCACGTCCAGGCGATGATCAAACTGGCTCGTGAAGCCGGTGTGCCAAGCCTTGTCGACCCGAAAGGTGCTGACTTTGAACGCTACCGCGGCGCTACCCTGCTGACGCCAAACATGAGTGAGTTCGAAGCAGTTGTGGGTGCAGTGAAAGATGAAGCTGACCTGGTGGCCAAAGCTCTCCAGGTGGTTGAGCGTTTTGAACTGGATGCTCTGCTGGTAACCCGCAGTGAAAACGGCATGAGCCTTATCCGTCCGGGACAGGAGCCTCTGCACCTGCCTACCCTGGCAAAAGAAGTTTACGATGTGACCGGTGCCGGTGATACCGTGATTTCCGTGCTAGCTGCATCTCTGGCTGCCGGATCTTCTATGGATATCGCCTGTGCGCTGGCAAACGCTGCTGCCGGTGTGGTTGTGGGTAAGCTCGGTACCTCTACCCTGAACCGTCTGGAACTGACCGAAGCAATCTCCGGTGGACACGATACCGGATTCGGTGTGATCAACGAACAGCAGCTTAAGCTTGCCGTAGAGGTGGCTAACAGCCGCGGCGAGAAGGTAGTGATGACCAATGGCTGCTTCGATATTCTGCATGCCGGGCATGTTGCCTATCTGAATGAAGCCGCAAAGCTTGGTGACCGCCTGATTGTGGCAGTAAACACTGATGAGTCCGTCCGCGAGCTGAAAGGCCCTGAACGCCCGATTAATCCGGTAGAGCGCCGCATGGCTGTGCTTGCCGGCCTTGCTGCCGTTGACTGGGTGGTGCCTTTTTCGGAAGAAACCCCGCAACGTCTTATCAGCGAAGTGCTGCCTAACCTGTTGGTAAAAGGTGGTGACTATAAGCCTGAAGAAATTGCTGGTGGCAAGGAAGTGATTGCCAATGGTGGTGAAGTGAAAATCCTGACGTTTGAAGATGGATGCTCAACCACAGAAATCATTAACAAGATTCGAAACTGATGCCGTTATTCGGGTATTAAAAAAGCGCCAAATCGGCGCTTTTTTTGTTTCTGCCCTAAAAAACAAAAAAGCACCCGAAAGTGCCTTTTTTGCTCAAAAAACCAGCGGCGATTTAGCTCTTTTTAGCTTTCACCAGGCCAGCGTTGATATCCAGTACGTCCTGTTCGTTCAGTGTACCCACAGCCTGGCGCAGTTGAAGCACGCTCAGGATGTAATCATAGCGGGCGTCAGACAGATTGCGGTTGGCATCATACAGGCGACGGGTTGCATCCAGTACGTCCACGATGGTGCGGGTACCCACATCATAACCGGCTTCGGTCGCTTCCAGTGCTGACTGGGCAGAAACCACAGTCTGCTGGTAAGCACGCAGCGCACCAATGCTGGCGTTAATATTGTTGTAAAACGCGCGAACATCTTTCACTGTGCTGCGGTAAGTCTGCTCAAGTGCTTCAGATGATTCAACATAGGCAAATTGCGCAGCCTTGGTTTGGGCTGTTACGCCACCACCGGAGTAGATTGGCACTTCCAGGTTGATACCGGCAGTAAACTCACCGTAATCGGTATCAGGAATCCCTGAGTTGGTATTCTGGATGTCGGCAAGGCCATAACCTGCAGTAAAAAACAGACTTGGCAGATGACCGGTTTCAGCCAGGGAGATTTGTTCCTTGGCACCGTCACGGCCGATACGTGCTGCCAGCAGGCTCAGGTTTTGCTCTTCTGCAGTTTTCACCAGTTGCTGGACAGATTGTTCAGGGCGGCTGGTGGAAAAGCGTTTTGTATCCAGCTCACTTAAGTCTTTGTTTGCCTGGCCAGTAATTTCACGCAACGCTTCATAGCTGTTGGTGACGTTGTTTTCTGCCAGGATTTCATTGGCCAGTACGGAGTCAAACTGCGCCTGTGCATCATGCACGTCAGTAATCGCTGTCAGGCCCACTTCAAAACGCTGCTTGGTTTGCTCAAGCTGGCGGCCTACGGCTGCTTTCTCTGCGCGGACAAATTCCAGGTTGTCGGCAGCGCGGAGCACATCAAAATAGGCCTGGGCAACGCGGAGGATCAACTTGTTGGGTAGCTGCATATACAGCGTCTACCTGACGGTAGTTGATTTCGGCGATATCGCGGTTAATCCAGCTGGATTGTTCGAAAAGCTGCTGGTTCAGGTTGATGGAGCCGCTCAGGGTATTGGTGTCGCGACTGTCGATATCGCTGTTGCGAGAGATGTTGTAACCGGCTTTGAGGCTTATTTGTGGCAACAGGGCCGCGCGGTTAGCATCAATGGATTCGAACGCCGCATTTTTGCGTGCTTCGGCCTGCAGCAATTGGGGATCATTTTGCTTGGCCTGCTGATAGATTTGCGCAAGGTCATCAGCGACAGCCCATGAGCTGAAGCCACCCAGCGCGAGGCTGACAGCGAAAGGAAGCAATTTCTTCATACTCTTATCCCTAATTCTATAAGGTCTTAAATTCTGGCAGATAGTCTATCGCAAGCGTGCCAAGTTGGAATCGATTTTACATGAATTTACTCATTTTTTGACCGATTAAGGCCAATTGTCTCCAATGAGATTAACTATTCTTATAATCTTTATCTAGGAAGTTGAGATATCTCATTGCTTAGCGAAGGCGTGAGTGGTAATTATTCCGCTTCTCACGCTCGGCGACCGGAGGCAAGGTTTTGGCAACAGGACAATATTCACCCATGTTCACTCGTGATGATGCAGAAGTGACCGGAGTAGAAACAGTCTACGACGGCTATTTTAAAATGCATAAGTATGCTTTCCGACATCGTCTTTTCTCCGGTGGCTGGAGTGAGGTGATAGAGCGCGAAATGTTTGAACGTGGCCATGCCGTAGCCGTATTGCCTTATGATCCGGTGACTGACAGGGTTGTGATGATAGAGCAGATTCGCGTAGGGGCGATGGTTGCAGGCCAGTCGAGCTGGCAGTTGGAAATCGTAGCCGGGGTGATTGATAAAGGGCAGACCTCTGAGCAGGTGGCTTACCGGGAGTCTGAAGAAGAAGCCGGATTGCAGCTAGAATCGTTGCAGAAAATCACCCGGTATATGTCGAGCTCAGGCGGTTGTTCCGAATCCCTGGATGTTTACCTCGGCATTGTAGATGCCGGAAAGGCCAAGGGCGTACATGGTTTACCGGAAGAAGGTGAAGATATTCTGGTGCATGTGCTGTCCCGTGAAGAGGCTTACCGGCTGGTAGAAAATGGCACCATTGAAAATGCAGCTCTATTATTGCAATTCAGTGGCTGCAACTGAATCATGAGCGTTTACGTGAGAGCATCAATGCCACGCGTTGAAGACGTTATTTAAAAACTGTTTTTTTAGTTGGGGAGAGTAACTGTTGAACCGTCGTTACCATGTCGACTTTCCGGCCCTTATGCGGATATATGAGACCAATTATGCTAAGTTGGTCAGGCTTTTGCCGCACGGAGAAGATGTGGGAGAAACGCGCAGTTACGATATCCACGGAAGCTGCTACGACATAGAAATAGAAGAATCCACCCGCTATACCACCTTAGTTACAATCCGCCTGAAAGGCTCGTTGCCTGAGTACCTGCGTCCGTCAATGACGGTGCGACTCTACACGATGCCAGGGTTGCAGAAGTGTGTAGCAGTCAGCAGATTTCGGCGCTTAAGGCGCGCTATGATTATCCGAATCCTCGCATGCTGGTCAGGGATGAAAAACACCAGGTTAACCAGTTCCTTTCCGACTGGTTGGCGCACTGCATACGAAGCGGAATCGTGAAGGATTCCATGTATTAAGACGAAGTAAGACAGGGCCAGATTAACTTGCAGGTTTGCTACTTGGACAAAAAGAAACACGAAAGTATTACTCTGTTGCAACTTACCGATACCCATCTCTACGCCGATCCGGCGGGTAACCTGCTCGGAGTGAACACACTGGACAGTTTCCAAGCGGTCATAGAGGCGGTAGATTCCAACAACATCGCGTTTGATGCGATTGTTGCGACCGGCGATATTTCTCAGGATCACTCCGACGTTTCCTACCAGCGTTTTGCTGACGGCATTGCCCGTTGGACGCAGCCTTGTTACTGGTTGCCGGGAAATCATGACTATCAACCAGAGATGGAAAGCATTCTTAATGCGGCGCAGTTGCATCGCGGTAATGTAGTGAACCTGGGGCTGCACTGGCAAATGGTCATGCTGGACAGTCAGGTACCCGGCGTCCCACATGGGGAACTCTCTGACAGCCAGTTTGAAATGCTGGAACAGACGCTTGCCAATGCGGCCGGTAAGAATATTCTGGTTCTTCTCCATCACCACCCGATTCCTGCAGGCAGTGCATGGCTGGATCAGCACCAGTTGCACAACAATGAAAAATTCTGGCAGATATTGTCAGGCCATCCCAATGTCAAAGGTGTGGTTTGCGGGCATATTCACCAGGAACTCGATTACGAATACCAAGGGGTGCGCGTTATGGCATCGCTTCAACCTGCATCCAGTTTATGCCGGATTCTGACAACTTTGCCCTGGACCTGCAAAATCCCGGTTGGCGCACCCTAACACTGAATGCTGATGGTACTGTCGACTCCGAAGTCTTCCGGCTTGAGGGTGTGCTCTTTAGCCCTGACTTTCAATCCGGCGGTTACTGAGATGCCAATCTGTCTTCTTTATATCCATGGATTTAACAGTTCACCTAAATCCATGAAAGCGGCGTTGATGCGTGATTACTGCCTTGAATCTCACCCGAATATCCGGGTGGAAGTACCGCAACTTTTCAGTGACCCCCAAAAAGCCCTCTCCCAGCTCAGTGAACTGATTGAATGCCTGCTTGGTGATGGCTACAAAGTTGGCCTTGCCGGAAGTTCCCTTGGGGCTACTACGCCACATTTCTGGCAGAAAAATACGATCTGAAAGCTGCTTTGGTTAATCCGGTGGTGAAGCCGTATGAATTGCTGCTTGATTACCTTGGCTGTCAGGAAAACTACACCGGGGAGGTTTACGAGGTGACAGAGGGGCACATTGGCCAGCTCAAGGCGGCGGACATAGCCAGCTCAGTAAACCAGATCGCTTTTGGCTGTTACAGCAAGAAGGCGATGAAGTGTTAGACTACCGACAGGCAGTCGAAAAATATGCAGCTTGTCACCAGACCGTAGAGCCGGATGGTGACCACAGTTTTGTCGGTTTCGAACGATATTGTGCCGACATTGTGCAGTTCCTTGAATTGGCTGAATAAGCAAAACGCTGCATTTGCCTGTTCAACAATGAATTTTATGTGAAGCCTTTGGCTTCACTTTTCGTTTTCCTGAAGCCCTCGGAATTTACCCTCGGTAATTCCCGCCTGAGCTTGATCTGACCCTGAGGAATCAGGGCGCATCCCTTGACAAGCTGAGGCAGCTTCTTAACCATGTGACAAAATTCACTCAGTCGAAGCGCTATGACCCAGACCTATAACGCAGGATCCATTGAGGTACTGAACGGACTTGAGCCCGTCCGGCGACGCCCCGGTATGTATACCGACACCACGCGTCCAAACCATTTAGGGCAAGAGGTTATCGATAACAGTGTCGATGAGGCACTGGCTGGCCATGCCAGCAAGGTTGATGTGATTCTCCACGATGACCAGTCACTGGAAGTCATTGATGACGGCCGCGGTATGCCGGTTGACATCCACCCAGAAGAAGGGGTGTCCGGTGTCGAACTGATCCTCTGTAAGCTGCACGCCGGTGGTAAGTTCTCTAACAAGAACTACCAGTTTTCAGGTGGCCTGCACGGGTAGGTATCTCGGTGGTAAACGCCCTGTCCTCCCGCGTGGAAGTGTCAGTTAAGCGTGACGGCAATATTTACGATATCGCGTTTGAACACGGTGACAAAGTTCAGGAGCTGACGGTAACCGGCACCTGTGGCCGCCGCGCCCGCGGAACCCGTGTCCGTTTCTGGCCGGATGCTTCCTACTTTGATACGCCAAAGTTTTCTGTTACCCGCCTCAAGAGCATCCTGAAAGCGAAAGCGGTCCTGTGCCCGGGTCTTGAAATCAACTTCACTGACCATAACACCGGTGAAAAGGTCACCTGGCATTATCAGGACGGCCTGAAAGACTATCTGGCTGAAGGTGTGAAGGGTTTTGAAGTCCTGCCGGCTGAACCGTTTGTCGGAGCGTTTTCTGGTGCAACGGAAGCGGCTGACTGGGCGGTTATCTGGCTGCCAGAAGGCGGTGAGCTGATTGGTGAAAGTTACGTAAACCTGATTCCTACCCCGCAGGGTGGTACCCATGTGAACGGCATGCGCCAGGGGCTTTTGGATGCAATGCGCGAATTCTGTGAATACCGCAACCTGCTCCCTCGTGGTGTGAAGCTGACCGCAGATGATATCTGGGAGCGTTGTGCCTACGTGCTGTCGGTGAAAATGCAAGATCCGCAGTTTGCCGGTCAGACCAAAGAGCGCCTCTCGTCCCGTCAGTGTGCAGCCTTTGTATCCGGCGTGGTGAAAGATGCCTTCAGCCTGTGGCTGAACGAGCGCCCGCAGATTGCTGAGCAACTTGCCGAAGTCTGTATTGCCAACGCCCACCGTCGCATGCGAGCCGCCAAGAAAGTGGTGCGCAAGAAGATCACCAGCGGCCCGGCGTTGCCTGGCAAGCTGACTGACTGCTCCCAACAGGATCTGGCCCGAACCGAGCTCTTCCTGGTGGAGGGTGACTCTGCGGGCGGCAGTGCCAAGCAGGCACGCGACCGTGAATTCCAGGCCATTATGCCGCTGCGCGGTAAGATCCTGAACACCTGGGAAGTGTCAGCGGATCAGGTGCTGGGTTCCCAGGAAGTCCACGATATTTCCGTGGCGCTTGGCATCGACCCGGACAGTGACGATCTTTCCGGCCTTCGCTACGGTAAGGTGTGTATCCTCGCCGATGCGGACTCCGACGGATTGCACATTGCCACGCTGCTTTGCGCCCTGTTTGTGAAGCATTTCAGCGCACTGGTTACTGCCGGCCACGTTTACGTTGCCATGCCTCCGCTTTACCGTATCGACTGCGGAAAAGAGGTGTTTTATGCGCTGGATGATGAAGAAAAAGCCGGTGTCCTGGAGCGCCTGAGTAACAAACGCGCCAAGATTGACGTCCAGCGATTCAAAGGTCTGGGTGAGATGAACCCGATGCAGCTTCGCGAGACCACCATGGATCCGAATACCCGCCGACTGGTTCAGCTGACCATCGATGATCAGAGCGAAACTGACAAGATGATGGACATGTTGCTGGGTAAGAAACGCGCCGAAGACCGTCGCAGCTGGCTGCAGGAAAAAGGCGACATGGCTGAGCTGGAAGTTTAAGCGAGATTACGGGATAAACGATGACCGACATAATTTACGATGGCGTAGAACAAATGCCATTGCGGCGCTTCACCGAAGACGCCTACCTGAACTATTCCATGTACGTCATCATGGACCGGGCACTGCCCTTCATTGGTGACGGCCTAAAACCGGTACAGCGCCGTATTATCTACGCGATGTCTGAGCTTGGCCTGAGCGCAACAGCCAAGTACAAAAAATCTGCCCGTACCGTGGGTGACGTGCTGGGTAAATACCACCCGCACGGTGACTCAGCCTGTTACGAAGCCATGGTGTTAATGGCGCAGCCTTTCTCTTACCGCTATCCGCTGGTCGACGGTCAGGGTAACTGGGGTGCGCAGGACGATCCTAAGTCCTTCGCAGCAATGCGTTATACCGAAGCTCGCCTGTCCCGCTTCTCAGAAGTGCTGCTGTCTGAATTGGGGCAGGGCACGTCTGACTGGACCCCGAACTTTGACGGCACTATGAAGGAGCCGAAGTCTCTGCCGGCCCGCTTGCCGCACATCCTGCTGAACGGGGTAACCGGTATCGCCGTGGGTATGGCAACGGATATCCCGCCGCACAACGCCCGCGAAGTAGCCAATGCAGCGGTTGCCCTGCTGGAAAACGGCAAGGCTGACCTCGATGAGCTGATGGAACATGTTAAGGGCCCGGATTACCCGACCGAAGCCGAAATCATCACGCCAAAGACTGAGCTCAAGAAGATCTACAAAGGTGGCCGTGGCAGCATCAAGATGCGTGCGCTTTGGCACAAAGAGAACGGTGACATTGTTATCACCGCGCTTCCTCACCAGGTATCCGGCGGTAAAGTGCTGGAGCAGATCGCAGCGCAAATGCGCGCCAAGAAGCTGCCGATGGTGGAAGACCTGCGTGATGAATCTGACCACGAGAACCCAACCCGTATCGTGATCGTACCGCGCTCTAACCGGGTAGACTCAGACCAGTTGATGAACCACCTGTTTGCATCGACTGAGCTGGAACGCAGCTACCGCGTCAACCTGAACATGATTGGCCTGGATGGCCGCCCGGCAGTAAAAGGCTTGGTGGAAATCCTTTCTGAGTGGCTGGTTTACCGCCGTGAAACCGTGCGCCGCCGCTTGCAGTACCGTCTGGATAAAGTGCTGGCTCGTTTGCACATCCTGGAAGGTTTACTGGTTGCTTACCTCAACATCGATGAAATTATCGAGATCATCCGTACCGAGGAAGATCCGAAAGCGGAACTGATGAACCGCTTTGGCCTGAGTGAAAAGCAGGCTGAAGCTATCCTTGAAATCAAGCTGCGTCAGTTGGCGAAGCTGGAAGAGATCAAGATCCGTGGTGAGCAGGACGAACTGAGCAAAGAGCGCGACAAGCTTGAGCAACTGCTGGGCTCTGAGCGCCGGATGAGCACCCTGCTGAAGAAAGAAATCCTGGCTGACGCCGAGAAATACGGTGATGACCGCCGCTCCCCTCTGGTTGAGCGTGCAGAAGCCAAGGCACTGACCGAACGTGAACTGGTTCCAAGTGAACCAATTACGGTTGTGTTGTCTGACAAAGGTTGGGTACGCCATGCCAAGGGGCACGACGTAGACCCGGGTACACTGAGCTACAAAGCCGGTGACCAGTATCTGGCCCATGCCCGTGGGCGCAGCAACCAGCCGGCCGTGTTTATTGGTACCGATGGCCGAAGCTATGCGCTGGAATCTCACACCCTGCCGTCAGCCCGCAGCCAGGGTGAGCCGGTGACCGGACGCCTGAACATTGCCGCTGGCACCCATGTGCGCCAGTTGCTGATGGCAGAAAACGATCAGCGAATGCTGCTGGCATCTGACGCCGGTTACGGTTTTGTGTGCCAGTTTGAAGATCTGGTGTCCAAAAACCGTAACGGTAAGGCGTTGCTGTCGCTGCCGGAAAATGCCGAGGTGATGCCACCGCAGCGTATCGGCAATGTGGATGAAGATGAGATCATGGCGATCAGTAATGAAGGCCGGATGTTGCTCTTCCCGCTGAAAGATCTGCCTCAGCTCGGCAAGGGCAAGGGTAACAAGATCATCAATATCCCGGCAGCCCGCTCCAAGGCACGGGAAGAGATGCTGTCCCACCTTGTGGTGCTGCCACCGAATGCAACCGTTACCCTGCATGCTGGCAAGCGTAAGATGACCCTCAAACCGGGTGATCTGGATAACTTCCGCGGTGAGCGCGGACGGAGGGGCAGTATGCTGCCAAGAGGCCTGCAACGGGTAACAAATATCGAGATTGAGTTACCGCCTGCTATCAAGGAAGAAGAATAATCTACCCCTCACAACAAACCCTCTTCGGAGGGTTTGTTTTTGTCGGTTGTGCAAAAATATCCGATGAAAACCGCCTTGATTAAAACCTCAACAATTCTTGCTGAAACCTCCTGCATCTTGAGGTTGTTGCGTATATACTAGCGCACAGTTGTAAGCTTAGGAGTGTGCCATGATGTTCATCCGCGACTGCTGGCAGTCTTGGTTTTCGCAGTCGCTATCTTTGTGTTTGGTTGCGGATATTGTTTGTTAAGTCCGCGAAACCCGAAACACGTGTACACCTTTGGACGCCTGTTCGGAAAACTGCATAAACTGTTCGGTATCAAGCTTGATCTCCGTCTGCCGGAAAATGCGCATGATTTCGGCCCTTGTGTATTTATTGCCAACCACCAGAGCAACTGGGATCTCGTGACTATCTCCAATGCGGTGACGCCGGGAGCGGTGACTGTCGGCAAGAAAAGCCTCAAGTGGTTGCCCGTATTCGGACAGCTCTACTGGCTGACCGGCAACATCATGATCGACCGTAACAACCGCAGCCGTGCCATTGGTACCATCGGCCAGGTGATCGACAAGATCAAAGAAGACAAAGTGTCTGTCTGGTTGTTCCCAGAGGGGACCCGCTCACGCGGACGTGGTCTGTTGCCATTCAAAACCGGTGCATTTCATGCAGCAGTGGGTGCAGGTGTGCCTATCGTGCCTATCGTTTGCAGCAGCACTGCCGGCCTGAAAGCAGGCAAGTGGGACAACGGTCATGTGATTGTTGAGATGCTGGAGCCAATCTCTACTGAAGGGTATGGCAAAGACGGTATCCGCGAGCTTTCGAAAAAATGCCACGATCTGATGCAAGCCAAACTGGCTGAGCTGGATGAGGAAGTAGCCCGTCTGAATGGGGCAGAGAAGCAGACCGCTTAATCTCTTACCAAGACGAAGCTTTATGGAAGAAGGGCATACATTGTATGTCCTTCTTCGTTTGTTTCCATACCAACTGATCGGGTTGGTGTATCTTTAAGGTACTGATAGAAAAGCCTTCATTCGCTGAAGTGCTGGTTGTTTGGGGGAGTTTATGATGTTGAACCAAACGGGAAACCAGGTTGTTCTGGTCGATGAGCATGGAAAGCACGTAGGGGTAGCGGAAAAGCTGGCTGCCCATGAAGCGGGTCAGTTACACCTGGCCTTTTCTGTCATGATCTACCGTGAAACGGAACAGGGTGCTGAATACCTGTTGCAGCAACGCGCGATGGACAAATACCACAGCGGCGGCCTGTGGACCAATACCTGTTGCTCCCACCCGGGGGTGAACGAAACGATTGAATCTGCGGCCAAACGCCGGCTTTACGAAGAGCTCGGAATTGATGCCCCGTTATCAATGGCTCTGGGGGATCGCTTTATTTACCGGGCTGAGCTGGACAATCAGTTGGTTGAACACGAGCTGGACCAGATTGTCCTTTGCCGCGTGGACGAGGTGACCGTCTACCCAAATCCGGAAGAGGTGATGGATTACCGCTGGTGGCGCAGCGAAGATATCGCCCGAGCCGCATGGAAGATCCGGCCCAATTTACGGCCTGGTTTGGTGATGTGATGGATCGTATCAACCCATCTATGGCCTGAACCGGTCCCGAACTGAAAACGGCGCCTTGTGGCGCCGTCAGTCTTTTTGCTGTCCCGGTTACTTGCGTACCGCGATAGCTTCGATTTCAATACCCACATCTTTTGGCAGACGAGCCACTTCAACACATGAACGTGCCGGGTAGTTTGCTACGCCGTGCTCATCAAAGAAGCTGCCGTATACTTCGTTCACTGTACCGAAATCGTTCAGATCTTTCACAAATACAGTCATCTTCACAATGTCGCCAACAGTCAGGCCAGAAGCTTCAACCACGGCTTTTACGTTGTCCAGAGACTGGCGAGCCTGAGAGGCGATATCTTCCGCTACTTCACCCGTCTGTGGGTTTACCGGGATCTGGCCGGAAGTCATTACCATGCTTCCCAGGTCTACACCCTGTACATAAGGACCGATAGCGGCTGGCGCGTTTTCTGTATGCAGTACTTTAGTCATTGGCTGCCTCAGTAATCTTTTTATTCAAATTAATGCAAAGACAATCTTGCCAACAGGCAAGCTTGCTAAATCTTGAAGACCCTAGTCTGCATCGCCACTGACCGGACGTCAAAGGCTTAACGCGCGGGTTTACAAGAATCGGCGCAATATCAAAGTTGGAGGGCGCAGTTGACTACTTTACAGGCAGGGAAGCCCCGGTTTTACCGGGGCTGGTAAGCATTAACGACGTTCTTTCATGATGTCGCGGGCAAAGACTTTCTCGCAGTATTTGCACTTGAGCTGGATTTCGTCACCTTTGGTGATGACCCGGAAGCTGGTGTCTACCGCCGGCTCTACATGGGTAATACAGTTGGTGTTGGCGCAACTGAATACCCCGGTGATGTTCTCCGGTAAGGTAAGCGGAAGCTTGGCAACCACTTCGTAGTCTTCAATCTTGTTTACTGTCGCATTCGGTGCATACAGTGCCAGTTGCTGAGCCTGTTCTGCACTGAAGAAGACGTTCTCAATTTTAATCAGGTCTTTATGGCCCATGGCTGATGATGGCAGGTTCAGACCGATAGTTACGCGCTCACTGGTATTGTGGAGGTTAAACAGGCGGATAACCTTGAAGCCGACGTTGGCCGGGATGTGGTCGATTACGGTGCCGTTTTTAATTGCCTCAACCTGCATCTTGTATTCTTTGGTCATGCTTGTTTCCTCAGATTGTTTCGTTCAGGACCAGTGCCAGCAATGCCTGGCGGGCATAAATACCGTTTTCTGCCTGTTGGAAGTAGTAAGCATACGGCGTTTTGTCGACATCCACGGTGATTTCATCAACCCGTGGCAGCGGGTGGAGCACTTTAAGATTCTCTTTGGCACCCTCAAGTGTTTTGGTATCCAGAACATAAGCTGACTTGATATGTGCATATTCAGACTCATCAAAGCGCTCTTTCTGTACGCGGGTCATGTACAGAATATCCAGCTCCGGCACCACTTCCTCGATGCTGTTG
Organism: Photobacterium sp. JCM 19050; assembly: GCA_001310455.1. Classification (GTDB taxonomy): domain Bacteria; phylum Pseudomonadota; class Gammaproteobacteria; order Enterobacterales; family Vibrionaceae; genus Parasalinivibrio. Next base: position 41,836 of record BAXG01000036.1, read on the forward strand.
TGAATGCTGTATTCAATACCAGCGGCATCGAGCTCTTCGAGAATGTAATCCGGCATGGCTAGCACATCCGGGGAGATAAAGTAAAAGCGGTTGTTGTTGAACTTCGCCAGAGCCTGAGTCAATGAGTGCACGGTACGGCCGTACTTGAGGTCGCCGACCATAGCAATCTTAACGTTGTCCAGACGTCCCTGGGTTTCGTAGATGCTGAACAGATCTAAAAGGGTCTGGGTTGGGTGCTGGTTGGCACCGTCGCCGCCATTGATGATAGGGACGCCGTTGGAAAATTCGGTGGCCAGGCGGGCAGCCCCTTCGCGAGGGTGGCGCATAAAGAAGGCGTCAACATAAGAGGAGATCACGCGCACGGAGTCTGCCAGCGTTTCGCCCTTTTTGCCGGAAGAGGTATTCCCGCGTCCGGGAAACCAATCACACTGCCACCCAGCCGCTGCACGGCGGTCTCAAAGGATAAGCGGGTACGGGTGGATGCCTCGAAAAAGCAGCTTGCTACAACCTTGTGCTGTAACAGGGTTGGGCGCGGGGTTGCTTTGATGCTGCCTGCCGTTTCCACAATCAGTTCGAGCTCATCCCGGGACAGTTCCGGAATCGAAATGATGTGCTTGTTATACAGCGTATTCGCCATGACTCTCTTCCCTTTGTGCAGTGAACCGGACTCCGGTTCAGTTTTCGAAACCCAAAAAAAGCCTCCCATTCAGGAGGCTTTTTTAACGGCAATACGGGGAGAACAAAAACAGAAACCCCTGCCACAGCGTGGTGGAATGCGTTGCATTTTTTCAGGTTTCGAGAAGGCATTCTTTTTGTTCTCCAGACAAATTGCGGGGGATTATACCGGGATTTTGCGTTCGCGCAAGCGTTTGCCTTGAAGGGCAACACACATTTGTGGTGATTTGCGGCGATTGACCGCGTTTTACCAGAATGTCGTTATTTTTCTTATATTTTAGCGTGTTACAAAAAACGCAGCCGTCTTGGCTGCGTTTGTTTACGGGGTCAATAGCCCTTAGTTGCCAAGGGTTGCAACCATGACTGCCTTGATGGTGTGCATGCGATTCTCGGCTTCATCAAAGACAATCGAATATTCAGACTCAAATACCTCTTCCGTCACTTCCAGTCCCTTAAGGCCGTATTGCTCGGCTACCTGTTTACCCACTGTGGTTTCATCATTATGGAAAGCTGGCAGGCAATGCATAAATTTCACTGTCGGGTTCCCGGTTGCCTTCACAACATCCATATTGATTTGGTAAGGCAAAAGCTGCTTAACACGCTCTTCCCAGGCTTCCTGCGCTTCACCCATGGAGACCCAGACGTCGGTGTACAGGAAATCGCAGCCTTTAACACCGTCGTTGACGTCTTCGGTCAGGGTAATGGTTGCCCCAGTTTCTGCAGCAATTTGCTGACAGGTTTCTACCAGCTCTGCCTCAGGCCAGAATGCTTTTGGAGCAACAAGGCGAATGTCCATCCCCATTTTTGCCGCACCAACCATCAGGGAGTTACCCATATTGTTACGGGCATCACCAAGGTAGGCGAAACTGATTTCGTTGAGCTTTTTACCCTGCCCGTGTTCGAGCATCGTGAGGAAATCTGCCAAGATCTGAGTCGGGTGGAATTCATTTGTCAGGCCATTCCACACCGGCACGCCGGCATAAGCACCGAGCTCTTCAACAATATCCTGTCCGAAACCACGGTACTGGATCCCGTCATACATCCGACCCAGCACTCGGGCGGTATCCTTCATCGATTCCTTGTGACCGATCTGTGAACCTGAAGGGCCGATGTAGGAGACCTGTGCGCCCTGATCAAAGGCTGCCACTTCAAAAGCACATCGCGTACGGGTGGAAGATTTCTCGAAAATGAGGGCAATGTTCTTGCCTGTCAGGCGAGGCTGCTCGTATCCACCGTACTTTGCTTTTTTCAGTTCGGCGGACAACTCCAGCATGTGTTGGATTTCACGGGGGGTGAAATCTAACAATTTCAGAAAATTACGATTGCGGAGATTGAATGCCATGGAAGCCGTCCTTGTGTTTGCCTTTCCATTTGGAGTGAAAACTTATGCTTTCAACTCGACCCTTATTGAATAATTATTTGCTTAAAATGGGATAATATTCTCCCTCTGTGTGAGTTGCAAGAAAAGTGTTGCGAGTTGAGGGGTGTTTGGTTGCGTGCGGTTAATGGAAGTTTGAGCTGATGGGGTGAGAACGGGTGTCGGAGGTGTGGGAAAGGCGGTTAAAAAAGGCCGGATTACCCGGCCTGTCGTTTAAATACCTTCCCGCTCCAGCGGGCAACTCATGCAGCGGGCGCCACCGCGTCCCCGCCCCAGTTGGTCTCCGGGGATCGGGAGGACGGTGATTCCGGCTTTGTCGTATTTCTCATTGGTGTAGGTATTACCTTCATAACCAATGACGACACCCGGTTTGACGGTCAGAACGTTGTTGGCATCATTCCATTGTTCCCGCTCGGCTTCAAAGCTGTCGCCACCGGTGGTGATAATACGTAATGCCCCGACACCCAGTGCTTTTTCGATGGAGGAAAGGAAGTAGTCTTGCTCTTTGACCCGGAGGCCACCATTGCCATCCGGGGTCAGGCTCCAGCATTGCAGGTCGCGGCTCATTACTGCCGGGTAAATCGAGAAGGTGTCGATATCCATGTGGGTCATCACTGTATCAAGGTGCATGCAAGAGCGGTGCTTGGGTAAGTTGATGGCAATGACCTCGGTAGCCTGCCCGTGCTCAAACAGGCGTCGGGCGAGCGTTTCAACCCCTTGTGGCGTGGTGCGCTCCGACATCCCTACAAGGACGGCACCATGGCCGATAACCAGGACGTCCCCGCCCTCAATCATCACGTTATCGTAGTCTTTGCCGTCGTCATCCAGATAGGTGAGGAACTTTTCAGAAGCAAACTCCGGATGCCAGTGGTAGATTGCGTGGAGGTGGTGGGTTTCACGCTTGCGGGCCGGTTTTGCCATCGGGTTCAGGGAGACTCCGCCATAAACCCAACAGGAGGTATCCCGGGTAAACAGGTGGTTTGGCAATGGCTCGATGATGAAATCCGTACGTTGGCTGATTGCCGGCAGCATTGAGGATGACGGGACGTGGAAGTCGATATAACTCAGGCCGCCAAGCAGGATGTCGGCCAGCTCCTGATTGGAGAGCGCGGTCAGGTGAGCGCGGACGTCTTCCGCAAACTGGTAACCGAGGCGGTTTTCGCTGATTTGGGTGTCCAGCAGCCATTTTTTGGCCTCTGGTACAGCCAGGGTATCTTCCAGCAGATTGTGTAAAAGGTACACCTCTACGCCCTGGTTTCGCAGGGTGTCCGCAAATACATCGTGTTCTTTCCCGGCGCGCTCAACCGCAAGGACATCATCGAACAACAGTTCATGGCAGTTGGACGGAGTGAGGTGATTCAGTGCCCTTTCAGGTCTGTGCAGCATAACGCGTTTAAGTTGGCCGACTTCTGACCCCACATAAAACTGGCTCATGTTAATCTCTCTCTTGTGTTTTGTTCTGGCTAAACTCAAGTGAAGGATTTTTCAGTCAGATTGCAGTAAATACGTGTTTATTGAATAAATACGCCTGAATAAGCTGTAAATCCATTTAACTATTCAAAGAAGTCGAATCTCCGGTCACTAGGCTCCTCTCTAAGGCATGAATTCTGTGGCCTGGAGATTCTGCGCTGCAAATTTGCGGAAGTATGCAAAATGCGCGTTTGGTAATTCATTTCCCTAATTACCTGACAGATTCCCAGTGAAAAATTATGCATTTCTCACTTTATTTAACATTCTGTTGACTCATTGGCAATAATGGCAATCTTCTCACTTAAGGTCAATTTTAGTTCTGAGTCCCGCAGTCAGGATGGTAAAAATGCGGAATACGTGCCATAGTTCGCTCCGACATTATTCAGGCTGGAGAGAGTGCGATGTCTGCCGAACTCATTGAAGAACAGAAACAAGAAACCCGAGAAATTATTGATTCATTGCTGGAAGACGGCAGTGATCCAGACGCGCTGTACACCATTGAGCACCATCTGCCGGCGAAAACTTTGAAGCGCTGGAAGCGGTAGCGGTTCAGGCATTCAAACTAGGCTACGAAATCTACGAGGCAGAAGAAGCAGAGCTGGAAGACGGCACGAAAGTCTTTTGCTGCGATGCGATTATGGAAAGTGCCCTGGAAGCTGACCGTATCGATGCCCAGGTTGCCCAGCTTGTTGAGTTGGCTGACAAGCACGGTCTTTACTATGACGGTTGGGTACTTACTTCGAGTCAGGTGAAGACGACGAGGAAGAAGAAGGCGACGAAGAGTAATCTGTCGGCTGATTTTTCTGAGAATAATAACCGCTGGGATGTACTCCCGGCGGTTTTTTTTTACTCGTAATTGGTTACTAAAATCTGTCTGGATTTCTGATTTTGAACCAGATTTTTCAAAGCAGGCGGCGTAGAATGCCCTCAGTTGCATTAACTGTCTTCAGGTATTCCAATGGAGTTTACCCTTGATGGCGTTTGGGAGCTTACCTGCATTTCCCGCCCGGCTCTGGCGCCTGTTCCGTTTACCTTTCCCGGCGATGTGCATTCAGCGTTACTCGATGCCGGATTAATCAAAGATCCCTACTGGGCCAGACAGGAAGCTGAGGCTGCTGGGTGGCTGAGTGTGAGTGGCAAATCGCCTCAACATTCGAAATCAACGAACAGATGCTCACCTGCCCGGCGATAGAGCTGGATCTGCGTTTTGTTGATACCCTGGCGCAAATCCGGATTAACGGCCTGGCTGTTGCTGATTGTGACAACATGTTCCGCCGCTACCGGGTAAATATCCTGCAATACCTGGTTGAAGGCACAAACCGGGTTGAGATTCTGTTCCATCCGGTGGCGGAAGAAGCAAAGGAGCGGGCTGAGACGTTGCCGTTCCCGGTGCCTGGGCGAAGGGCAACAACCAGATTCCGCATATGAACCTGCTGCGCAAAACGCAGTGCCATGCCGGATGGGACTGGGGAATCTGCCTGCCGGTGATGGGGGTGTACGAGTCGGCGTTTATCCGGGGGCTGAAAGTTGCCCGTCTGGACAACGTAGAAACAGCTCAAGTGTGGCGTGGGGAAGGCTGTGACATCACGGTCACCCTGAATTATACCCCGGTGAACAGTGGGCTGGTGTCAGCCAATTTCTCATTTGCTGACCAGGTGAAATCTGTGCCACTCGACATGCGTGGTAGCAGCGTCAGTGTGACATTCCATATCGATCATCCCAAGCGCTGGTGGCCTGCCGGCTATGGTGATCAGCCGCTTTATCCACTGGCAGTAGAGCTTGACGGACAGGTGGTGGAGAAAGCCCTTGGGCTTCGCGAGCTGGTGTGGCACTGTGAGCCGGATGAAGCCGGTGCGTCGATGGAGCTTCGGGTAAATGGCGTGCCGGTTAGCTGCCGCGGGGCAAACTGGATCCCGCTGGATGCGATGCCCGGCCGGCAGACTGTCGCCCGTTACCGCCAACTGCTCGAGGATGCTGCCAGTGCCAATATGAATATGCTCCGGGTCTGGGGTGGGGGCATGTACGAGCGTGACTGCTTCTACCAGATCTGCGATGAACTTGGTCTGCTGGTTTGGCAGGATCTCATGTTCTCTTGTGCCCTTTATCCATCCAACGAGAGTTTGTTGACAGCGTGCGGGAAGAGCTTCGTTACCAGGTTCGCCGCCTGAAAGATCATCCCTCCCTGGCTCTGTGGTGCGGTGACAACGAAGTGATCGGTGCAATTGGCTGGTATGACGAATCCAAAGCCAACCGGGAGCGTTATGTCGTAAATTACGACCGGCTCAACCGGGTGTTGGCTGAAGAGGTGGAAAAAGCTGACCCGGCCCGTCGGTTCTGGCCAAGTTCTCCCTGTAACGGTGACCTGGACTTCGGTGATGCCTGGCATGACGATGGAAAAGGTGACATGCACTTCTGGGATGTGTGGCATTCCGGAAAAAGCTTTGATGCCTACCAGTGCGTGAAACCACGTTTTTGTTCGGAGTTTGGCTACCAGTCCTGGCCTTCGTTGCCAACGGTGAAGACGTTCGCCCCGGATGGGGACTGGAACGTAACATCCCCGAGCTTTGAGTCGCACCAGAAAAATGCCCGGGGTAACTCTATTATTACGGAGATGTTTACTCGCTATTTCCGCTTCCCTAATGGTTTCGACAACATGCTCTACCTCAGTCAGGTGCAGCAGGCGATGGCCATTCGTACCGCAAGTGAATTCTGGCGGGCTCAGAAACCGGTTAACCGCGGTATTCTCTATTGGCAGCTCAACGATTGCTGGCCGGTCAGTTCATGGTCGTCGATTGAATACTCCGGACGCTGGAAGATGTTGCATTACCACGCCCGCCATTTCTTCGCCCCGCAGATGGCAACGTTTATTCATGACAGTGAAGGCCTTTCACTGCATGTGGTGAACGATAGCGTGAAGCCATGCAACTTCGCGGCGAAGTAATCTGGTTAAGCTGGGATGGTGAGGTGCTGCATCGGGACGCCCTGCGCTGCGTATTGAATGCAGATGACAATCAGGTCGTCTGGCAGTGGCCACAGGAGCAGTTGGACGGTGAGGAAGAAGAAGGCTTTTTCTTTGTTTCTATGACCGATGGCCGGATGAGCATTGAAAATACCTGGCTGCCGGACAAGCCTAAAATGCTACCCCTGCGTGACCCGGATGTGCGGACGGAAGTGGGTGAAGACACCGACGGTTTGTACGTGATGGTGTCCTGCTCCAAGCCGGCGCTTTATGTCCATCTGGAGTTTGAAGGGGACGGCCGTTTTGACGATAACGGCTTTGTCCTGCTGCCTGATCGGCCGCGGAGGATTCGTTTTGTTGGCGAAGCAGATCTGCAGACGCTATCGGGCGGGCTTCGAAGTTACGACCTCTACAGCAGCTACAATTAAGCCGTTTCTGCGATAAGTGAAAGCAAGGCCACCTTAACCGGTGGCCTTGTTCGTTTGCGGGTGGAATGTCTTGATAAACCGGAGATCGCACTCTGTATGGCCGGTATTGCCAACCGGATTATCGAGTTCTTCAAAACCCAGCGAAAGAAGCATCGCGCGAGCAATAGGCAAAGCTCGGGTGGTTTCGGCATAACAGGCCTGATAGCCGTTTTCCCTGGCAAACTTTAGTGCCGTTACCGCAAGCCGGCGGCCAAGCCCGAGGGATCGACATTCCGGACGCAGGTAGAGTTTCTGCAGCTCAGCTATTTTCGGTTTCCCTTCCAGCGGGGCAATCCCGGCTCCGCCGAGGATCTTAAGATCTTTCTCAATGACCCAGTATCCAGCATTCCCGGGTTTATATGTTTCACTCAGGCTGTCCAGAGCCGGATCAGTGGCGCTGAAGCCTTGCCCGTCAGTGAGGCCATATTCCCGGGTGGCTGCCCGGATGACCGCCGCAATACCCGGATTATCAATCGGCTCTATGGGGCGCAAGGTGTAACCACGCTGAAGAGGTACTTTTTCCATTGCCCGGTTGTAGCGGTCGAGGGTGTGAAGAAGGAAGTGAATCTCGTCGTCATCCATCTGGGCAACGTATTCTGTAATCTCACCGTTCATTTGCCGGTGATGTTCGTTGAGCTTCCCCCTGCCGCTGTCCGTCAGGGTATAGGCTGGAACCGAGCTGCTTTCCTGTTCCGGAAGTTGTTCCACCAATCCCTGGTTGATAAGGATTGCCAGAGTCTGGCTGGCGTTGTTGGTATCGACATTCAGCGCAACGGAGAGGTCTGGGAGAGTGGTTGGCAGGGCATCGATTTCAATGAGGGCATGACACTGTACGGTAGTCAGGCCGGACTGGCCGTAGAGATTGTCTAAAAGTCCGCGGTTACGGAGTAACCGGCGTACCTGATGCCGGAGTTGCTCTGCTTTCATTCCTTCCATCCGTGAAGAAGCTCCTCAGAGTGAGGAGCTTGCCTTATATAGAATACGTTACCGGGCAGATTATGCCATGACTGGGTGGCAATGATTGTCGTGCCGGGCTGTACGAATCTCCTTCTTTCTCCAGACATTTTCATGGAAGTAGAAGGCGATGGTATTGAATACCGGCTCAATCATTGCAATCACGCCACCGGTCAGGAGTTCTCCACTTAGTAGGTAGGCGACGGTAAAAGCCACTGAAAAGTGCACTATCGCAAAGCTGGTGGTTTTTGCCTGCAGGCTGCGCTGATTAGCAAACCGCAACCAGGCCTTCTCATGGAAAAAGAACGCAACGGTATTTACAGCGGCTCAATCATCGCAATCAGGCTGCCGATCAGGATGTCACCTGTCAGGACGTATGCCACGGTAAAGGCAATGGTGAAATGTATTACTGCAAAACTGATGGTCTTTTTCATAAGATGTCCTCCCTTTCTTGTTAATCATTATTGATAATTATTATCAATAAATAAAATCGAAGTGAAGGATTGTTTCAATAGGTGATTCCTATCGAAATCTATTGCTTTAATGCGCTTATATTCAAATGGTTACATGGGTTCGACTCTCATTTCTGAATTTTCCACTTCGGGGCGTCATATAATCTTCACTTCTATTGTTATGCTAAATGTCCAAAAAGTTGCCGTTTGGCATGTGAATAACTAACCATTGGACGTCAGGGAAGAAAGATGGAAAGTCAGGTGAAGTTTCATGGCCGGGGAGGCGAGTTCTTCGGTATCTGGATTGTGAATATCCTTTTGAGCATCATTACGCTGGGAATTTATTCTGCCTGGGCAAAGGTACGAACAAAAAAATACCTTCACGGTAATACTGAGATTGCTGGCGAGCGTTTTGAATATCTCGCCACACCCATTCAGATCTTGATTGGACGAATCGTGGCGTTTGTCTGTGTGGTCATTTGGGTGGTATCAAGTCAATTTTTTCCAGTGTTTTCCGGTGGGCTGGTTATTCTGTTTTTACTGGTTATGCCCTGGCTTATCCGCAATAACATCCGGTTTGATACCCGGATGACCCGTTACAGAAATGTCCGTTTTGATTTCACCGGCTCTTAAGGGGGCTTATTGGGCGTTTCTTGGAAGGGGCTTGATTATTTTCTTACTGTTTTCCGGTCTGGTATTTACACCATTTTGGTTGGGTGATGCCGCTGACCTGATAAGAGTTGTTTTATTTGTTGCAGCGGTAGTGGTCGGATTTTTCGGTTATGCGTGGGCGATGGCCGGTATGGTCAGGTTTGTGCTCAACAATATTGCGTATGGAAAACAAACGTTCTCTGCAATCATCGAAACCCGGTTTTACATTAAAACGTTTTTGCTGGCGGCTTTGGTAGGATTTCTAATATTGGCAATTGCTGCCGTGATAGGCTTCTTCACTGTCGGATCAGATATCATGGCGATGATTGCCAGTGGCAATGAAGGCCAGGAACCCGGAACAGGATTTATTGCTTCCGTGATAGCGCTGTATCTTGCTGCGTTCCTGGGTTTTATGGTCGTCAGTGCGTTCATTACCGTGCGGACCTGGAATTACATCTTCGCTCAGGCTACTGTCGGCAGCGATCCGGAAATTACCTTTCGTTCATCCATGGAGGTCGGCAGCTATCTTTGGTTGGTCGTGAGTAACTTCCTTATCCAGTTGTTTACCCTTGGCCTTGCCCGGCCGTGGGTGATTGTTCGTACCTCCCGTTACCTGGCGGATATCACGGTTGTTGTTGGTGATGTCGAGGCGCTCGCGGTGAAAGACCACGACGGCGATGCGAAGTCGTCCATTGCTGATGAGCTGGCACAGGCCTTTGATGTGAATATTGGGTTGGGTTAACAAACCGATGGAAATTGCCGGATATTGTCACCCGCCCAAAAGCGCTGAAAAAGTACCAGCGACCCTGGTTTGTATGCCGGGGGGCAGGGTGCAACTCCGGTACCTGGATAAAACGGTGAATTCAAGTGTCTCGGAGCTTGATTCGGGACCCGATATCGGCAACCTTCCTTTGGTATTGCGGTTCCCGGGAGGGGAAAGCTTTCTTCCCGGAGAAGAAGAGCAAAAACTTAAATGCTGGCTGGTTCACCAAAAACCTCCTGGGTTGGTTGGGCGTCTGGAGCGAAACTGGAAAGGCATTTTCGCCAGTACCGTGTTGACTGTTTTTGTCGTTGTACTCTTTTTTACCTACGGTATCCCGGCAATCACCAATGGTATTGTCCGGGTGATGCCTGCAAAGATCCCCAAACTTGTCGGGCAGGAAGTCACTGCTTCTCTTGATGAACATATTTTTGAATCCTCTGAGCTGTCCGACGACAAGAGAGAGGCGATAACCCTGCGGTTTGATGCTCTGGTCGCCCAAATCGACCCGCTTCCCTTCACGCCTAAGCTGGAGTTTCGACGTTGGGGCAATGGCCCGAATGCCTTTGCATTGAGTGACGGGACTGTCATCGTGCTGGACTCTCTGGTTAAGCTGTCAGGTATCTCCCCTCGTCTGGATGCCATTCTCCTTCATGAGCTCGGCCATATTGAACACCAGCATGTGATGAAATCCCTTGTCCGCTCGTCGTTGCTTTCAGCCGGTGTTGCGGTGATTACCGGCGAAAGTACAGGTCTTTTGGATACCCTCGCAGTGTCGGCGTTTTTGTAGCGACCAACGGATATTCCAGGGAGGCGGAACAGCAAGCTGATGACTTTGCCGCCCGATACATGAAGCAAATCTATGGCACAACAGAGCCGGCAGCAGAGATGTTTATGCTGTTCAAAGAGGCCTACCCGGAAGATGGGTTGCCTGCGTGGGTAAAAAGCCACCCGGATCTGGATGCCAGGATCAACCGTTTGCGTTCTGACAATCGCAACTGATTGTGTTGGCGAATAACGATGCCGCGTGACCCTGCCTGGGTTTTGTTTTCTGGCTCAGAACCTTACAAGCCATATACTGGTTTTCACATTACCGATACTTTTAGAGAACTTACGGATGGAATATTCCGCTGCAGCCAGCCTGGCGCTGATCGGCGTGGTGTCGCTCGGCTGCCAGTATTTGGGCTGGCGTTTGCGCTTACCGGCTATTTTGCCACTTCTTGTGGCTGGTCTGACGTTGGGTCCGGGACTGGGACTGATAGACCCGGATGCTGTTTGGGGATCTCTTGTTCCCGCTTGTCTCCCTTGGCGTTGCCATCATTCTTTTCGAAGGGGCTTTGACCCTGAACTTCAAGGAAATCAGCGGCCACGGCCGGATGGTGACACACCTTGTCTCTTTCGGCATGCTGGTGACCTGGGGCGTGATTGCTACCGCTGCCCACTTTCTTATCGACTTTTCCTGGCAACTGGCTTGCCTATTTGCTGCCCTTGTGGTGGTAACCGGCCCGACGGTGATTGTGCCGATGCTACGCAGCATCCAGCCTAAAAATGAGCTTGGCAATATCCTCCGCTGGGAGGGAATTATTATTGATCCTATCGGTGCGCTTTTTGCCGTGCTGGTTTATGAATTTATCGTTTCTACCGCCGACCCAACTACCCATGTACTGCATGCGCTGGGTTATACCCTGGGTATTGGTCTGGGTGCCGGTGCACTTTTCGGCCATACGGTTGGGGTGATGATCCGTAATAACTGGGTTCCGCCTTACCTCAAAAATGTCATGGTGCTGACCCTCAGCCTGGCGGCGTTTGTTTTCTCTAATGAGATACAGGAAGAGTCTGGCTTACTGACCGTTACGGTCATGGGTATCTGGCTTGCCAACATGAAAAATGTTGATATTGAGGACATCATTGAGTTCAAGGAAACTTTGACCGTACTGTTGATATCCGCACTCTTCATCCTCCTAGCCGGACGCCTTAACTCCGATGCCCTCCTTTCTTTAGGCTGGAGCGGTATCGCGCTTCTGGCTGCAGTGATGTTGGTCGCCCGCCCGCTCAGTGTGTGGATAAGCGCCATTGGTACTAACCTGACGAGCCCGGATAAATGGTTCCTGAGCTGGATGGCTCCGCGTGGTATCGTCGCTGCTGCGGTATCATCCCTGTTCGCAATTAAGCTCCAGGAAAAGCAACTGTTTGAAGGTGCTGAGCTTTTGGTCCCTCTGGTCTTCCTGGTTATCATCGGTACTGTGGTTATCCAGAGCCTGACAGCAAGTTGGTGGGCCGGTAAGCTCGGTGTAAAACAGGGCTCACCTCAGGGCTTGTTGATTTTTGGTTCTTTTCCGTTTACACGGCAACTGGCAAAATTGCTGCAAGAGCGCGACATCCGGACGGTATTGGCTGATACCAACTGGGAAAGTATCCGGTTGGCCCGCATGGACAATATTCCGGTCTACTTTGGTAACCCAGCTTCCAGCCATGCTGAAACCCACTTGGATTTAGGTGGGATTGGACGGGTGCTTCTGGTCTCGCCCTACCGGCAGACCAACCCACTGGTGAAGGTGTTTTACCAGGATGAACTGGGTGAGGATGCAGTCTTTGAGCTGACATCCGGGGAGCAGAAGCATGCGCGCTATAAAATGGTACATGGTAATAATGCGGCGCTGTTTGATGAGTCGATGAGCTACGCCAAACTGGCGTCAATGAGTGCTCAGGGGGCGCAAGTGAAGGTAACCCGGATTACGGAAAACTTCAGTTTCGAACAGTTTGCTGAGTATTACCCGAAAGCTGTCCCGCTTTGTGTCTGGGATCAGAAGACGCTTACACTGGTGACAGCCAATGATGATGTATCCAAGTTGGTGGAAGAGGGCTGCGAAGTTTTCAGCCTGATCCCGTCTAACGGGGATGCAGAGTTGGCGGTGATGCCAAAATAAGTTGGGCGAGGGGATATTTCGCCCCGCTTTTCCTTGTTTTCATAGGGTTAATACCAATCAGACTAATTCTTTGATCATTCTGACTGGTCGAAATCATCCATTTCAGCGTTGCTCGTTTTGATGGTAGCCCCACAAGCATCTGCAACTCGCGCCTTGAACTGAATGATTTCTCCCGCGTCATCTCAGACCAAAGAATTAATCCAATTGGTATAAGGATCGATTCATTAGATACAAAAATGCCCGGGACAATGCCCGGGCATTTTTATGCATTACGCCAAATTACAGCGCGGCAATGGTGGTTTTCTGCTCTTGCAGTTTCACCAGTGTCTCTTTATAGCCTTCAAGCTTTTCACGCTCTTTGGCGACAACGGCTTCAGGCGCTTTGGCAACAAAGCCTTCGTTACCCAGCTTACCGGCGATACGCTTGATCTCACCTTCGGTCTTGGCAATTTCCTTGTCCAGACGGGCAAGTTCTGCGTCTTTGTCGATAAGACCGGCCATTGGGATCATCAGGGTAGACTTGCCAACCAGTGCCGTTGCACAGGCAGGGGTTGCCTCACCGTCAGCCAGAACGCGGATGCTTTCCAGTTTAGCCAGTGAAACCAGCACGGTTTCATTGGCAGCCAGACGGTCTGCATCTTCCTGGGAGGCTGCTTTCAGCATCACTTCCAGGCCTTTGCTTGGCGCGATATCGTATTCAGCACGCAGGTTACGGATGCTGACGATAAACTGCTTCACCCACTCGATATCAGCAACAACTGCCGCATCGTACTGGCTTTCATCAAACTGAGGCAGTGCCTGCAGCATAATGGTATCGCCTTCAACACCGTCAACCAGTGGCTTCACGCTTTGCCAGATGGTTTCAGTGATGTATGGAAGTACAGGATGAGCCAGACGCAGGGTCTGCTCCAATACGGTGATCAGTGTATGGCGGGTAGCGCGTTGCTGCGCGTCAGTGCCTTTCCACAGAACCGGCTTGGTCAGCTCCAGGTACCAGTCACAGAACTGGTTCCATACGAACTCATAAATGGTGTTCGCAGCCATATCCAGACGGTAGTTGTCGAGATGTGCGTTGAAGTCTTTGGCTGCCTGTTGGAACTGACTTTGGATCCAGCGATCAGCCAGTGAGAATTCCATCTCGCCGCCTGCCATGCCGCAATCCTGCTCCTCTGTGTTCATCAGCACATAACGGCTGGCGTTCCACAGCTTGTTACAGAAGTTACGGTAACCCTCAAGGCGCTTCATATCCCAGTTGATGTCACGGCCGGTTGAAGCCATAGCTGCCAGGGTGAAACGCAGGGCGTCAGTACCATAAGGTTCGATACCGTTTTCGAAAGTCTTGCGGGTGTTCTTTTCGATCTTGGCGGCCAGCTGAGGCTGCATCATGTTACCGGTGCGCTTGGTCACCAGAGATTCCAGATCGATACCGTCAATCATATCCAGTGGGTCAAGTACGTTACCCTTGGACTTCGACATCTTGTCGCCGTTCTCATCGCGGATAAGGCCGGTTACATAAACGGTCTTAAACGGAACCTGCGGCTTGCCGTCTTCATCTTTTATGAAGTGCATGGTCATCATGATCATGCGGGCAACCCAGAAGAAAATGATGTCGAAACCGGTCACCAGTACATCTGAAGGATGGAATACCTTCAGGTCTGGAGTTTGCTCCGGCCAGCCCTGGGTGCCGAAAGTCCACAGTGCAGAAGAGAACCAGGTATCCAGTACGTCTTCGTCCTGGCGCAGTTCAATCACTGATTCCAGGTTGTGGTTCTTTCGCACTTCATCTTCGTCGCGGCCAACATATACGTTGCCCTGGTTGTCGTACCACGCAGGAATACGGTGACCCCACCACAGCTGGCGTGAAATACACCAGTCCTGAATGTCACGCATCCAAGAGAAATACATGTTTTCGTATTGCTTAGGCACGAACTGGATATCGCCGTCTTCAACAGCGCGAACTGCTTCTTTGGCTAGAGGGGCAGTACGTACATACCACTGGTCGGTCAGCATTGGTTCGATAACCACACCGCCACGGTCGCCATAAGGGACTGTCAGGTCGTGATCTTTAATTTCTTCCAGCAGGCCGAGCTCTTCGAACTCTGCAACCACAGCTTTACGCGCAGCAAAGCGCTCCATGCCACGGTATTTCTCTGGCAGCTCACCGCTGAATACGTCGCTTGCTTCACCCTTGGTATCGAATACCTCAGCAACATCACGGATGTTGGCATCGAAAGTCAGGATGTTGATCATTGGCAGGCTGTGGCGCTTACCAACTTCATAGTCGTTGAAGTCGTGAGCCGGTGTGATTTTCACACAGCCGGTGCCTTTTTCCATGTCAGCATGTTCGTCGCCAACAACAGGAATACGGCGGTTCACGATAGGTAGGATGATGTCTTTGCCAATCAGGTCTTTGTAACGCGGATCTTCCGGGTTAACAGCTACACCGGTATCACCCAGCATGGTTTCCGGACGGGTAGTCGCAACTACAATGTAGTCTTTACCATCTGCAGTTTTTACACCGTCTGCCAGAGGGTAGCGGAAGTGCCACATGTAACCTTTGGTGTCTTTGTTTTCCACTTCCAGGTCAGAGATCGCAGTGTGCAGTTTTGGATCCCAGTTAACCAGGCGCTTGCCGCGGTAGATCAGGTCTTCTTCATACAGACGGACGAACACTTCTTTAACGGCGTTAGACAGGCCGTCATCCATGGTGAAGCGCTCACGGTCCCAGTCTACAGATGCACCCAGTCGGCGCAGCTGACGGGTAATGGTGCCGCCTGATTCGCCTTTCCACTCCCAGATTTTGTCAATGAAAGCGTCACGGCCGTAATCGTGCTTGGTTTTGCCTTCTTCTGCGGCGATCTTACGCTCAACGACCATTTGGGTCGCGATACCTGCGTGGTCGGTACCAACCTGCCACAGGGTGTTTTTGCCTTTCATTCGCTGGGCACGGATCAGGGTATCCATGATGGTGTCCTGGAACGCATGACCCATGTGCAGGCTGCCCGTCACGTTTGGCGGCGGGATCATGATGCTGTAGCTTCTTTTGAAGTGTCGCCATGTGGCTTAAAGTAGCCGGCGTCTTCCCAGCGCTTGTACAGCGCCTGTTCAATTGATTGTGGGTTGTATGTCTTTTCCATAGCGTTCTTGAACGGTCTTCAGAAATTAGGCGTATCGCCGATGGCAAGAGTAGTCATTTGCATACCTTGATTGCGGTATGCCTTGTATCGGTCCCGGGCTTGCTGCTTGAGACCTTCATCGCAAGGGACGAAGTCTATCACTTGAGCAAAGGATGGAGCAAAGTTTGCCACATCCTGTGCAAGATTGATAAGAATATTGCGGTAGCCGCCGTGGCGTATGCCTGGCCAGCCAATCTCAACTGCCGTCGCACTTCGTCCGCCTTCACCCGTTAAGTTATGCGGTACAAACTGTTCCGGTGGCAATTGCCATAGTGCTTCGTCTATCGCAAAAGCCATATCGCGGTCTGCTGCACGAATAAACAGGCGCTGGCCTGTCGCTGCCCGGCTTTGAATTAACGCCAGTGTCATGTCCAGCATTTGTTGCTGCGTGTCCTGTTCGCTTTTTTCATCCAGCAGATAAAACGTCGCGGTTGCCATGGCTTCCCTTATCAGTCTTGGTTGGGGTGCCGATACAGATTTCGGAGATAAAAAAGGAGGCCAGATGGCTCCTTGTCTCATCGAATCGCTTAATCGATATTTTCCTGGCCACTGCGGTTCAGCAGGAACTGGACCAGCAGTGGAACCGGGCGGCCGGTCGAGCCTTTGTTTTTACCGCTCGTCCAGGCTGTACCTGCGATATCCAGGTGAGCCCAGTTGTACTTGCGGGCAAAGCGCGACAGGAAGCAAGCCGCAGTAATGGTACCGCCTGGGCGACCACCAATGTTTGCCATATCCGCAAATGGGCTGTCGAGTTGCTCCTGGTATTCGTCAGCCATTGGCAGACGCCATGCGCGGTCGCCGGCTTGCTCTGATGCGTTCATCAGCTCATGCGCCAGCGGGTTGTGATTTGCGAGCAGACCACTGATGTGGTGACCCAAGGCAATTACACAGGCACCGGTCAGAGTGGCAACATCCACAACACACTCAGGCTCGAAGCGCTCTGCGTAAGTCAGTACGTCACACAGTACCAGACGGCCTTCTGCGTCAGTGTTCAGCACTTCAACAGTTTGACCAGACATGGTGGTGAGAATGTCACCCGGGCGGTAGGCATTGCCGTCCGGCATGTTTTCACAGCCTGCGAGGATACCAATGACGTTAACCGGCAGGTTGAGTTCAGCCAGGCTTTCATTGCACCATATACTGATGCCGCGCCACCCATGTCGTACTTCATTTCGTCCATGCCTTCACCCGGCTTCAGCGAGATACCGCCGGAGTCAAAAGTGAGGCCTTTACCGATAAGCACGATAGGCTTTGATTCCGGATCAGGGTTACCGCGGTACTCCATCACCGACATCATAGCTTCGTTCTTTGAACCTTGCTGACGGCCAGGTAAGAATGCATGCCGAGCTCTTTCATTTCCTGCTCGCCCACGATCTTGGTGGTGACAGGTTCGAAATCATCAGCAAGGCGACGGGCCTGGGATGCCAGGTAGGCAGGGTTTGCTACGTTTGGCGGCATATTGCCGAGGTCTTTACAGGCTTTCACACCGGCAGAAACGGCCAGACCATGGCTGATGGCTTTTTCACCAATATTCAGCTCGCGGCGGGTGGGTACGTTGAAAACCAGTTTGCGCAGAGGGCGACGAATTTCCGGCTTAATGCTCTTGAACTGATTGAAGGTGTACAGGCTGTCGTTGGTTGTTTCAACGGCCTGGCGCACTTTCCAGTAGGTGTCGCGGCCTTTCACGTGAAGCTCGGTCAGGAAACAAACTGCTTCCATTGAACCGGTCTCATTCAGGGTGCTGATCGTCTTACGAATGATTTCTTTGTATTGACGTTCACCCAACTCACGTTCTTTGCCACAGCCAACGAGCAGTACACGCTCAGACAAGACATTTGGGACATGGTGCAGTAGCAACATCTGTCCAGGTTTGCCTTCGAGATCGCCTCGACGCAAAAGAGAACTGATGTAGCCGTCGCTGATTTTATCCAGTTGCTCAGCCACAGGAGAAAGACGACGCGGTTCGAATACACCAACTACGATGCACGCGCTGCGTTGTTTCTCAGGGCTGCCACTTTTAACACTGAACTCCATGCGTACTCCTACATCCTAAAGACAAGCAAGGCCAAATAATAGATAATGCCGTTTTTGTAGCGTGTTGAAGATACATCAATGTGGCTACAAAGCAGCCAATTTGGCAATGCGTAAAGATTAAAAAATAACACTTTTGCGAAAAATTATCGATATTCTAGCAAAAACACAAGTTTTCTAAGGTGCGAAGTCTGTGATTATTGTTCGGTACCTCATCAAAGAGACGGTGAAGAGTCAGCTTGCAGTGCTGTTTGTACTGTTCCTGGTCTTTTTCAGTCAAAAGTTTATCCGGGTACTAGCTAATGCCAGCGATGGCTCTATCCCAAGTAACGAAATCCTGACTCTTGTAGGCTTATATATGCCTTCAATGGCGATGCTGATGTTACCACTCAGTATCTTCATCGGTATCTTACTGACTTTCGGCCGTCTTTATGCGAGAGTGAAATCACTGTGATGAGTGCAACAGGGATGGGGAATAAGTTCCTCGTTCGGGCTGCTATCTATCTGGCACTGATTACCGGTGCCATCGCGGCCTACAATTCGCTTTGGCTGGCCCCTTGGGCAAATGACAAAGAAGCCGCTGTAATGGAGCAGCTACAGGCTGAATCCGGACTGGACCTGCTGATTAAGGGACAGTTCCAGGAAGCGCCCAATGGACAGGCAGTGGTGTTTATCCGAGATATCTCGGACAGCGGTAAACAGCTCCACGACGTGTTCATTGCGCAGCCGGTGCCGGTAGGCTCTTTGCGTCCTAGCGTCACCTACGCCGGCAAGGGTGTTGTTTCTGAGTTGCCTGACGGCAGGCAAGTACTCGATTTACAGGATGGTACCCGCTACGAAGGTGTGCCAACCCGTGTGGATTACACGGTGACAGATTTTTCCAATTATCAGGTCCTTATCGGTCAGCGAGCAGTGAAGAAAAAGAGCCGTGACTGGGATGCGATTCCAACGCTGGATCTTATGAAGGAAAAAACACTGGAAGCACGCGCTGAGTTCCAATGGCGAATTTCGCTGATTCTTTGTATTCCATTGATGACTATGATTGTTGTGCCACTGTCTGCGGTAAACCCTCGACAGGGGCGCTTTGCCAAACTGTTCCCGGCTATTTTGCTTTACCTGGCGTATTTCCTTTCTATCAGTGCGGCGAAATCAGCCGTTGAGGATGGTAAATTGCCGGCCGACATTGGCCTTTGGTCGGTCAATATCATGGCGTTGTTGGTTGCAGTGGCATTGAACAGCTGGGACACCCTGCCTATGCGTAAGCTGCGCTTGAAGTTCAAGAGGGCATGATGTTTAAGATTCTTGATTTGTACATCGGCCGCACAATTATCGCCACGACCGCGCTGTGCCTTTTCACGCTGGTTGGCTTGTCCGGCATCATTAAATATGTTGAGCAGCTACGCTCTGTCGGGGAGGGGACATATACCCTTGGCAAGGCTTTGATGTTTGTGCTGCTGAGTATGCCACGTGACATTGAAATGTTCTTCCCTATGGCGGTTTTGCTCGGTGCCTTGATTGGCCTCGGCATGTTGGCATCAAGCTCAGAGCTGGTGGTGATGCAGGCGGCTGGTTTTTCCAAGCTGGATATTGGTACATCAGTACTAAAAACTGCCGTTCCCTTAATGCTGATCGTGATGGCGTTGGGACAATGGGGTGCGCCGGAAGCGCAGAAGTCTGCCCGGGAACTCCGTTCAATGGCGAAATCCGGTGGCAGTGTGATTTCAGTGCGTCGCGGGGTGTGGGCAAAAGACGATAACGATTTTATCTATATTGCCCGAACCAGCGAAGATGGTTCACTGTCAGGGATTACTATCTGGAAGTTCGACAAGAACAACCATCTACAAAACACCGTGTTTGCACCAAGTGGTAACTACATTGGTAATAATGAGTGGCGCCTCAATAACGTCACTATTACGCAGATGGGTGGAAAAGCGATTACTGAAACCAAGCAACCTCACGTTGACTGGAAGGCGTCACTGACACCGGACAAGCTGGCAGTCGTAACCATGAAGCCAGAGGAGCTCTCCCTGTCCGGAATCTATGATTATGTTTCCTATCTGAAGGATTCCAAGCAAGATGCCTCCCGATATGAGCTGGCTTTCTGGCGCAAAGCGTTGCAGCCGGTATCTGTCGGCGTAATGATGCTTTTGGCGCTCTCGTTTGTATTTGGTCCGCTTCGAAGTGTCACGATGGGGGCTCGCGTGCTTTCGGGGGTTATCTTTGGATTTACCTTCTATATATCAAACGAGCTGTTTGGTCCGCTGAGTCTGGTTTATCAACTGCCACCGGTGATCGGTGCAAGCGCCCCAAGTATGGTGTTTGTCCTAATAACTCTGTACCTGTTGAGGCGAAAGCTCTAGCTGATTACCGGTATGTGCCCTTTAAGGCAGCAGAAGGGGAAGCCAATTTGGCTTCCCCTTTTTTATATACCTCAAATTGGCATGTTGTTACGGCTTGGGAAGAACAACAACCTCACATTTTGCAAAGTGATCCTGAAATGCCTTGTTCTTCGGATCAAAGATAACCAAAAGATTTCCCAGCCCCAGGCAAGCTGTCGCCAGACGGATAAGTGCCTGCATAATCGTGATATTTGAGCCGTCACTGTTTTGAACTCTCAGACGCCAGGCGCGCATTCCAAGCGTCTGTCCGCCGCGGCACCAGAAAAAGACAAAGAATCCCATCAGGACCGCTGCCATATAGAAGGTGTATATCTGACTTACAACGGGATGACTTGTCATAAAATCACTGATATCGACATAGCCCGCCATTGAGATCAATCCCAGCTCAACCAGGCTTGCCCCAAAACCGACGCCCAAAGCACCTGCTAACATAAGAAGGGCTATAACAACCAAACCATCATAGATAAACGCGCCCAGCCTCCGGAAAAAGCCAGCTCCTATTTGAACCTTACTCTCTGATGGTTGCGGTGAAGTTTGTTTTTTCTTTCTCATTCCTTTGGGGCCTCTAAAAGATTAGACGCCCAGTTTAACGGAAAATGGTTATGCTCAAAATCGCTGTTCTTATAAGGATGAGATTATTTGAGTCACTAAGAGGTCAAAAAAGTAGCAGTCAGTTTTGGTCTGTTATTTAATTGCTTGCGTTGACTGTGCCCTTGCGTATAATTGCCCGCATTGCCGAGATGGCGGAATTGGTAGACGCAGCGGATTCAAAATCCGCCGCCTTCGGGCGTGAGGGTTCAAGTCCCTCTCTCGGCACCAAATTCCCAAAAGCCCCAGTCCTTAGGACTGGGGCTTTTTCGTTTATGCGCTTTTTAATCCCTGCAATCTCTTCTGCCTCATTCCCTCTTATATAGTGTCTAACAGTGATTTCTTTAGTTTGAGACGCTTTGAGTAAGGCCCGGTGATAGACTTTATTGGCTTTTACACCTTAATTTGCTGAGCGACTGGAACGTTTTGTAGTCAATTTGGAAGCTTTTGGCTGATATTTGTACGAACGAGTCAGAACAGGCAAAAAAGGGGTTGCTAGTGTGATCTGGATCCCTATAATGCGTCCTCACCGACACGGCGGACAGGCAACGACTTCGCAGTGACGGGAAGGCTCTGGGAGCTTTCAAAAACAAATTGAAAACAACTGCTTGACAGGGTTTTGGATTTGTTTAGAATGGCCGCCCGCTTCAACGCAAAACCACCGGGTCAGCGGTTGAGGGAAGTCAAAAAGAGACT